>NZ_JAAEDV010000015.1:0-73924 GCF_013345045.1 Gilliamella sp. ESL0250 | reverse complement strand
TTAACGATTTATAATACCGAAAGACCGCATGAGGCGTTAAATAACATGACACCGATTGAGTATAAAACACTAAAACAAGCAGCATGATTTTCTACGTGAGTTGTGTACTAGGTTTGGGGTATTTACAGAAATTAAATATTACTAAAAATAAAAGCATAGAAGCTGGTTCTATAATTAAATGTATGTAGGATAAAAAGCTACGACAACGCTAGTAGTAATTAAGCTAATAAAAGTTTAATGTCAACAATGGCGGGATGGATATGGGCTCTAATATTAAAATGGGCTTATAAGATGGAGAGTTTGATGAATATACATGAAAGATGGTTAACTTTTGTATTAATTGATAATAATAATTCATTTAAAGAAATGTTGACTGAGATAGAACTAGCATTTAAATGTAAATTATCCTGTAAAGATGAAAAAGGTCGTTATATTGCTAGAGCTGAATTGGATAATTTTAGTATTGCTGTTATTGACAAAATTGATAGGCTTAGTGAATTATTATGCGATGAACATTATACACTTAAAATAACAATAATCTCTGATGAATACTTTAATTCTAAATTTGAAAGTTATATAAAAGAAATCCTAACAAATAATTTCATACAATGGGAACGGTCAATTTGGTCTCCTGTCGAAGTTACTCCACTGAGTGAGCGAAATAATTAATTTAGTTGACAAGGATCGTAAAAAAGGAAGGCAACGTGTAATACTTAGTACTTATGATCATATTTTTAATGTAATAGGTAGATATGAAATTAAATATTACTAAAAATAAAATCATAGAAGCTGGTTCTATAATTAAATGTATGTAGGATAAAGAGCTACGACAATGCTAATAGTAATTAAGTTAATAAAGGTTTAATGTCAACAATGGCGGGATGGGTATGGGCTCTAATATTAAACTGGGCTTGTAAGATGGAGAGTTAGATGAATATACATAAAAGATGGTTAACTTTTGTATTAGTTGATAATAATAATTCATTTAAAGAAATGCTGGCTAAGATAGAACAAGCATTTAAATGTAAATTATCCTGTAAAGATGAAAAAGGTCGTTATATTGCTAGAGCTGAATTGGATAATTTTAGTATTGCTGTTATTGACAAAATTGATAGGCTTAGTGAATTATTATGCGATGAACATTATACCTTTGAAATAACAATAATTTCTGATAAATACTTTAATTCTAAATTTGAAAGTTATATAAAAGAAATCCTAACTAATAATTTCATACAATGGGAACGGCCAATTTGGGCGCCTTTCGAAGTTACTCCACTGAGTGAGCGAAATAATTAAATACTCCCTAAAGGAAATATCATGAGTGTGAAAAATAATGGTAAGTTTACTGGTATAGGTGCATGCTAGTGACTCAATTAGAAAAAAATCTTGATCTTTTAAAGATTCTTACTTACAAAATTAAAACTTGGGATAGAGGAAATGATTATATAGCGCTATCAAAGCTGATATCTGATTTAGAAAAACTTACTAGAAAAGAATACTCTTTGTATTATAAAAAGTTTTTTACTGATATCTCATTAGCTGAACAATTAATCCAATTGTATAAAAATGAAAATTTAAACAAAGAAACCATTATAAATATAGTATCTTGTATAGGTAATATGATAGAACGATATAGCCTGCCTCCTTTAAATGATTTTTTTGATTTTTTCAATGAATTAAAAACTATTAAGAAAATTGATTACTATGTTTCTTTATTTATTACTGAATTTCCTCAGTTTTATAAGGACAACAAAAAATGGGATTACCTATTATCAATTCTAAATATAAGTCCTAAAGCGAAATCAGAAAGAAATTTTTACATTGAAATAAAAAAGATTTTAAATCGTAATGAATCCATTCCAAATAACTATATAGATCTATTTATCGCTTCTTTTGAAGAAATGTATAATAAAGCTAAAAATGATTTTTATAAAAATGATTATAAAGAAATAATTTTGAAGCTAAGCAAGTTAAAATAAATTTTTTAAAATAGAATATACAGTTTTTGGATTGTGTAACTATAATGATTAATTTAATAATTACTTCTGATACTATTCGTGTATCAAAAAGTAAAATATCAACTCAAGTATTTTCGGAAATATATTTTCAAATCGGAGATATTTGCTTTCCAGACGAAAAATGGGACGATTTCACAGTAATTATATTAAACTGGTGGTTAAAAGAAGCTCATAAAATTCAACAAAAGAACATAGTCCATTTTATCTTTATGGATGGACCATTCTATTTTGAGTTTTTTTAGTTAATAAAATTTGTAGTATCAGATTTATAAATAATAGGTATGATAAACACGAAATAGTATATAGCGGTGCAATAGCTCCAATCATTTGTTTAAACTATTAATGAAAAATGCAAATTTATTAATTCGTAACTTACCTCGTGAAGCAGAAGAATTAAGAGACGTAAAAGAGTTAAAAGAAAATTTGAAATTAATACAAAATGAGAGTAAATATTTTCGAGATTGGATTTATTGATACAAATATTTTAGTATGATGTATTTTTATACCGAGTAAATAATTTAAACCTTAAGTGGCAATATGTGTGATGAATACATCTATCACACCAAGAATTGGAATTTGAATGAGTAAATTAAACATATTCCAGCTAACTTTAAATAAAAGTTATTATAGATACATCAATTCTTCCATTTTTGACCTCTAACATAAGCTATTAGTTCATTTTTATTCTGTGGCTCATCAGGAATTTTCAAAAATGAATCATAGCTACAATAACCAATAATCGATGATTCTATATCCGCTAAATAATCAAAAGCAGCTTCAGGTATATCATCATAATCCGTATCAGATAAGTTATCTTTTATATATACAAAAGCAAAGTTATATATTCTGTGCCTATCCCATTTAGAACGTACTAATTGCTCAAAGAATAAATTCATTAACCGCTGTGAATTATCATTTATATCCCATAAGCGCATTATTTTTTTTAAATCTGCAAATGCCTTTTTTTCATCGATGAAATCGCAATACATATTGACAAATAGCTCCACGAAGAATGTAACGTTTGAGACTGACCTAATAAACATCATTAATAAAAGCCTGTTATTATTTCTTAAGGTGCCATATATCTTTCCCCTTTGGCAGACTCTGTTTTAGTGGGTAAATACGTTATCCTGATTTTGTTTAGATTTTTATTCCTTTATATACATAAATAGGTTTCATTGTTCCTCTTTCGCCATTTTCGCCAAGACAAAAGGTAAAATCTTTATTAACAAAATAAGTAGCCGGAAATAAACCATCACGTCTATTTTCAAGATAAGATAAAAAATTTTTTAAAGAAGATAAATATAGCTGCATATTCTTTCCTTTTCCATCAACTAGTATATAACCCTGTATATTTATATCCATATCAAGATGGCGAATATCCATTGCTCCTTGGGGCGCCATGTATTGATTCCACAACGGACCATGGGTTTGCATATCTTGTTTTATAAAAGGCTTTCTAAAATTATGAATAATCGCTTTTCTAATTTCAACTGCCTTATTGTTCTCAATTTCAATATCAAAAAACTTGGTATATGTCGAAAATAATATGTTCATATGTTAATGCCATATGTCAAAAATACGTGTCTGTCTGCAATTATATCTTTTTATTCGTTGAAGCTCATCAAATGGGACTGTACCTATGATAACCATAGCTATGGTATTCAAATTCGATATAAAATACCTTCTAGTGTGTTGCAATGCGTTCGTTTATTGTAAAAGTAGAAGATCAACAGCCCGTAACCTAGTGATTTAAGCGATTAACTGTGGCTTTGATATAATGCGTCTAAAATATATCGTAATTGTTTGACATCTAATTGACCGGGTGCTGATGCATTTTTAGCAGCACCAAAGGTCATTGCTGAGCCAAATGTTGAACCTGCTATACGGCTAACAGCACCAAGACCGGCCATCGACATGGTAATAATGGGTTTTGTGGCGTATTTTTCGTTCATTTCAGTTGTTGCAGCAAGCAAGGTTAACACATCATTAGTTGTTTGTGGCATGACGGCAATTTTAGGTATATCGGCACCAAGGTCTTGCATCTTTCTTAATCGATAGATGATATCGCTTTTAGCGGGTGTTTTTTCAAAATCATGGTTTGATGCAACAACAAATACTTGGTTTTTGTGTGCAACAGTAATCATATCTTTTACGTAATCATCGCCAATAAATAATTCGACATCAATCAAATCGACAAGTCCACTACAAGCCATTTCTTTGTTTAATTCAATATATGATGTTAATGGCCATGGTTTGACACCACCTTCATTTGCGGTTCTAAAGGTGAATAAAAGAGGTTTATTCGGTAATAAATCGCCTATTGTCTTTGCCATCTCTTTTACTGCATTGATATTATCAACGTTCGTAAAGTGATCAACACGCCACTCTAAAACATCAAAATCAATAGATTGTAAAAACTTAACTTCATCAATTAATTCCGCTTTAGTTTTACCGACAATTGGCACAATAATTTTGGGCGCGCCCAAACCGATCTTAAGTTGTTTGATAGTGACTGTTTTCATTTTATATCCTGTTAATCGTCGATGCGTTTATTATAGGGTTTTATTTTATGGGTTATATCAAATAAAACAAAAGAGTAAAAAAAGTTGATGTAATGTAATAACACTTAGTTCAACTAATCATTAAAGCCCATTTGTTCTTTCACATATTCAATAGGGGCATCTTCACCTGTCCAAATTTTTATTTGCGCAGCGCCTTGCCATAACATCATACCTATACCATTTAATGTTTTACAGCCTTGTTGTTCAGCTATTTCGAGTAGTTTTGTTTTACGTGGGCTGTAAATACAGTCTGTAACAACAAGATCAGGATTTAACATTGTTGGATCAGTAATTAAGCTTTGTCCTTCTAATGGTTTCATCCCAACACCTGTTGCATTACAAAGAACCGCACTCGTTGCAATTTCTTGGCGTAGCTGATCTTTATCAGCTAGATCGATAACACGCACATGACATTGGGTATTTTGATTCAATTTTTTTGCAACCGCTTCGATCTTGGCATAGCATTCATCTTTTTGGTTAAAGATGGTGATCTCTTTTACACCATCAAGCGCAGCTTGTACCACAATAGCTGTCGCAGCGCCACCCGCACCAAGGATAGTTATTTTTTTTCCTATCACATTAATGTTGGCTTCTTTAAGCATACGCATATAACCCATTCCGTCAGTGTTATAACCAGTTAAGACCCCATTATCATTTGAAATAGTGTTACATGCTCCGCTCAATTCGACAGCTGGTGTTAGCTTATCAAGATATTGGCAGACAAGCTGTTTATTAGGCATAGATATCGCACTACCACGTAAACCCAATGCCCGAATTCCTTTAATTGCATCAGGCAGTTTTTCTTGATCAACTTCAAATGCTAAATAAACATAGGGTACATTCAATTTAGCATAAATGGTATTTTGCATTTGAGGGGATAAACTATGGCGAATAGGGTAAGCCATTAAACCAATTAATAAAAAATGTCCGTCTATATTATTTCTCATTCACCGCACTCCACAATAGCCTTATTTGCCTATAAGGCTTTCTATTTTTAATATTCTTTAGCAACACGCGTTTAGTTTTGTATATTAAAAAGAAGTGAGTATACACTATTGATTGCACTTTCAATATCTATCACCTAAAATAATAAGCTTTGCTTCTCAACTAAGAATCTATTTATGAATACAGTGCTTGATTTGTTCTCGTCAATAAATGCAGTTGTGGTTGCGGTAATTTGTATGTTAATTTTGTCCCTTTGCCGTGTTCATGTCGTTATTAGCTTAATTATTGGTGCATTTGTTGGTGGGCTATTTAGCCATTTATCGTTGAAAGAAACCATTGATGCATTCAATACTGGGATCAGCAATGGGGCAAATATTGCGCTTTCTTATGCGATGTTAGGTGCATTTGCAGTGGCAATATCAAAATCGGGCTTACCTGAATTATTGGCAGATAAAGCGATCAAGCAGCTTACCTCAAGCGATGCGAAAAAACGTATTAAATGGGTTTTGATAGTCATTATTGCGTTAGTTAGTATTTCCTCACAAAATGTTATTCCTATTCATATTGCCTTTATTCCACTTTTAATTCCGCCACTTTTATATGTGATGTCGCGATTACAGCTCGATAGAAGGATGATTGCTTGTATTATGACATTTGGGCTAATTACGCCTTATATGTTTTTACCGGTGGGATTTGGGAATATCTTTTTAAATCAAATATTATTAAAAAATATTACTGCATCTGGCATGGATGTTAGCCATGTTAATGTGATGCATGCAATGGCGATTCCAGCGTTAGGTATGTTTATGGGTTTATTATGGGCTATTTTCGTCAGTTATCGTAAACCCCGAGAATATAAAATTATTCGAGGCGAGGCGAATTTAGATGCGTTAAACAATGTGAATAAACGCTCACTAATTATTTCATTATTAGCCATTGTTCTCTCCTTTACTGTTCAACTTTATACAGGGTCAATGATTTTAGGCGCTTTAATTGGTTTTATTTGTTTTATTGTATCGGGTTCGATTAAATGGGGCGAAGCGGATGGCGTTTTTACTGATGGTATCAAAATGATGGCAATGATCGGTTTTGTGATGATTTCAGCACAAGGTTTTGCCGAAGTATTAAAACAGACTCATGAAATCGAACCACTTGTGATTCATAGCGCGACTTTATTTGCCGGCAATAAAGTAATTGCTGCTTTTGTTATGATGTTGATTGGGCTGATTATTACCTTAGGTATTGGCTCGTCATTTTCGACAGTTCCTATCATTGCTGCAGTTTATGTGCCTCTTTGTGTACAGCTTGGTTTTTCGCCAATTGCAACCGTATGTTTAATTGGCGCATCTGGTGCAATCGGTGATGCAGGATCGCCACCATCAGATACCATTTTAGCCACTTCTTCAGGGCTAAATCATGATGGGCAACATGACCATATTCGCGATAGCGTTATCCCAACATTTACCCATTTTAATATTCCGTTATTTATTGCCGGTTGGGTTGGATCATTAATTTTATAATCAGCATATTGTTGAATTTAGGTCACTATCATTATGAATAATCGATCACATCAAAATATTCGAGCTATTTGTGCACAAACTATTTTTAATGTGCTAGAAGAAGGTCAATCATTAAGCGCTACATTGATAACTTTAAATCATAAAATAGCCGATAAAGATAAAGCATTGGTGCAAGAGATCTGTTTTGGTGTAATGCGAGTATTGCCAGAACTTAATTTTTATATTCACACCTTAATGAGTAAAGTGTTAACCGGTAAAAATAGAATTTTGCACTATCTATTGTTAGTGGGAATTTACCAGATTCTTTATACCCGAATTCCAGAACATGCCGCAGTTGGCGAAACAGTGAATGCTGTCAACACACTGAAAAAGACACAACTTAAGGGGGTAATCAATGGCGTATTACGCGAATTTTTACGCCAGCAAACCTCATTACAACAAAAATTTACGCAAGATAACAAACAACAAAACCAGCAATCATTACACCCAAGTTGGCTGTTAGCCCGCCTTAAACAAGCCTATCCACAGCAGTGGCAGGCTATTGTCAATGCTAATAATCAAAAGCCACCAATGTGGTTACGGGTTAATCTTAATCGATATACAGTCACTGAGTACCAACAATTACTTGCTGAGCAACAAATTGAGTCTGACACCTTTGCTGAGCTACCTTGTGCACTGCGATTATTCTCGCCTGTGAATGTGACTAAATTACCATATTTTGATAATGGTGCTGTTACGGTACAAGATCTGTCTGCTCAATATGCAGCTTATTTGTTAGCACCACAAAATGGCGAGTATATTTTGGATATGTGCGCAGCGCCTGGTGGTAAAACCACACATATTTTAGAAGTTGCCCCAAAAGCACAAGTTTTAGCCGTTGATATTGATCCCAGCCGAGTTAAGCGCATTCACGAAAACTTAACACGCTTAAACCTACATGCCGAAGTTAAAGTTGGCGATGGATTAACTCCAGAACAATGGTGTGAAGGACAACAATTTGATCGGATTTTGCTTGATGCCCCTTGCTCGGCAACTGGCGTTATTCGCCGACATCCAGATATAAAATGGCTAAGAAGAGATAGCGATATAGCACAATTAACTGCATTGCAATATGCGATTTTAAATAACATTTGGGCATATTTAAAAACAGGTGGTACTTTGGTGTATGCCACTTGTTCCATTCTACCAGACGAAAATAAATTACAAATAGAGCGTTTTTTACAAGAAAACACCCGCGCTAAATTACAAGGTGATCTTAAACAATTTTTACCTACTGAAAATGGTGGTGATGGCTTTTTCTATGCAGTATTAAAGAAAGTGTAATTAATTTGCTTGTGTTTAATTAAGTAAGTCTATTGTTATTTATCAATTGGTGACTATAAATAGACTAGCCCAAACTATAACGTGCCAAGTTTAATCTTTATTTTGTCAAAAAGTTTCAGGTAACATGGTGTTTTAGTATAAAAGCAAGTAGAAAAATAACGAAAGACTAACTTGGACAATCTGTAGTAGTTATGGTAAATTTTGGGCTTGTTTTATGTTCTGAAGACTTTCTAATATGGCTTACACGCTCACCTACAATGATTTACCTGAAAATATCCAATATTGGCAAGGATTACCACTTTCATTAAATGGTTGTGAAGTGGTTCCTTTAGATTATAATGCAGGTAAAACAGGTTGGATTATTTATGGTAAAAAATTAAATAAAACAGTCTTATCAAAATTCCAAGATCAACTTGCTATGCCTATGGTGATTGTATCATCATGGAAAATCAAAACCTATCAGATTGTTCGCATTGCCGGTGTCATGCCCAAAAAAGCTAAAAGTATTGCATTAACATTAGGTATCGATGTTTCGCCAATTGACAATTTACCTACACTCCATTCCCCAGGTTTATTGGTAATGGATATGGATTCAACGGCGATTAAGCTAGAATGTATTGATGAATTGGCTAAATTGTATGGTGTCGGGCAGCAAGTTGCGACCTTGACCGAACAAGCGATGCGTGGAGAACTTGACTTCGCAACGAGTTTGCGCAAACGTGTGGCAACGTTAAAAGGTGCACATCAGGATCTTTTACAGCAAGTAAAAGACAACTTACCCCTTACGCCTGGTTTGACCTATTTAGTAAAAGAATTGCACAAAAAAAATTGGCATGTTGCTATTGTGTCGGGTGGTTTTACCTATTTTGCTGATCACTTGAAGCAAAAATTAAAATTAGTTGATGCCTATGCCAATGAGTTAGAAATTAAACATGGCAAGTTAACCGGTAAAGTGAATGGCCAAATTGTTGATGCAAAATATAAAGCAAGGACATTACAACAATTAGCAACAACACTCAATATCCCCATTGAACAAACGGTGGCAATTGGTGATGGAGCCAATGATTTAATGATGATTCGTATAGCGGGTTTAGGCGTTGCCTATCATGGCAAACCCAAAGTGGTTGAAAAGGCAAGAATCAGTATTAATTATGCTGATTTAACGGGTTTATGGTGCATTTTATCAACCAGTTTATTAAGTGAAGGTTAGGAGATTAAATTGGCAAAAGCGGTAAAGCGAGCTTATGTTTGTAATGATTGTGGCGCAGACTATCCGCGTTGGCAAGGGCAATGTAGCTCATGTCATGCTTGGAACACCATTACCGAAGTTAGGCTTGCTAGCGCATCATCGCGTAATGACCGATTAACGGGGTATGCGGGTAGTGGTGCTGGGCAGGCTAAAATTCAAAAATTATCCGAAATCAGTTTAGAGGCACTACCAAGATTTTCAACGGGTTTTTCAGAATTTGATCGTGTGCTTGGTGGTGGCGTCGTACCGGGTAGTGCAATTTTAATTGGGGGGAATCCTGGTGCAGGTAAAAGTACGTTGTTACTGCAAACCATGAGTAAGCTCTCATCACAAATGAATACACTTTATGTTACAGGTGAAGAATCACTTCAACAAGTTGCGATGCGTGCACATCGCTTGGGTTTACCGGCTGATAATATCAATATGCTGTCCGAAACAAGCATTGAGCAAATTTGCCTGCTTGCCGAACAGTCACAACCTAAACTTATGGTAATTGACTCTATTCAAGTGATGCACCTTACTGATATTCAATCTTCCCCCGGTAGTGTTGCACAAGTTCGCGAAACAGCTGCCTATTTAACGCGGTTTGCTAAAACGAAAGGAATTGCCATTATTATGGTTGGGCATGTAACCAAAGATGGTTCACTAGCTGGGCCAAAAGTGCTTGAGCACTGTATTGACTGTTCAATTTTATTAGATGGTGATGCTGATTCTCGTTTTAGAACGCTACGCAGTCATAAAAATCGCTTTGGAGCAGTGAATGAACTGGGCGTGTTTGCTATGACAGAACAAGGTCTAAAAGAGGTTAGTAATCCATCAGCAATTTTTTTAAGCCGTGGTGATGAGATGCTACCGGGTAGTTCGGTTATGGTATTGTGGGAAGGTACCCGACCATTACTGGTTGAAATACAAGCACTTGTCGATCACTCTATGTATGGTAATCCAAGACGTGTAACGGTTGGATTAGATCAAAATCGACTAGCATTATTGCTTGCGGTATTGCACCGGCATGGCGGATTACAAATGGCCGATCAAGATATTTTTGTAAATGTTGTAGGGGGCGTTAAAGTTACTGAAACTAGTGCTGACTTAGCATTGATAGCAGCGCTGGTATCCAGTTTTCGCAATCGTCCGCTACCACAAGATATTGTTATTTTCGGTGAGATTGGTCTTGGTGGCGAAATTCGGCCGGTACCAAGCGGACAAGAGCGTATCTCTGAAGCGGCTAAACATGGGTTTAAAAAGGCCATTGTACCTATTGCCAATATGCCAAAGAAAAAACCCGAAAATATGCAGATTTTTGCCGTTAAAAAAGTTTCTGAAGCGTTAGATATTTTAGGTGATTTTTAAAAACTATCTTAACTATCAATTGTTAAAATTACTCCGCCGAGGATTATCGGCGGATAAGATTGGATGTATTTTCGATTAAATTTGTGACTAACCTTATTTTAATAACAAATTTCATAGCAAGGTTGATAAGCACTTCCCCCTGGTAATTTCATTCGGTCTTGTTTAACAAAACTACGCAATAAATTATCAAGTTGCTGCATAATTTCAATATCACCTTGTAATTTATATCGACCATGTTCGCTAATTTGTTTCATACCAAACTCTTTTACGTTACCAGCAACAATACCAGAAAACGCACGGCGCAAATCAGCGGCTAATAGTTCCACTGGTTGATCACGATGAAGATTTAATGACGCCATATTGGCGTGCGTTGGCTCAAAAGGATGTTGTAGAGATTCATCAATTTTCAGTAGCCAATTAAACCCATAAGCATCGCCGGTTTTTAAGCGTGAAGATTTAACATGTTTAACGCCATCTTTCATAATACGTGCCACTTGTTCGGGTGAGTCGATCACGATTTGGTAAAGCTTGGTTGCCTCATCACCTAATGTGCTACGAATAAAATTATCTATTGATGCAACATAGTCCTCGCATTCTTTAGGTCCTGTCAAGATAAGAGGAAGTGTTTGATGCTGATTGGCTGGGTTTAATAAAATACCCAGAATATAAAGTAACTCCTCGGCAGTACCTGGTCCACCAGGAAAAATGATAATGCCATGCGCCATGCGCACAAAAGCTTCAAGGCGTTTTTCGATATCAGGCATAATGATTAGTTCATTCACTAGCGCATTAGGCGGTTCCGCTGCAATAATTGATGGTTCGGTCATACCAATAAAGCGGCTGTCTTTATAGCGCTGCTGAGCATGACCAACAGCTGCTCCTTTCATTGGTGCCTCCATCACACCAGGACCACAACCGGTACAAATGTTCAGCTCACGTAAGCCCAATTGCATTCCCACTTGGCGAGCATAATAATATTCGTTTTCGTTAATGGAATGCCCACCCCAGCAGACAACTAAATTGGGTTCTTCCCCCACATGGAGTGCATTGGCATTACGTAAAATTGAAAAAACCAAGTTTGTAATATAAAACGAATGATCTCTTTCAAATTTGATATTAGAGATAAGCTCTTTAACAGCGCTGATTTGACTATTTAAAAAAAGGATATCACGTAATACAGCAAACAAATTGGCTTGGATCGAACGAATAATTCGCCCATCAACAAAAGCGCTTTCTGGTGCATTAACTAATTCTAATTTAACGCCACGCTCTTTACTAATGACATTAATTTCGAAAGACTGGAATCTATCTAATAGATCTTTTGTATTATCAGTCTTAATTCCAGCATTAAGCGTGGCCAATGAACAATTTCTAAACAATTTATAAAGCTCGCTATTGGCTGATTTTTTTAAAATATCGACTTCAGCTTGAGCAAGTAAATCCATGGATCCGAATGGGCTAATATGGGTGATCATTACAACCTCCATTTGTTGTTTTTATCGACAAGGCGACCATTATATACTCAAACTGATTGAATAAGTAAAGTTGATAACTTCAATAACTTCAAATATCTTTTTTAGTTGATTGATATTTTTAATATGATTAGAATTATGTTTTTTTGATAACTTCTCTTGATAGTGGATTAAAAGATAAGATTGATATCTCAAAAATAATATTTAATAATAATCAATGAATTAATTAATGAGAGTGATTTGTGAAGAATGATTTTTGTTTATTAAAAGGAACAGTCAGTTGTTTAACGGTAAGCCAAAATAACCAAGAAACTGACACTAAGCTGACGGCGACGGATCGAATAGAAAAAGATCTTTATG
The DNA here is from genome assembly GCF_013345045.1 of Gilliamella sp. ESL0250. NCBI lineage: Bacteria > Pseudomonadati > Pseudomonadota > Gammaproteobacteria > Orbales > Orbaceae > Gilliamella > Gilliamella sp. ESL0250. The sequence continues at coordinate 61,123 of NZ_JAAEDV010000015.1, read as the reverse complement.
CGGTGTTTTGTTCAATTATAGCATTTATTTGCTTTTTTATTTGTTGCCGCCCACCTTTAAAAGGGCAACACTTTTGTTGCCATATCGGCAATAAAAAAGTAGAGGGAAGACTTAACACGATTGGTTTTAATGATGGCGATTATGTTGAAATGCTTGTTAAGCCACAAAAAAATGATGTTTACCAGCCTTATGCAGTACGAATTCCAAAACAACATGCGATAATTTTCCCGCAAAATATTGGTTTAACAACGTTCGCACTTTTAAAAGTTAGTTTTATTTTGATGACGATATTTGCCGTTGTTATCCTGCTTTTTTTGTTAATTATTGAACTATTTAACGGTTGTTCATTAAATTATATTTTTAACATATTTAAATACAGTTTTTTGGGTTGGATCATTGCAATTATTGCTGCTTTTTTGATGGGTGGAGGAGGATACTCTTTTATTTCCAATCAAATTTATGCCTGTTTGGGGTATGAAAAACCGTGGAAATATGATTCTGAAAAAGAAAAGGAACGCTTTAAAAAATTGTATCGAATCAATGACCCTGAAATATTTAACGATCCACAGACCCCTGACTTTGAAAAGTTAAAAAAATTTAAAGCATTAACAGATTACTACTGTAGAACGCCAACTTTACCTAATTGGGTTAAAGTCATTGATGAACGAAACAAAAAATAACAAATAATTGAACAGATAAATATAAGGAATAAAAAATATGGAACAGAATATAGGCGATAACCATTATTACCAAATTATTACTGGTTATATCACCGATCTGGAGGTCTATGACACGCAAGAAAGTTATCTTAATGCTCGCAAACTAGCTGGACGCCCTGATGTCAATTTACTCACAATAGGGCATTTAGATTTAGTTTCTATGGCTAATAGTATGAAAATAAATGCAGCAAAAATTCAAAACATTGATTACGATACAGCCGATATTGAGCAGTATTTTTGCTGTAAATTAGGTGATAAGGTGATTGAAGGCGCATTTTGTCGAACCTTTTTTAATGAGGGAGACTACGTGGAGGCGGTTGTTGATCCACTAGCTGGTGGAAGCTATTTTGCTTATGCATTACGCCGTCCTGCCGATAAGCTTTTATGGTTACATCCTTATGCAACAGAGGGAACAGAAGCTGGCAATTCAAAACTAAATATACCTATTTTACCGCGCATTTTCTTTATTGGTGCTGGAGGATTGGGGGTATTTACTTTCTTTTATTTTGTAGTAATGGCCTTTTCTAAAAATGATTTTTCGCTACTTCTTATGGCTGCTATGGGATTATTATTTCTTTTACCTGGTTATCTAGTCTTTTCTGCATTAAAAAAATCAAAATCCGGTTCTGCTATTGCTGATAAGATTTTTGCGACTTTGGGGTATAGTAATCCTAAAACGTTTGATATTGAAAAAGAATATAATGTTTTTGTCGACAAATTATTCGATTTATATAAACAATATTGTGAAAATCACAATGGATATTTAGCGACTGATGAAGATACATATAATGAGTTTATTGATCATTATATACATCAGCAATCAGAAGATGATTCTCAGGAAGATATATTACTAAAACAATATTTACGTCAAACCAAAAAAATAGACGGGATTCAATGGGCATTCTTTTATGTTAATACGCCAGCCATCCCTAGCTATATTAACGTTATTCATACCGAAAACCACGATGACAGCCATGGGCAATAATGGTTAGTTGTTGAGTGTTTTATTCAGTTCTGGAAACAAAAACACGGGCAAAATCCCGTGTTTGTCATTAGTTATGTTTGATCTGCTCTATTGGTTCTTAACCAATTTCCTGAATTCGTCTACCCCAGAGCTGATAGCTGTATTCTCATAATATTTTGCCATTTTATCCATCAGCGCTTCCTGACAACCATTCAGATCGGTATAGAAGGAGCGAATCTGTTATTCTTGGTTATCATTTGCGTCTAGTGGTTCATAGCTATCTGGGGCGGTGAAGATAAAGAAATTAATCAAGCTATAATAGTACCTACTACTTAAACTTTATAATTTCTATATTATTATTTTAAATATTTACGATTTTCCATAATATGATTATTATCATTCCATATTCTTAATTCATAAAAATGCTCTGTTGGTAAAATTGAAAACCCAAAAGAGTTATTTATGGCAACTAGCAAACACTCTAGCTTCTTGTTACTATTCTTTACTTTCATATTCCAAAATAATGTTGGATTTTGCTTAATATTATTAATATGCAATTTTAAATAATAATATGTATTACAAGTTATAATTTGGAAAGCTACTAAATCATTATTATTAATACTACTCAAAAAATCACAAAATCGGTTAAATAATAAATTTTCATTTACTGATAAATCAACAAGCTGATATTCAATCTTATCAATAAATTTTGACAAAAAAACATTATAATTATGCGATTGAAACGTTATTGAATCACTATCAATCCGTAATTTATTTGAGATATTTTGAACAATTGCCTTTTTTTCTTTTTCAATAACTGATAATTTCAATTTTTCTTGTAAATATAATGACATTATTTTCTGCCTTTAGCATTTGTAATTCTCTTCATATTTTTAGGAGTATGTACACCATGTTGATTATACTTTACTTTTATTGGAAAGGATCACTTTGCCATAAATACGGCATGATCAATTCAATTTTTTATAAATAGTGACAAAAATACGGCGGTATGCAACACGCAGATATCAAAGGTTTAAAAGAATTCTAAGCGAAACATCGTAAACTTAAACTAGTTTGCTGAACTAAGTTTAAAATAATAGCTTCAGCAAAAAATCATAAAAAGTTGTAGTGCCCATCTATGCAAGTAAAAATTGGGCAGAAGAGCTACAAGCCACTCAATCTATCTACCCAACAAAAATAGCCTCATTTTTGGACAAGTTAATAAATAACATTGATTATATTGTATTTTTATATCTGCTTTTTGCAAAAGCACAACTCACCCCCATCTCACCAATCAAATCGCACCAACAATACGATGTGGCATATATTGATCTTCTAAATATATGATATCTTCTTTCGATAATGAGATCTTCAGTGAGCCAACAGCATCATCTAGATACTTGGTTTTAGTTGCGCCAATAATTGGTGAGGTGATCCCCTTAGCAAATTGCCAAGCTAACGCTATTTGAGTCATTGTTACACCATATTTTTTGGCAAGTTCATTGACTCTTTGCACAATAATAGCATCCATTTTTTGCGTGCTATCATATTTGGCGATAGCAATCTGATCGGTTTTACTGCGTAATGTATTCGCTTGCCATTCTAAACGAGTGAGCCTACCAGCAGCCAGAGGGCTATATGGTGTTAAGGAGACGTTAAATTGTTGGCAGATAGGAATTAACTCTCGCTCATCTTCTCGATACAGTAAGTTATAGTGATTTTGCATCGAAACAAAAGGTGTCCAACCATTTTGTTTAGCCACAAGTTGCATGTTATAAAATTGATAACCATACATGGCGGAAGCCCCTAATGCTCTCACTTTACCTGCTTTGACAAGATTATGTAATGCCTCCATTGTTTCTTCTATTGGTGTTGTATAATCAAAACGATGAATGATATATAAATCTATATAGTCAGTACCAAGTCGTTTAAGAGAACCATTAATTTCTCTTTCAATCGCTGCTTTGGAAAGATGTCCCTCATTAAAATAGACTTTAGTTGCAAGGATAACTTTTTCGCGGGCTATGTTTTTTTTAATTGCTCTCCCTAAATATTCTTCGCTTGTACCGGCTGAATAAGTATTTGCTGTATCAATAAAATTAATACCTAAATCTAGCGCATGTTTGATAATTACTTCACTCTGGTCAGGATTAAGTGTCCATGGATGCATTTTACTGGCTGGATCACCAAAGCTCATACACCCTAAACAAATACGAGATACTTGAATATTAGAATTGCCAAGTTGTAGATATTCCATAAAATCCTCTCTTGCTAATTAATGAATTCGAATAAACTTTATACTTCTAATAAGCCAATAACCCTCTATTGCTGAGTTTATTGTAAACGCTATATTCGTTGAGATAAATAAGGTATTAGTTGATAGTATCCTGAATTAAATTCATTAATAGTAAGCTCATGCATAATTTTAAGTTATAAAATTACTTTTAGGTTATCAATCAACGCGCTAAATATAAGCATTAGATACTGGAGGAACCATATTAATAAATATTTAATGTAATAGACCTGAAATGTAGCATTTCACAGTACTTGAGCAAAGCAATATAATTCAGCTAGCTAATTTAGTCTAAAAATAGATGAGATTATTGATGAGAAAATAAAAAAGGCGCACAATGCGCACCTTTTTTACTGATGATAAAGCGCATCAATAGCTGCGCTTTATGGTAGCAAGTTAAATTACTTAATAACTTTAGCAACAACACCAGCACCAACAGTACGACCACCTTCACGAATCGCAAAACGTAAACCTTCTGCCATCGCAATTGGGTGAATTAATGATACTGTCATTTTGATGTTATCACCAGGCATTACCATTTCTACACCTTCTGGTAATTCGATAGTACCTGTTACGTCAGTTGTACGGAAGTAGAACTGTGGACGGTAACCTTTAAAGAATGGAGTATGACGACCACCTTCATCTTTGCTTAAGATATACACTTCTGATTCAAAATCAGTATGTGGTGTAATTGAACCTGGTTTTGCAAGTACTTGACCACGTTCGATTTCTTCACGTTTTGTACCACGTAGTAATACACCAACGTTTTCACCCGCACGACCTTCGTCAAGTAATTTACGGAACATTTCAACACCAGTACAAGTGGTTTTAGTTGTCGGTTTGATACCCACAATTTCAACTTCTTCACCAACTTTGATAACACCTCGTTCAACACGACCTGTTACTACTGTACCACGACCTGAAATTGAGAATACATCTTCAATTGGTAATAGGAATGGTTTGTCGATATCACGCTCTGGCTCTGGGATATAGCTGTCTAATGCTTCAGCTAATTCAACAATTTTGTCTTCCCATGCTGCTTCGCCTTCTAACGCTTTTAACGCTGAACCACGAATCACTGGTGTATCATCACCTGGGAAATCATATTGAGATAGAAGTTCACGTACTTCCATTTCAACTAATTCTAATAACTCTTCGTCATCAACCATATCACATTTGTTTAAAAATACGATGATGTAAGGAACACCTACTTGACGACCTAAAAGAATGTGCTCACGAGTTTGTGGCATAGGACCATCTGTTGCAGCTACGACTAAGATAGCACCGTCCATTTGTGCCGCACCAGTGATCATGTTTTTAACATAGTCAGCATGGCCCGGGCAGTCTACGTGTGCGTAGTGACGAGTTGGTGTGTCATATTCAACGTGTGAAGTGTTGATGGTGATACCACGTGCTTTTTCTTCTGGTGCGTTATCGATTTGATCGAATGCACGCGCTTGACCGCCGTATTTTTTAGCAAGTACAGAAGTAATTGCCGCAGTTAAAGTTGTTTTACCATGGTCAACGTGGCCGATTGTACCAACGTTAACGTGGGGTTTTGTACGTTCAAATTTTTCTTTAGACATCTTAATGTTCCTTTATTAAATCACTTCCCCTATGCTATTAAGGGAAGTGTTACTTTATTTAGATAAAATTATTTTGCTTTACGAGCTTCAATAATTGCGGTTGCAATATTTGTTGGTGCTTCATTGTACTTCAAGAACTCCATTGAGTAAGAAGCACGACCTTGAGTTTGTGAACGAAGGTCTGTTGCATAACCAAACATTTCTGAAAGTGGAACTTGTGCTTTAACTGTTTTACCAGTTGCAGTATCTTCCATTCCTTCAATCATACCGCGACGACGGTTTAAGTCACCGATAACATCACCCATATAATCTTCTGGAGTTTCAACTTCTACTTTCATAATCGGTTCTAAAAGCACAGGTTTAGCTTTCATGAAGCCGTCTTTAAATGCCATTGAACCGGCAATTTTAAATGCCATTTCTGATGAGTCAACATCATGGTAAGAACCATCAAAGATAGTGACTTCAACATCAACAATTGGGTAACCAGCAAGAACACCGTTTTTCATCTGTTCTTGACAACCTTTATCAACTGCAGGAATGTATTCTTTAGGAACCACACCACCAACAATTTCATTGTTGAATTTGTAGCCTTCGCCACCCGCCTCTAATGGTTTGATTTTTAACCATACATGACCATATTGACCACGACCACCAGACTGACGAACAAATTTACCTTCTTGTTCTACTTCATTGCGAATTGTTTCACGGTAAGCAACTTGTGGTTTACCTACATTTGCTTCCACTTTAAATTCACGTTTCATACGGTCAACGATGATTTCCAAGTGAAGCTCCCCCATACCAGAAATAATGGTTTGACCTGATTCTTCATCTGTGTGAACACGGAATGAAGGGTCTTCTTGTGCTAGTCGACCTAAAGCAAGCCCCATTTTTTCTTGGTCAGCTTTGGTTTTTGGTTCAACAGCAACCGAAATTACTGGCTCAGGGAATTCCATTCTTTCAAGGATGATTGGTGCGCTTTCCGCACAAAGTGTATCACCTGTAGTTACATCTTTAAGACCGATTGCAGCAGCGATGTCACCAGCGCGGACTTCTTTAATTTCTTCACGTTTGTTAGCGTGCATCTGAACGATACGACCAAAACGTTCTTTTTTATCTTTAACAGAGTTAAGAACAGTATCACCAGAGTTAACCACACCAGAGTAAACACGGAAGAATGTTAAGTTACCAACAAATGGGTCTGTTGCAATTTTGAATGCTAATGATGAGAATGGTTCATCATCACTTGAATGACGTTCTGCAGCTTCACCGTTTTGTAATTCACCTTTGATTGCTGGTACATCAGTTGGTGCTGGTAAATATTCAATAACCGCATCAAGCATGAATTGAACACCTTTATTTTTAAAGGCACTACCACAAGTGACTAAGATGATTTCATTAGCAAGTACGCGTTCACGTAATGCTGCTTTCACTTCTTCTTCAGTTAACTCTTCACCACCAAGGTATTTTTCCATTAACTCTTCACTTGCTTCAGCAGCAGTTTCAATTAAGAAAGAACGCCATTCTTCGACTTCTTCAACCATATCTGCTGGTACATCTTCATAAGTGAATGTTACGCCTTGATCAGCATCATTCCAGTTGATTGCTTTACGTTTAAGTAAATCAACAACACCAGTAAATCCTTCTTCTGCACCGATTGGTAAAACTAAAGGAACAGGTACTGCTGCTAAACGAGTTTTGATTTGATCAACAACACGTAGGAAGTTAGCACCCATACGGTCCATTTTGTTAACAAATGCAATACGTGGAACTTTATATTTGTTTGCTTGACGCCATACAGTTTCAGATTGTGGTTGCACGCCACCAACTGCACAGTAAACCATTACTGCACCATCAAGAACACGCATAGAACGTTCAACTTCGATTGTAAAGTCAACGTGTCCCGGGGTGTCGATGATGTTGATACGGTGTGGTTCAAATTGTTGGCCCATACCAGACCAGAATGCAGTTGTTGCAGCAGATGTGATAGTAATACCACGTTCTTGTTCTTGTTCCATCCAGTCCATGGTAGCTGCACCATCATGAACTTCACCAATTTTGTGACTTACACCAGTATAAAACAAAATACGTTCAGTCGTTGTTGTTTTACCTGCGTCAATATGTGCACTAATACCGATATTACGGTAGCGTGCTATAGGGGTTGTACGAGCCATATTAATCCTCTGTTTAGAATCGCTTGCTTAATAAAACATCATTTTGGTTGACTGATAGCAAATAAGGGCTATCAGTCCTAATTCAAGTCACTTATATAAATACAAGTGCGAATATTACCAACGATAGTGTGCAAACGCTCTATTAGCTTCAGCCATACGATGAACATCTTCGCGTTTTTTCACAGCGGTACCTTTGTTCTCAAAAGCATCCATCAGTTCATTCGCTAGGCGTAAAGCCATTGATTTATCGCCACGTTTACGTGCAGCATCTACAATCCAACGCATTGCAAGTGCATTACGACGAACTGGACGCACTTCAACAGGAACTTGGTATGTAGAACCACCAACGCGACGAGACTTAACTTCTACAGTTGGTCTTACGTTATCTAGTGCAACTTCAAAAGCTGCTAAGTGGTCTTTTCCACTACGCTCAGCTAATTTATCAAGAGCTGAATATACGATTGATTCTGCGATAGATTTTTTACCATCTATCATTAAAATATTTACAAATTTCGCCAGTAACTCTGAACCGAACTTCGGATCAGGAAGAATTTTTCTTTGACCGACAACATGACGACGTGGCATTGGAATACTCCGTTTATATGTTATAAATTTTTCAGGTTTACCCAAAACTCAAATGAGTTAAATGGAATTATATAGTTTGGCCTTACTTAACGGAGTCCCATTAAGCTTTAGGTCGTTTAACACCGTATTTAGAACGGCTTTGTTTACGGTCTTTAACACCTGCACAGTCTAGTGCACCGCGAACAGTGTGATAACGAACACCCGGTAAGTCTTTAACACGACCACCACGGATTAAAATTACGCTATGTTCTTGTAGGTTATGACCTTCACCGCCGATATAAGAAGTCACTTCAAAACCATTGGTTAAACGTACACGACATACTTTACGTAATGCTGAGTTTGGTTTTTTCGGTGTAGTTGTGTAAACACGAGTACAAACACCGCGTTTTTGCGGGCATGCTTCAAGCGCAGGAACGTTACTTTTCGCTTCCTTTAGTGCTCTTGGTTTGCGTACCAGCTGATTAATTGTTGCCATTAATAAGCTCCTGATTAATTAAAATAAATTTAAAATTGCTTTTTAGATACGTAATTAATAACTGTAGACCAAAACCTATGTATATAAGTTTTGGGTCGCAAGATTCTAGACCCCAGAGGAGATAATGTCAAGTTTTTGCTATCAATAAGTGCTTGATCTTGGCGTTAATTATTTGTAGAAGGTGGTCGCTATTTTAATGAAGAAAAACCGGTAAATTTTAAAACGGGTAATAAGTATATCCAGACATATACTAGCTGTTTTGCTAATTGCTATATACCCCACCGTAAGTAACGATGGGGTATTATTTTTTAGTGGTGATCGATAAAAATAAATTTTAAAGCGAATAGTACAGCAAATATAATCACACACAGATTTAATTGCTTAAATTTACCCGTAAAGGTTTTTAATACCACGTAAGAGATAAAACCAAGTGCAACACCTTCAGTAATGGCAAAGGCAAATGGCATCATGATTGCGGTAATAAAGGCTGGCGTCGCCTCAGTTAAGTCAGACCAGTTAACTTTAACTAAGCTTGAAACCATTAAGATCCCAACAAAGATAAGTGCGCCAGATGTTGCATAACTTGGTACTAAATGAGCAAGTGGCGATAAAAATGTCACGATTAAGAATAATAAACCCACTACAACCGCGGTTAATCCTGTTCGCCCCCCCACTGAAATACCAGCTGAACTTTCGATATAGGTTAACACTGATGATGTGCCAAATAATCCTCCTAAAGATGAACTAAAACTATCGATCAATAGCGCTTGGCGCATTTTGGGGAATCGACCTTTTTCGTCACTGATTCCAGCTTTATCAGTTAATGCTAAAATAGTGCCTGATGAATCAAATAGGCTGACAATCATTATCGAAAAAATAACACCCATGATGCCGATATTAAGCGAGCCAGCTAGATCAACATGACCAACAACGCTAGTCACACTTGGTGGCATAGACACAATACCTTGGTAACTAATATTAGGATCAAGCCATAATGCCAGTAATGTTACGACTAAAATCGAAACTAATACGGCTGCATGAAAGTTACGAGCTGCTAAAATAACAATGATGAAGAAACCAAGCGATCCCAATAAAACTTTCAGCGATAAGATATTACCCATTGTTAAGAGTGTCGAAGGAGATGCAACTACAATCCCCATATTTTGAAAACCCATAAAAGCAATAAATAGCCCAATACCGGCACTAATGCCTATGCGTAAACATTGTGGAATATGCTCAATTAACCAATGACGGACTTTAAAAAGTGACAAAGCAAAAAAGGCTAAAGAGCCCCAAAATATGGCGCCCATGCCGACTTGCCAAGAGTAGCCCATTGCACCGCATATACCATAGGCGAAAAAGACATTAAGTCCCATCGCAGGCGCTAATGCAATCGGTAAATTGGCAAATAAACCCATTAGAATCGTCGCAAAGGCAGTAACCACACAGGTTAATACAAAAACAGCAGAAGTATCCATTCCAGTTGCAGATAAGATGGATGGATTGACGAAGATGATATAAACCATTGTTAAAAAAGTGGTACAACCAGCGATAATTTCGGTACCGACAGTTGTTTTTTTCTCTTTCAGCTGAAATATTTTTTCAAATATTGAATTCATAAGTTAAGGCCTAATTTAGATTGATAAGCAAGAATAAAAGTTTATTGAGTGCTATCTATTTTTACCAAGAGGTAAAAATAAAAAAGATGAAGAGCTGTTGCCCCACATCTTCAAATAAACAGAAATTTTACTGCTTTATTATTGCCAGTTATTTATTTTGGTCAAGCGTTATTCTAGTTATTTCGCTGCACTATACTATAACGTTACAGAATCAAGTTTGTTTAACGTGATTTTTACTTTAAGAATTCTGTGGCTTTCTATTTCGGCGACTTCAAATAAATAATCGCCGATTTGTAATGTTTCGCCAACATTGAGTAAATGCTGCGCTTTTTCCATTAACAGCCCAGCCAAGGTATGATATTCACGCTTATCATCAAGGGCAATTGGCACAAAACGCACTAGTTCTTCAACAGGAATGTAACCATTAGCCATCCAACTATTATCACCAAGGCATTGAATATCATGTTTGGCATCAATTTCCTCTTCTTCGGTCGGGAAATCACCAGCAATGGTTTCGATAATATCTGTTACCGAGACAACCCCTTGCATTGAACCAAATTCATCAACTACGAAAGCAAAATGCGTTTTAGCCTTTTTAAATTGTTCTAGTGCAACCAGTAACGATACCGTTTCTGGAAAGATTAAAGGTTGTTTGATAAGTGAGTGAATATCAATTGGTGCTTCACTTTGCAGCACATCTTTTAAAAGATCATTGACTTGGATAATACCTAAAGGCTCATCAATTGAATCATTATCGGTGACTACTAAACGTGAATGAGGATTATCAAAAATTTCTTTTATAATAGCGTCACGATCGTCATTAATATTAACCATATCAACGTCAAGTCGAGATGTCATAATGCTACTGACTGAACGTTGTGCCAGTCCAAGAACTCGTTCAACCATGCTCAGCTCTTGATGATTAAACACCGGAGCTTTTTTATGAGTATCTGATGCCACATCAGTAGTGTGACTATCTGGATCTTCTTCAGCATCCCCTTTTAATAGGTGTAAAATTGCTTCAGCTGTGCGTTCGCGTAATGGTTTTTTGTTTAATGCTTTGCGACGATTAAAAATAGCTAATTGATTGAAAAACTCAATCATAATTGAAAAGCCGATAGCCGCATATAAATAACCTTTCGGAATCATAAAATCAAAACCTTCGGCAACGAGACTAAAACCGATCATTAATAAAAAACTCAAACAGAGGATAACAATAGTTGGGTGAGCGTTGACAAAATTAGCCAGAGGTTTACTCGCAACCATCATAATACCTATTGCAATACATACCGCAATAATCATCACAGGAATATGCTCAACCATACCAACAGCAGTAATAACTGAGTCAAGTGAGAAGACGGCATCTAATACCACAATTTGCGCAACAACAGTCCAGAAATGAGACGTTTTTTTCGGTTTACCATCTTCATGAGATGAGCCTTCTAGGCGTTCATTGAGTTCCATGGTTGCTTTAAATAGTAAAAATACCCCGCCGATTAACATAATCAGTTGGCGTGCATTAAAGTTGATTCCGAATATTGAAAATAACGGCGTGGTGAGCGTAACTAACCATCCCGTGAACATTAACAATAAAACGCGTGTAATTAATGCGAAAGCGAGACCAGTAACGCGTGCTTTATCTCGTTGTTGGGGAGGAAGTTTCTCGGCAAGAATGGCAATAAAAACAATGTTATCAATGCCAAGGACGATTTCAAGTACAACCAGAGTGGATAAGCCAATCCAAATTGTAGGATCCATGATCCATTCCATATGTCAGGTGATTACCTCTAATAAATACAGCACATGCTGCGTTGTAATTCTGGCTGTAATTGAGCAAATAATCAATAAAATATTTATAAAAATTACGTATTTTGTCAAAAACTTTCAGGAAAGTATGTGTTTTAGTATAAAATCAGCTTCGCCAAAAAGTAGGCGTAAATAAAACCAATAGTGTAAAGATTTCCAACCGCCCAAATAACATATCGACAACCATTACCCACTTTACTATATCGCTCACACTAGCAAAATTATCGCTCACACTACCAAGGCCGACCCCTAAATTATTCAGTGATGAGGCAACAATGTAAAAAGAATCTGTAGTATCAATGCCGGTTGCCATAATAGCAAATAAGCTAACTAAAAAGACTAACGCATATGCCGAAAAGAATCCCCAAACAGCTTCAATAATACGTTCAGGCACTACTCGATTATTTAATTTTAAAGTATAGATAGCATTTGGATGAATTAAACGCTTTAATTCACGCGACCCTTGCATAAACAACAGCAGAACTCGAACTACTTTTAAGCCACCGCCAGTTGAACCTGCACAACCACCAATAAATGAAGCACACAGTAAAAAAATCGGTAATGATGAAGGCCATGTATTAATATCATCAACCGTAAATCCAACCGTTGCCGTTATCGATACAACTTGCAGTACTATTTTATCGATACTTAATTTCCGTTCTGGTTGATAAAAATAAATGCCAAACGCACAGATTGCAATTAAAACAGCTAAAATAAAAACAAAAGTTCTAAATTCTTGATCTCGCCAGTAAACTTTAATTGAAAATCCACTTAATGCGGCAAAATGAAGCGCGAAGTTACAACCCGATAAGATTAAAAAGAGAGTAACAATGTAATTGATTGTGGCGCTATTAAAGTAAGCAAGGTTATCGTCGTGAGTTGAAAATCCTCCCATTGATATTGTCGAAAAGCTATGTGATACAGCATCAAATACATTCATGCCAGCCAGCCAAAGACAAATAGCGCAAAGTGTTGTCAGCAAAATATAAATTGACCAAAGTGTTTTTGCGGTTTCGGCAATGCGAGGACGCATTTTACTGTCTTTTTGTGGGCCGGGGATTTCAGCGCGATAAAGTTGCATGCCCCCTACACCCAACAATGGTAAGATGGCGACAGCCAAGACAATAATCCCCATACCACCAAGCCATTGCAGTAATTGGCGGTAAAAAAGTAGAGCTTTAGGTAGATGATCTAACTTAACAATTGTTGTGGCGCCCGTAGTGGTTAGGCTCGAGAACGATTCAAAAAAAGCATTGGTTAAATTTAAATTAATATGCGTATCAAAAATAAAAGGAAAGGCACCGATTGTACCAAGCACAACCCAAAATAGTACGACGATAAAAAAGCCTTCACGCGTGCTCAGTTCATGGCGATGGTGGCGATTAGGTAGCCATAATAAACATCCTAATATCAATGCAGCAAAAAATGATCGAACAAAGATTGCACCAGCGCCGTCACGATAGATTAAAGCAATAAGAGCTGGTAGTAGCATAAATATCGATAACAGGGCAATTAATAGCCCAATAATGCGAAGGATTGATCGCCAATGCATAATAATAGTCTCTATTTAAAACCACGAGCTGTTTTGATAAGATCATAAGCAGCTTGAATTTCTTGTGCACGTTTTTTGGCAGCTTCCAACATTTCTTTTGGTAAACCTTTAGATACTAATTTATCTGGATGATGTTCATTCATCAATTTACGATAAGCTCTTTTGATTTCTGAGATTTCAGCAGATGAGTCAATACCCAAAATTCTGTAAGCATTTTGTAGATCTGATTGCGTCGATCGGCCTTGATAACCACCATAATGATTACTACGTTGATATTGATCCCGCTGATTTTGTTGGTTGTTATAACTATTATAACGAAAATGGTAACTACCCATCATCATTTGAATATATATTGCCATTTGTTGACGTGGAATATTAAATTCTTCAGCTACAATAAAAAGAATTTGTTGCTCTTTTTCATCTAAAATTCCATCAACTAATGCCGCTTGGATCAATTGCTCACAAAAAATATTTAACACATTACGTCGGTAACGATATTGTGCATATAGCTCAGCTAAACGAGACCTGAGTGGATAGTCACTGGCTTTGCCTCGATTAAATGAGTCTTGTGCTAGTTTTCGACTATTTCGATCCAGTTGTAATCTGTCCATGAATTGGCTAGCCAGATTAATATCATCTTGAGTGACAACACCTTTTGCTTTACTTAAATGACCAAGGACTTCAAAAACAACCGTTAAGTAAAGTTCTGGGTTTGCTTTGGTTTTTTGTTCGGTTAATTTATTGCAAAATGCTTGGTAAAGCATTGGACCAATAAATAACCCAAATAAAAACCCCCATCCCGTTTTTAATACAATACTTAATACAAAGCCAGTAATCATCGCCCAGATAAAAGACATATTATTCGTTCACCTCAATCTTATCTATCTTTTGTAAACCTCGTGGTAACGCTGTGCCTTTGCGTGCTCGTTCTGCTCTAAATTTTTGTAAATCAGCAGGATTGAGTGTCAGTTTACGTTTTCCTGCATACAAAGTCACTGATGCCTCTGAGGTAATGAATATCATATAAGAAAGACTATCATCTGCGCCAGATAGCGACACAATTTTATTTCCTTTACCTTTGGCAAGTTCTGGTAAATCTTTTACTGGAAAGATGAGCATTCGACCTGCTTGAGTAATAGACAGCAGTAAACTATCTTCAGATAGAATTTCCATAGGTGTGAGTATTTTTGCATTATTTGGCAAATTGATAACCGCCTTACCGTTGCGGTTGCGGGCAACTAAATCATTAAATTGACAAATAAAACCATAACCTGCACTGGATGCCATTAGAAATTTTTGATTATCATTTTGACACATCAGCACATGTTCAACCGTTGCGCCCGCAGGTAGCGCTAGTTTACCAGTTAATGGTTCACCTTGGCTTCGGGCAGATGGTAAGGTATTTGGCTCTATAGCATAACTACGACCTGTTGAGTCGATAAAGATAACTGGCTGATTGCTTTTTCCTTTCGCGGCGACTTTAAAGCTATCACCCGCTTTATAGCTTAAACCTGTAGCATCAATGTCATGACCTTTAGCGGTTCTAACCCAGCCCATTTCAGACAAAATAACAGTAACAGGTTCGGATGGTGTTAACTCTTGTTCACTAATAGCTTTAGCTTCACTGCGCTCAACAATCGGTGAGCGACGCTTATCACCATATTTTTTTGCATCTTCTTGTAACTCTTTTTTAATTAAATTACTCAGTTTTTTAGGTGAAGCTAACAAAGCTTGCAGATGATCACGCTCTTTTGCAAGCTCACTTTGTTCACCTTTAATACGTACTTCTTCAAGTTTGGCTAAATGACGGAGTTTTAACTCTAAAATCGCTTCGGCTTGAATATCGGTTAATGCAAAACGGCTAATTAATTCTTGTTTCGGTTCATCTTCGTTGCGAATAATTTCGATCACTTCATCAATATTTAAAAATGCAATCAATAAACCATCAAGGATATGTAGTCTTTTTAAAATTTTATCTAAACGATAATTTAGGCGACGAGTGACAGTGTTTTTACGATATTCAAGCCATTCAGTGAGAATTTCAACCAAACCTTTGACTGACGGGCGATTATCAAGCCCAATCATATTCATATTAACGCGATAACTTTTTTCGAGATCGGTGGTTGCAAATAGATGATTCATCACTTGTTCTAAATCGACTCGATTTGAACGTGGCACAATCACTAAACGAGTTGGATTTTCGTGATCCGACTCATCGCGTAAATCTTCAATTAAAGGTAGCTTTTTAGCTCGCATCTGAGAAGCAATTTGTTCTAGGATTTTAGCGCCTGACACTTGATGAGGGAGATCTGTAATCACAATATCTCCATCTTCTTTTTTCCAAACCGCACGCATACGAATTGAGCCACGCCCTGTTTTATAGATTTTCGCGATATCATCAGGTGGCGTAATAATCTCAGCTTCGGTCGGAAAATCAGGCCCTTGTATGTGAGCCATTACTTCGCTTAAAGTTGCATTTGGATTGTCTGCCAACATAATTGCCGCATTCGCCACCTCACGAATATTATGTGGAGGAATATCGGTTGCCATACCAACCGCAATCCCCGTTGTACCATTTAATAAAATATTCGGTAGTCTGGCTGGTAACATTTTCGGCTCTTGTAAAGTACCATCAAAATTTGGCGTATAATCAACCGTTCCTTGCCCTAACTCACCTAATAATAATTCAGCATATTTCGATAAGCGTGATTCGGTATAGCGCATAGCAGCAAATGATTTAGGATCATCTGGTGCCCCCCAGTTACCTTGTCCATCAACTAATGGATAGCGATATGAAAATGGTTGTGCCATGAGGACCATAGCTTCATAACAGGCGCTATCACCATGAGGATGATATTTACCAAGCACATCCCCTACAGTACGTGCTGATTTTTTAAATTTTGCTTGCGCATTTAAACCTAGTTCTGACATGGCATAGACAATACGTCGTTGCACGGGTTTAAGACCGTCACCAATAAACGGTAGTGCGCGATCCATAATGACATACATTGAGTAGTTTAAATAAGCGCTTTCGGTAAAGGTACGTAGCGACTGGACTTCTACTCCGTCATGAGTTATATCACTCATTATTGTTCCTCTAAATCATTCTGTTTGTTAGACATCAAGTTCAACTTGATCGCCTTTTTCTTGTAGCCATTCGCGGCGATCTTCTGCGCGTTTTTTGGCAAGTAGCATATCCATTAATGCCATCGTTTGCTCACTATCATCAAGCGATAGCTGTACTAAACGGCGTGTATTGGGATCCATCGTTGTTTCACGTAGTTGCAGAGGGTTCATTTCCCCTAATCCTTTAAAACGCTGTACATTTGGTTTGCCTTTTTTACGTTTAAGCTGCTCTAAAATACCTTCTTTTTCTTCTTCATCTAAGGCGTAATGGACTTCCTTTCCTAGATCGATACGATAAAGTGGAGGCATAGCAACAAAAACATGCCCATGCTCAACCATGGTACGAAAATGACGAACAAATAACGCACAAAGTAAGGTGGCAATATGTAATCCATCCGAGTCAGCATCGGCTAAAATACAAATTTTACCATAACGTAATTGGCTCAAATCATTGCTATCTGGATCAATACCTATTGCCACTGAAATATCATGAATTTCTTGAGATCCTAATACTTCGTCGGATGACACTTCCCAAGTATTTAAAATCTTACCTTTAAGCGGCATAATGGCTTGAAATTCACGGTCTCGAGCCTGTTTAGCTGAACCGCCAGCCGAGTCCCCTTCCACTAAAAAAAGTTCAGTACGGCTTAAATCTTGCGATGAACAATCAGCCAGCTTACCCGGTAGTGCAGGGCCACTAGTTAGCTTTTTGCGGATAACTTTTTTTGAGGCTTTTAAGCGTTTTTGCGCACTGGAAATCACCATTTCAGCTAATAATTCAGCTATTTGCACATGTTGATTTAACCAAAGACTAAACGCATCTTTCACAATTGCCGACACAAATGCCGCACTCTGGCGTGATGATAATCGCTCTTTAGTTTGACCTGCAAATTGAGGTTCTTGCATTTTAACCGAAATAACATAAGCACAGCGTTCCCAAATATCATCGGCAGTTAATTTTAAGCCTCGCGGTAACAAATTGCGAAACTCACAAAACTCACGCATTGCGTCTAACAAACCTTGACGTAAACCATTAACATGCGTACCACCTTGTATCGTTGGAATTAAGTTAACGTAACTTTCAGTCAATAGTTCTCCACCTTCGGGCATCCAAACTAGTGCCCACTCTACGGCTTCTGTTTCACCAATATGGCTGCCAGTAAAAGGGATTTGTGGTAATAGTGGGTAACCACTAACAGATTCCATTAAATAGTCTTTTAGGCCATCTTGATAACACCAGCGTTGTTCGGTTTTGTTGATTTTATCTTTAAAAATAATATCAAGACCTGGGCAAAGAACGGCTTTGGCTTTAAGAAGATGAGACAAACGTAGGACAGAAAATCTTGGAGAATCAAAATATTTTTCGTCTGGCCAAAAATGCACTTTGGTACCGGTATTACGTCGCCCACACGTACCAGTAACATGCAGATCCTCAACCTTATTGCCGTTTTCAAAAGCTATTTCGTACACTTGACCATCACGATGAACGGTCACATCAACGCGTTTAGATAACGCATTGACCACCGAAATACCCACACCATGCAAACCACCCGAAAATTGGTAATTCTTGTTCGAAAATTTACCACCAGCATGTAAACGGCAAAGTAATAGCTCAATTGCAGGCACGCCTTCTTCCGGATGAATATCAACAGGCATTCCTCGCCCATCATCAATGACTTCTAGTGAATTATCTTCATAAAGAGTTACCTTGATTTGACGAGCATGGCCAGCGATGGCCTCGTCGACACTGTTATCAATGACTTCCTGCCCTAGATGGTTTGGGCGACTTGTGTCAGTATACATTCCTGGACGATGACGAACAGGATCTAGCCCTTTTAATACTTCAATATCAACGGCATTATAAGTGGATTGCGACATAATGTTTCTATATTACTCGAATAAATGGCGGCTATTATACCAACCTTTGAACAATAAGACCAAGGTCAATGGTAAAGGCACTTTAACAAGTGATGAGATCCGCTATTAATTAGGTAAGCTAAATAATACGATTTTTTAAGGAGGTAAGATAAAAATTTATTACTAAAAACACAAAATCGTTTATAATTCACCCTGATATTGATTGTTTATTAGCGTTTACTTAATGATTTTATTTTGATTTTTTAATAAAAAACAAACATAAATAATGAAATCCGCATATGGAAAGGAAATGAATAATGTTAGAAATAGTCACTTACCTGTCGTGGCAAGTAAGCCACAATTATAAGCATTTGGTCGTTTTATTTTTTGTTTCGATATTTTGCCTTTTTTATTGGTATTATTGTAAAACAAAACCAGTATTACATTATATTATACCGATTCTATTTTTCATGACATTCCGTAGTCATTATGCAGGTGCGTTATCGGCCACAACAGCAGATGTGATACACGGTCATGCACCTTATCTTACTTTTGATGGTGGTGCAACCAAAAGCGATATTAAAGCGTTATTCGGCATCAGACTCCCTGATGGGCGTGAATATGTGCCAGATGGTGGGAAGTCAAATCTATATCCAAATGCTGAAGTAGTCATAAATGGGTATGAACCAATTGAGTTGCCAAGCAATGCAAACACTTTTGATAGTATCCAAACACTAGTGCCTCTATCTGATTCAAGTATTAATTTAAACGATTTAATAGGTAAAAATGGCTATTGGTCAGATGATGATGGCGATGGGAATGTCAGTATAACAGGTCTTCTAGAACTTGCTTGGTATGATGTAAATGATAACTATATTACAGATACTACAAGTAATTTTGACCCCTGCTCGGCCCCCTATCAGTTAGAACTTTACTTAACCAACCCTCAACTATCAACTCAATATGGCGTACCAAGGACAAGGATCTTACCGAATGCTTGGCAACTGTACAGGTTTAAAGTGACAAATGGAGTACGTGTTTGTTATGCACAACCTCCGGCTCTGTATGGTATGGAAGGTACAAACTGGAGCAGAGGTCTTGGCTTTCAGGTGAAAAAAATTGATGACCCCAAGCAAAACTTTCCGACAACGGGATCAAATGAACTCAGTTTCCGTTTACTGTTAGGCGGTATCACACCAAAGCAAATCATTGATGCGAATGGTACAACAGTGTCAGCAGTAAGTGGTGGTCAATCTGTGACATTATTATTAAGTGCAGAAACAGGTCAAGGATGGGATGGCTATAATCAAGAGCTATTAAAGATAACATTAAAAGGTCCAAATAAAGATTCGAGTAACAAAAGTTTTAATCCCTCTTTATTTAAGCTTTACGCCGATGGTAGCCACAATAAATTGCTTTATAGCTTTAAAATAGAACGCTGGTATATTGCCAATCCAGATGATTCTAATGATGGTTCCTATGCTGAAGCTGAAATATTCTGTAATAGTTTAGGTAACGATTATCGTATACCTAGTGTTGGGGACTATACCAATGCGAATAACTCTTCTTGGCAGTGGGGCGAGCCGGGACAAGGAAATGAAAGCCTAAGACAACTAAGTTACAAAATTGATGACAAGTGGATAGGCGGTTTATTTAATGAATGGGGAGAATTTACCTACAATAATCGCCATAGAAATGACGATTGGAGCGATGACCAATATTGGGCATCTGACGGATATATAGTCTCTCCATATGGAGATATTACCACCTCAAATAATAATATCTACACCTACGCCGTGGCAGCATGTGTAACGCCTTAAAATAACGCGTGTTAGATTACCCGTTATTAAATGGGTTGCATATAGATAATCTCAATTTTTAATAAAGATTGGGATTATCTGAGTAGTATCTTATAAATAGATCTTTACAAATCTTAACCAAAAAAAAAGCGGTTTTTCTTTAAACAACATTGCTTTTTGTTTAAAATTAGAACAGTATTACTACTCAAAAGTGATATTTTTTAACATTAGCACCACAAAAACATTATTAGCAAATGGTTGAAAATAATTTAACTATTTATTTTTAAAATAAAAAAAATCATAAACTATATAAAATAGAATAGGTAACGGTATAATGTCGTCTAATAACACTCTTCAACAACCAAAACATTCAATTTCTCAAATATCGCCGCTTTTTAATTATTTAAAACTTTTTTTCAATTGTCTGAAAAAGTTATTTTATACCTCATATAAGTGTCATCTTTCATTTCTAAAATTTTTCTCTTTACATTTAACTCTATTTATTTGTATTTATCTTCTTCTATCTGCTAATAATGCGATAGCCTTGTCGACAATGACAAATCAAGTCATACATGGTAGTGCACCGTATTTAACTTTGGATGGTGGAATTACGAAAACAGAGAGTTTAGAAGAATTGTTAAGCATAACGTTATCAAATAATAAAAGCTATATTCCACAGGGTATAAACAATGGGTTATATCCTAGTGGTATAATAGATTTTTCAAGCGAAATCAACCCTATTGAGTTACCGAATAAAGCTGATACGTTTGAGAGTGTGCAAACAATAGTACCTGTGGCAAACTACCCACGCATTAACCTAGCTGAGTTGGTTGGAGAACCATATAATTATGGGAAAGACGATGATGGTGATGGGCGTGTGAATGCAACAGGTAGCTTAACGATTAAGTGGCAAAATAAAAAAGGCGAAGATATTACTGATGAGGTTAAAGCACACCCAAATAAACTATTAAATATTTGTAATGCACCTTATAAACTAACATTAACAGCAACTGATGCTGAGTTATGGACACCGTATGGTATACCAAAAGGGAGCCATTTTTCTGGATCTAGCCACTCATATTACATTAAACCAAAGATTGATATACCTTTAGTGTGCTATGCTCAACCTAATTTAAACAATGGTACGGGCGTATATGCGGGTCCAAAAGAACAGTGGAGTGAAAATGATGGATTTAAATTACAAAGCCTTAGCGATGCATCAAAGAATTTCCCTACAACTGGAGCAAATAATTTATATTTTAAATTAATACTTGCAGGTATGACTGCAAGACAAATGATTGCTATCAATGGCAGTATAGTAAGGCCAGTATCAGGTATGGGGATTACTCTGTCATTAACTGCTGAAAATAATGCATTAGACGAAAATGTTGTTCGGGTGACCTTAAAAGGACCAACAAAAGACTCGATGAATAAAATGTTTAAACCAGCAAGATTTGAACTTTATCGTGATATGGCAAAAAACTTGATATATCAATTTAAAATAGATCGTTGGTTTATCGTAAAATCAGGAGATACAGGTCAGCATTACGATAATGCGGTTTCGTTTTGTAAAAATCTTTCCTCACCACAAACGTATTTTGTCCCTGCAGCACAAGATTATACAAATGCAAATGGTTATGATTGGAATTTAGGGGTGCCAGGACAAGGAAATACGTATCAACGTAGAATTAGTTATTGGAATAATTCTCAATGGGTTGGAGGGTTGTTTAGTGAATGGGGAATTATTTATGATTATCGTGATGCAGGTTGGGATTCAGGTGACTATTGGGTAACAGATGTCTCTCAAGAAGGTAGAAGATACAATGTTTTCGCTCGATTGGGTGATGTAGATATTCACTTCTGGAATAATTCTAGTGATAGGGTTGCTTGTGTTGCTTGGTAAACGCTTAATAAATTTATTTACATAAGAATAATGTGAATAAATTTTGTTCCTTTGGATTTATACAGCAAATTTAAAAATGCTTGTTAATAAAGATAAAAAAGAAGTCCCTATAATATTAAATTTTTGATAGTGACTTCTTAGATAACAAATGGCATAGTATTTTACTTTTTTAAAAAATTTGATATCAAAATATTTATAATGTGGTGGATAAAATATTGACATTATATATTGCTAACCTATCTACTTAATCATTGCTCCATTGAATTTTGATTAATTTAATAGCACTTTTCGTTTTTAGTTTGTTTATTCATCTTTTAGTATTATTATCAACATAATTTCATATCAACATTAGGGAATGATGTGAGTAAATTACAGAATAAAACAAGCAAATGCGATTTTTTACAAAAACCGATAACAATTGATGATGTAGCTGCCCTGACTAATAATATACAATTACCTTTTTCCTACGTTGAACCAAGTACTAATGCTAATAGTACAATTTCAAATCCCACCGATGAAGAAAAAATTGTTTATAGTGCGTGTTTAGTTAACTGCGGTAGTCGCTGTCCTTTAAAAGTCCATGTTAAAAACGATATTATTACTAAAATAGCGTCAGAAGATGGGGTAAATGATGCCGTTTTTGGTTTACATCAAATCCGCCCTTGCCTTCGCGGTAGATCTGTTCGTTGGCGAACTTATGATCCAGATCGTTTAAAATATCCTATGCTACGCATTGGTCAACGTGGTGAAGGTAAATTTAAACGTATTTCATGGAGCGAGGCGATTAATTTACTGGCAGATAAATTGAAATATACTATTAATCGGTATGGCAACGAGGCGATTTATTACCAATATGGTTCAGGAACAATCGGTGCTAATCTTTCAGGTCGTAATGCATGTCAGCGTTTTTTAAGTACGATTGGTGGTTTTTTAAATTATCATGGTGATTATTCCAGTGGGCAAATTTCGGCTATTCGACCTTATATTTTTGGTAATGCTAAGGATTCTTTGCTTGATCAAATAAAGCATTCCGATTTAGTTGTGATGTTTGGGCATAATATTGCCGAAACTCGAATGTCAGGTGGAGGGCAAGTTACAGAGCTTTTTCATGCATTAGAACAGAGCAACGCACGGGTGATTATTATTGATCCGCGTCATAGCGAAAGCGTGGTGGCTTATAATGCCGAGTGGATCCCAATTATTCCCGGTACCGATGCCGCATTAGTTGCCGCAATTGGCTATACATTACTTGAGCAAGATCGCATTGATGAAAACATGCTTAATCAATATTGTATTGGTTGGAGTGCCGATTCTTTACCTGATAGTGCGCCACCTTATAGTGACTATAAATCTTACCTTTTAGGATTAGGCTATGACAGAACGCCTAAAACACCAGAATGGGCCGCTAAAAAAACCGGTATTCCGGCTGTACAAATTCGTAAATTAGCGATGGAGATTATCAATGCTAAGGCTGCTTGGATTTCGCAAGGTTATGGTGTACAGCGTTGGCAAAATGGCGAACATACCGCTCGAGCTATTATGATTTTACCCATTATAACCGGTCAATTTGGTAAGCCGGGTACCAATATCGGCACGTGGGGTGGTAGTATTGTTTATCCGATACCTAGCTTTAATTTGCCAAATCCAGTAAAAACTAGCATACCTTTCTTTTTGTGGACGAAAGCAATTGCAGATGGCCCAAACATGACAGCTAAAAATGCTTACCTAAAAGGTAAAGATAAGCTGGATGTTGGCATTAAATTTATTTGGAATTACGCTGGTAATGTAATGGGAAATCAGCATTCAGATCTTAATTATACCCATCAAATTTTACAAGATGAGTCTAAATGTGAATTTATTGTTGTTTGGGATACGCATATGACCGCATCAGCCAAATATGCCGATTTATTGTTACCGGATGTTTCATCAGTTGAAAATACTGATTTAATTAATAATTCTTATTCATCTGGTGCGTATAGCTATCTTATTCGTATGCAACGCGCAATTAAGCCACTTTGGGAAAACCGATCAGCGTATGATGTGTTAACCGAACTGTCCGAGAAAATGGGCGTAAAAGATAAATTTACAGAAAACCGTAGTCAAGATGAGTGGATAGCGTATTGTTATGAGCAGTTACGAAAACGTGAACCTCATTTACCCCCTTTTGCCGATACTGACGGTATGGGAGTAATTGATCGTAAACTTGCTGATAGTGATACTCAAATTGGATTAAAAGCCTTTAGAGATGATCCAATTAAAAATCCATTAAATACGCCGTCCGGAAAAATTGAGATCTATTCTGAAGCGCTAGCTAACATAGCCAATGAATGGGAACTTGATGCAGACGATATACTCTACCCCATTCCGGCGTATTTACCAGCGATTGAAGGCAGTGAAGATAAACTCAAACGTAAAAAATATCCGTTGCAACTTATCGGTTTTCATACCAAAGGGCAATGCCATTCCAGTTACAGTAATTTACCGCAACTGCGCGAAGCGGTTGCTAATAGTCTTTGGATTAATCCATTAGATGCTGAGCAAAGGCAAATAAAACATGGCCAGTTAGTTGAGGTTTATAACAACCGCGGTCGGCTTTCTATTCCTGCTAAAGTCACACCCAGGATATTACCGGGTGTCATTGCTATTCCGCAAGGGATGTGGGCAAAAACCAATGAGGTAGGGATTGATATTGGCGGTTGTATTAATCGCTTAACATCATTGCGTCCAACAGTACTTGCAAAAGCGAATCCCCAGCATACCAATTTGGTTGAAGTCAAACCATTATTAAACATCATAAATTAAACAACGGATAATAAAAATGCAATATGGATTTTATATTGATTCTTCAAAATGCACCGGTTGCAAAACTTGCCAACTCAGTTGTAAAGACGAAAAAGATAATGCATTAGGTGTTCATTTTCGCCGTGTTTACGAGTATGGCGGAGGTACTTGGCAGCAAGTTGATGGTATGTGGCAAAACGATACTTTTACCTACTATTTATCCATCTCATGTAATCATTGCCAAGAGCCTGCTTGTGTACAGGGTTGCCCTACAGGTGCAATGCATAAACGATCACAAGATGGCTTAGTTGTTGTTAATCAAGATATTTGCATCGGTTGCCGAAATTGTGAAATCCATTGCCCTTATGGTGCACCGCAATTTGATCATCAAAAACAGGTCATGTCAAAATGTGATGGCTGCTATGAACGTGTTGCTGAGGGATTAAAACCTGTTTGCGTTGAATCGTGTCCACAAAGAGCCTTAGATTTTGACGAAATTGACAAACTACGTCAGCATCATGGTCATAAATGTGATATTGCACCACTACCAAGTTCGCAACTCACTAAACCCAATATAGTGATAAAACCCCATGCGCAAGCCAAGGCGTCTGGCAATACTTTAGGTAAAGTACTCAATCCTGAGGAGTTATAAGTAATATGCGCAACTTACCACTAGTGTTTTTTTACGGTTTTAGAACAATTAACTAATGACATAGTTTTGAGGAGATATTTCTTTGAATAAAATCGCTTCTATCACATTAGCAAAGCTACTTGGTGCTTTTTTTTATTATCCACCAAATAGTAACGTTACTACGCCATTAATGCAGGCATTATTACATATTAACCATTTGGTTAAGTGGCCAGATCCTGCTTTTATTGATAAGCAGTGTAGTATATTGGCTAATCATATGGATGATCCTGAACTTAACTATCAATTTTCATTACTATTTGAAGGTCAAGGAACGATGCCGGCACCGCCGTGGGGTTCATTTTACCTCGATAAAGAACACCTATTGCTAAGTGAATCACAAGCATACTATCGTAAATTTTTGCAACAACATGGTTTGACACTCAATACAGGCATAAATGAGCCAGAAGATCAATTTGGATTAATGCTAATGGCCTATGCCATGTTGCTTGAAAATAATAACGCTGTAGTGGCAAAAAAATTAATCAATGAACATTTGATGATTTGGTCTTCTGCCTATCTAAAAAAGCTAAAGCAAAACAGGGTTAGCCCGTTTTATCAAGCTTTAGCGGAGATTGTTGATCAATATTTACAGATGCTTTAATGACATAATATGCATGCTCATTGATCAAAAGCTAGTTATTTTATTCAAATATTCATTTTGTTTCGTTATAAGAGATAACCTACGATATCATAATATTGCAGCTTTTATCGTAATCGGTATAATGCCTCCTCTGATTTTTAAGGTAAATAATATTGATGTTAGCTTATATACAATTAATGCGGTTAGACAAACCAATTGGCACCTTATTACTACTTTGGCCAACACTCTGGGCAATTTGGCTTACTGGCTTACCTTATACTTATATCACGCTCATTTTTATTTTAGGTGTATTTGTTATGCGTGCAGCTGGCTGTGTAGTCAATGATTATGCCGATCGCCATTTTGATGCACACGTTGAACGCACAAAAAATCGCCCCCTTGCCCGTGGTGCATTGACCGAAAAAAACGCATTATTGACCTTATTTATATTATTATTTATCGCCCTTTGTTTATTATTAACTTTAAATAAACTCTCTTGGTTGATTGCCTGTTTTGCATTATTAACCGCACTTATTTATCCTTTTATGAAGCGTTATACCCATTTACCACAAGTCATATTAGGCATTGCATTTAGTTGGAGCATTCCGATGGTATATGCGGCAACCATTGAGCAGTTTCCGTTAACCTGTTGGTTGCTTTTCTTTACTAATATATGTTGGACAATTGCTTATGACACTGAATATGCCATGGTCGATCGCAATGATGATGTAAAAATTGGCATCAAATCCACCGCCATCTTATTTGGATGTTATGACAAATTAATCATTGGATTATTGCAGATAGTTTCAGTTATTGGTTTATTATTTATTGGTTTAACTAATCAGTTATCACAGATCTTCTATATTGCTTTATTACTAGTTACAGCACTATTTATTTATCAACAATGGCTAATAAAAAATCGAGTTCGAAACAGATGTTTCAACGCGTTTATGAATAATAATTATGTGGGTTTTATCGTGTTTTTAGGTCTGTTTTTTGCTTAAAAATTAAAGGTCTTTGTGAGGTTATAGATTGATTGGTCTAAATATCGCCATGATAAAATTTTATTTAGGGCTCCCTTTGCTATTTAAAAAAATAATTAAAGCACTTCAACAGTTGCCACTTGTTTAGGTCCCTCATAAATAATTATTTTAAACCCTTTATTGAGTAAATAACTGGGCGCATTTTCCATTAAAAAATGAGCTTCACCAAAACCTATTCTTTCGTGAGTATTAATGTGCTCATTATTTTTAACATTTATTACCAATGACCAACTTGTCATATCACCCTGCTTATCTTTAAGCGGTTCAGTGATCGGATAGTATTTTGTATTTATGGGAAGCGTTTGTTTTCCACCTTGTTGTATAGATCGCCAATAAATTTTGACATTAACTGTCGAACGTTGCATTTTTAGATTCCTATTTAGTTATTTGTTATTCTTTTATTTTTCAATATGTGTACCAATTTATTTAAAGGGCTTCTTAATAATAAATTATCAAATTTTACTTAGCCATAAAGATTCTTTTGTGTTTAAAAAAGACAGATCTTACATACTCCCATTGTGAGAGGAAAATTTATATAGAAAATTACACTTGCTTCAATTTTAAGTGGTAGGTGTCTACCTTCTTATAAATATATCACTAAATTGCTCAATCATTTCTTTTGTGACGATATTATTTTTATAATCTGTTAAGTAACTTTTGTTTAATTTGCTATAACCATTTTTATCCAATTTATCCACCTGCCAATTGCAAACAGGGCATAGTTCAAAAAGAGCATCTTCAGCGCTTTCGAACACCATAAATTGGCAACAAACACAAGCTACCCCTGATATTTCACTATCTGGATGATCAATAATCTTGATTTTATTACCGGTAATTTGCTCGATTTTTGTTTCGAGATAACGATTTTTGAATAACGGTGAGGGTTTATAATTATCAAGAATATCATTATTAAATATTGCTTGTTTAGCATGCTCGCAAGATTGCTGGTTTATCATGCCATTTTCAAATAAATACGTTGTTCTAGCTTGTAAGCTTAAACTAAATAACGCATGATAACTTAAAAAATTGATGACCTCATCACGCAAAAAAGATATACACATAATACTGCTATGTCTCTATTAAGCTCATAATTAAATGAACGCTATAGTGCTAATTACCTATTTAGAAAGAATATAATTACCACAAACGGTCATTTTTTGAAATAAATGTAAAGCACAATTGAAACTATAACCCAACTCCATATAACAATATCTAGCTGGCGATTTTTCTTATATTTTTTGTCAAGAGACTGTAATACCTCATCCAAAAATAAAATAAAACGGTTAAATGAATCAAATTGCAATGTTAATTCTTGCTCTACGACTGACCAGTAGTAAACACAACCATTATCTTGAGGCCTTAATGAAAGCAGGTAACAATTCAAGTTTAGATCAGAAGCAAAAGGTAGCATATCTTGTAGCTGCGGAAAATCTCGCCTAAACTGCGCATAAATATTTTCTATTGTAAGGCCATATTTTATGCTAAAAAAATTAATCAAAAACTTGTCATCAACATAATTACTCATTTTACTATCAACTTGTATAAAAGTTCCTCCGTTAAATTGGCGGTAAAAGCTGATAAAATCATCGGGAATTTTATTCCCAACTAATTGACTAAATTCGTTGAGTTCTTCATCAGTTAATTGCTGTTGTGTTTCTTCTAGTTTCAATACCATCTGTTTTTTCTTTTCACCAAAACCGTATCAACTAAAAAGCATGACTTATTATTTTTTTATTTAATAGCTTCATCATGCACTTTTTATTATTTGAGTTATAAATTGATTTCATCGATAGTTTGCATTACTCGTGCTGTAATTAAAGGCTTAAGTATTGTATTCATGGTTTCAATTTTTGCTAAGTTGGTATCATTCTGGTCATCTAAATAACCTTGCTCTCGTAGTGATGCAACTAATGTTGAAAAGACACCTTTGTCGAAGAATTCCGGAGCATTAATACCATGCAAAACAGATAACCTCTCAGCAATGAGTCTCGCCTCTTTTTCTAGTGTCGCACGGCTAATCGTTGGATCTTTTTGCAATAAAGAAAACGCAATGGCATAACGTTGCAATGTATCTTTAGATGATGACGCAATTAACTGTAAATCCGACATTTTTAAATAATTCAATGTTAATTTATCTGGTGAATAGCTGATGAGGTTTAATTCGGCATACGTTTTAATAATTTTATTCACATATTCAGTAAGTTGTTCTGCATTATGATAAACAAATAGTTCTGATTTGATTAAAGGAAAAATTAGTTTTACCTGTTCTAGCACTTCAGTAGATGAAATTCGATTATGTTTGAGTAAAATTCTCGCCACGATAGCAGGAATAATCAGCAAATGCTGAATATTATTTCGATAATAAGTCATTAAAACCGCTTGTTCGGAAGTAAGACCGACGATTTCGCCAGCTTCATCTGTTGTGATAACAAATTTCCCCATTTCTTTGGCATGTTCATACAATTCTTCTGGTGTTTGATCTGGAATAGTGATCAAATCTGAATAAGGAATACTTTTTAATAATTTTAACAAATGATCTATCTGTTCAATTAACCTAACTTTAGTTAGCGCTCGTTGATCTGCCGCTAATAATATTGAACAACATAAATTCATCGCGTTGATTGCCGCTGATGAATTAATATGCTCCATAATTTGCTTAGCAAGTAAGTTAGTTGTTGGTGTCAACCATTGTGGGCGTTGGGTGCCGGTTGGTTCGATAGCATCTCGCCATTCTGGTATATGTTGGTTCAAAAATTGGTTTAACGGTATCGGTTGACCAAAATTGACATAACCAAACCCCAATTTTTTTAGTTTTAAAAATGCTTTTATAGTACGCCATAAACTCTCTTTTTCTTTTTTTGCTCCTCGTAATTCATTAGCATAGGTAGCAACTTCTAGTACATGCTCATAACCAATATAAACGGGCACAACAGTAATTGGTCTTGCATCACCACGTAATAATGTTTGAATTGTCATCATTAACATGCCTGTTTTAGGATCGAGTAACCGACCGGTACGTGATCGCCCACCTTCAACAAAATATTCAACAGCATAACCGCGGATAAAAAGTTCAGCTAAATATTCTCTAAAAACCGAAGTATAGAGTTTATTACCTCTGAATGAGCGGCGAATAAAAAATGCACCTAATCGCCTAAAAATAGGACCTGCGGGCCAAAAGTTCAAGTTAATGCCAGCTGCAATATGGGGCGGGACTAGCCCTTGTCGATAAAGTACATAAGATAATAATAAGTAGTCCATATGGCTACGGTGACAAGGGGCATAGACAATTTCATGACCATTTTGCGCTAACTCACGAACAGGATCAGCATTTGTCACTTTTAACCCTTGATAAAGCCTATTCCACGCCCAAGTGAGGACAAAATCTGTAACTCTTAGCATACGATAAGAAAAATTAGCCGCAATTTCATTTAAAATGACTAATGCATTTTTTTGGGCTTTATCAAGACTCACATTTTTACTTTTGGCTTCTTCTTGTATAGCTTCAGAAAGTACTTGTTTTTTGAGTAAATTATTTAACATTGCTTGACGAACAGGAAGTTTAGGGCCAATTGAGGCCATGCGCTGTTTTGCAAAATGAATCCGTGCAACACGTGCTAATTTATGTGCTAAAACAGGAAGATCTTGCTGTTTATCCACATGAATATCTTTAAATGAAACCGTGCGAGAAAATCGCGTATAACAGTCTCTGCCTAGCGTAATTATTTTAAAAAACTTACTGGTTGCACCAAGCACTTGTAGTGATAACTTTTTTTTCCCTTCAATATCGGGACGACGCCCAAACATTACCGAAACAGGTAACATTTGGATATCAAGATCATGATTTTGTTGATGTGCCGAAATATAATCTCTTAAAATTTCAATCGCTTTGTTTTTTTGTTGATTAGAGGCAAAAATACCTGGCCCTTTATCAATATAGAGATAAGCAGGAATGTTTTTACCATTGATATCAATGCCAACTAATGGATCAGGTAAATTATATTGTAAACAAAGAGAACGAATGACCATCAAATCAATTTGAGAGTTATAAGGTAACACATATAAAATTGGTCTGTCGGTATCAAGGTCTAATTCTGTTATTGGATCGGTAGGAATCGGTTTACTTTTAACAAAAAGTTTGACCAAGATTTGGATAAGAAAAAAATAAACTTTAGTCCACCAAGAAAACATAAAAAATAAACCTCATACTTTTGCGTTATTGATATACCTAACTAATTTTAATTATTTA
The DNA here is from genome assembly GCF_013345045.1 of Gilliamella sp. ESL0250. Taxonomy (NCBI): domain Bacteria; kingdom Pseudomonadati; phylum Pseudomonadota; class Gammaproteobacteria; order Orbales; family Orbaceae; genus Gilliamella; species Gilliamella sp. ESL0250. Next base: position 29,327 of record NZ_JAAEDV010000015.1, on the reverse strand, counting down.
ACCCATCAACCAAACAAAAATAAAAGTTTTGCTTGTAAAGCTAGATAGTGTTTTTATGTATTAAAAAGAGCAATGAATTAAGTATATACTTGTTACCGTTTGACCGTTAACAAATTTGCACAATCTTTAGTCCATGTAATTTTAGGTAAATAAAAAACAGATTATAACGTTTTATTGCTATCAACGCCACGAATCTACTTGGCTTTTATCTTCAATATTAATCCTGTAATATTGATTAGATAATGAGTTGATTAATCCTTGCCTACATAAACATCTTTACAAAAAGGTGTTTATTTTTATAACACTCTTTTATTTTTTGTAAAAAAGATTATCTTATTAGACACCCAAGATAACTTCCCTCTAATTGATTAAAAACAATGAAATTATATGGCCTTTCTAGCACCAAAATTAGCTGTGCATTTATATCAGCATGTATAAACACCCCTTATAACACAACTCGTTTTATCAAGGATTTAATAGCGGGAATAACTGTCGGTATTATTGCTATACCGCTAGCAATGGCGCTAGCAATTGCTAGTGGCGTACCACCACAGTATGGTCTATACACCGCAATTATAGCGGGCTTTGTGATCGCATTAACGGGCGGATCACGTTTTAGCGTTTCAGGTCCTACTGCAGCATTTGTGGTTATTTTATACCCGGTATCGTTACAATATGGATTATCTGGATTACTCGTTGCAACATTACTGTCTGGCATATTTCTTGTATTAATGGGATTGATTCGACTAGGGCGATTAATCGAATACATTCCATTACCCGTGGTATTAGGTTTCACATCAGGTATTGCCATAACTATAGCAACCATGCAAATTAAAGATTTCTTTGGCTTAACGCTTGAGCATATGCCAGAGCGCTATATTGAAAAAGTTATTGAGTTAACGAAAACACTACCCACCATAAATATTGCTGACACTATAGTCGGAACAGTAACACTGATAGTGTTAATTGTATGGCCAAAACTTAAAGTCAAAATATCGGGGCACTTACCGGCACTGGTTGCTGGCATTGCTGTCATGTTTATTTTTAATCAATTTGGTTATCAAATTGAAACCATTGGTTCACGATTTACCTATACGCTAGCCGATAATACAATAGGTCATGGCATACCCTCTGTATTACCAGAATTTATTTTACCTTGGCAGCATGCTGAATTTAATTGGGATTGGTCAACACTGACCGCCTTATTACCGATTTCGTTAACCATGGCAATGTTATGCGCAATTGAATCGCTATTGTGTGCTGTCGTATTAGATGAAATGACGCATACCAAACATCACTCAAATAGCGAACTTATTGGTCAAGGTTTAGGAAATATTATTGCGCCCTTTTTTGGTGGCATTTCAGCAACAGCAGCTATCGCGCGGTCGGCGGCAAATGTCAAAGCCGGTGCAACATCGCCGATTGCTGCCGTTTTGCATTCACTCGTTGTGTTACTTGCACTAATTTGCTTTGCACCTGCATTATCGTTTATCCCACTTTCTGCAATGGCTGCATTGTTACTTATCGTCGCATGGAATATGAGCGCGGTTCAACGCGTCATTTATATTATTAAATGTGCGCCAAAAGATGATATATTGATTATGCTTATTTGCATGTCGCTCACAGTTCTATTTGATATGGTGATTGCAATTACACTCGGGATTGTGCTTGCATCAATTCTATTTATGCGCCGTATTGCTCGAATGACTCGCTTAGTTGAGCTAAATCGCAGTGACGATAAAACTTTAGTGTTACGTATTAATGGGCCACTGTTTTTTGCTGCTGCTGAACGCACATTTTTAGAGATCTATCAAAAGATTAATGGATATAAGCACATAGTGCTACAATGGGATGCAGTACCTATTCTTGATGCTGGTGGACTTAATGCTTTAATACATTTTATCGATGAACTACCTGAACATGTTGATTTATCAATTTGTGAATTACAATTTCAACCATTAAAAACATTAGCTCGCGCCAAAATTGTTCCAATTTCTAATAAACTCATGTTCTATTCGACGCTAGACGAAGCACTGAAAGATAAAAGTTAATTCTCAATTTAGTTTTATTATATTGACTAATTTATATGCACAGTGAAAGTTTGCATAAAAACGCATTACTGTGCAATAAATTGTACCTTCATGACCTTTCTTTTCATTTACTCATCGCTGTTAACAGACTAAGGTCTTTGCAGTGGTTTGCATTTGAAATCCAAAATTAACTCATAAAAATAGGTAAATAACATGATATCTAACGAACACAAGTTCCACGCTCTTAAAGAAAAATCAAGCTGGTTTATTTTAGTCGGTGTTATTTTAATTGTATTAGGGTGCTTAGCATTAGGTTATCAGTTCATTGCAACCGTTTTTTCTATCTATTTTATTGGTACATTAATTCTCATTGCAGGTATTGCCCAAGCACTACATTCTTTTAGCATCAAAAGTTTTGGTCAATCAGCCTTATGGGCAGTAATGGGAATTTTATATATTTTTATTGGATTAATGTCATTTTTCCAACCCGTTGCTGTTTCATCTGCCTTAACATTAGTGATGTCGTTCTTGTTAATTATGGGCGGCTTTACCCAAATATTTGCGGCTCTAAATAACCGCAATTTACCTCGGTGGGGATGGGTTTTAACCTCTGGGATTATTACATTAATTTTAGGATTTATGATTATTGCAGGTTGGCCGTATGACAGTCTTTGGATATTAGGTATGTTTTTAGGTATTGATCTTATTTTCCAAGGTTGGGCATATGTCGTTATCGGCTTTGCACTAAAAAATCGTTAATACCTAATATTTTTTATTTTGCTACTCCCAATTTAAATTTCACAAATTGTGAGTAGCAACAAATAATATTCGAGCCTATCATTACTAAACCAACTAAAATTAAATTTTTTAATTTTGTTTAAAGCTCATTATTTATATTATTTATAGCTTTTATTCGTTTTTGCCTTTACTTCTTGCATTGTCTGTAAAATTCGATGATAGTTATCAAGCCTTGATGGGGCAATTTGACCGTCTTGCATTGCTTTTTGTAGCAAACAACCTGGCGTATCAAGGTGATTACAATCACGAAAGTGGCAACCACCTAAATAATTGTCAAATTCTTTAAACCCCCTAATTACCTGTTCTGGCTCTAAATGCCATAAGCCAAATTCGCGGATCCCTGGTGAGTCAATAATATCGCCACCATTTGGTAAGTGGTAAAGCCGAGAGGATGTGGTTGTATGTTGACCAAGACCTGATATTTCTGAAATACCTCCAGTCATCGCTGATTGTGATTGATGAGGTAACAGTAAATTAATAATACTTGATTTACCTACGCCTGACTGCCCAACTAAAATAGAAACCTTACCTTGCAAGGCATCTTGCAATACCGCAATACCTTGTTGATTTTGGCATGAAACATATAATAATTGATAACCAATATGAGTATAAATCGCCAATTGTTTTTCAACATTAGCGCGTTGCTGATCATTGAGTAAATCAATTTTGTTTAAAACAATAATGGGTTGTATATCAGTACTTTCACAAGCCACTAAATAGCGATCGATAATATTTAGTGATAGTTCTGGCAAGACAGCCGAAATAATCACGATTTGATCAACATTTGCGGCAACGGGTTTAACACCATCATAAAAATCAGGCCGAACAAGTTCAGAATGCCGAGGATGAACCGCTTCAATAATACCATTGGTGTTCGGCTCTAAACTTTCGCGCCACAAAACTTTATCGCCAGTGACTAACGACGGTAACGTGCGCCGAATACTACAACGATAAATCAGGCCTGCATCATCTTCGACATCAGCCGATTTACCAAAACGACTTATCACAACACCATCACGAGGGGATGAAAAATTTGATAGACTTTCATCTTGTTTTATAGCTAATCGTTGCTGGTGTTTTGCCGCTACGCGCCTTTTTTGATTTTGGGAGAGTTGATTTTTTGCCATAGCACTCATTTTTTACTAAAACAGATTGTCAGTTATGCTACACTACTCAGTATCAAAAAGAAAATGTCTATCGCAAATTATGAGCAAACAACCACAAATTAACAGTAGCAATCTTATTTGGATTGATCTTGAAATGACAGGACTTAATCCAACCACTGATCGCATTATTGAAATTGCAACCATTGTTACCGATTCTAATTTAAATATCCTTGCTGAAGGACCTGTAATTGCCGTTCATCAATCTGATGAGCAATTAGCATTAATGGATGAGTGGAATCAAAATACCCACGGCAAATCAGGACTTATTGAGCGCGTTCGTACAAGTACTATTAGCGAACAACAAGCCGAACAACAAACCATCGAATTTTTAAAACAATGGGTACCTGAAAACAGCTCACCAATTTGTGGTAATACTATTGGGCAAGATCGTCGTTTTTTATTTAACTATATGCCTAATTTAGAACGTTATTTTCATTATCGTTATTTAGATGTTAGTACAATTAAAGAATTAGCTAAACGCTGGAGGCCTGAAATGTTAAAAGGGATTAGCAAACAGAGCTCGCACCAAGCGCTTGATGATATTCGTGATTCGATTGCCGAACTGGTTTATTACCGCGAGCACTTTTTTGATCTAACCAAATAATTAGCATGCAAATTTTATATACTGTTTTATTATATTTGATTCAACCCTTTGTTTGGCTAAGGCTACTTTGGCGTAGCTGTAAAGCACCTGCTTACCGTAAGCGTTGGCTTGAACGCTATGGTTTTTGCCAAAATAAAGTTGAATCTAACGGTATCTTGCTGCATGCCGTATCAGTGGGGGAAACGATTGCCGCTATCCCACTAATCAAAGCATTGCAACAACAATATCCTAATTTACCTATCACAGTGACAACTATGACGCCAACAGGCTCAGAGCGAGTGAAATCGTTACTCGGTGATAATGTTCATCATGTTTATTTACCTTATGATTTGCCTTGCGCAATAAATCGTTTTTTAAAAACAGTTCAGCCAAAATTAGTGATTATTATGGAAACTGAGCTTTGGCCTAATTTTATTTGTCAGTGTTACAAACGAAATATTCCGCTGGTTCTTGCCAACGCTAGATTATCAGAACGATCAGCTAACCGATATCGCAAACTAGGACGAGCGATTAGCCATTTACTATCAAAAATCAGCGCCATTGCCGCACAAAATAAGCAAGACGGAGAGCGTTTTGTATCACTGGGTTTGCCGAGTGATCATTTAGCCATAACCGGCAGTATTAAATTTGATATTGATTTAACGGCTCAACAGCAGCAAAAAATTGCAATGCTAAAACAACAATGGCAATTAAATCGCCCTGTCTTTATTGCTGCAAGTACACATAGTGGCGAAGATGAAATCATCTTGTCTGCCTTTGAACGATTATTAAAAACATGCCCTGATTTGTTATTAATCGTTGTTCCCCGCCACCCTGAACGCTTTAAAACCGTCGAAAAATTAATTAATGACCGCGGGTTAAATTATATTAACCGCAGTAGCAACCAAGTTCCGACTAAACAAACACGAGTCATTTTGGGCGATACAATGGGAGAGTTAATAGAACTTTATGGCATTGCCAATATTGCCTTTGTTGGAGGTAGTTTAGTGAAGCATGGTGGGCATAACCCATTAGAGCCAGCACTTCACCACATCCCAATCATTAGTGGCGAGCACTTTTTCAATTTTAAAGTTATTTGTGAACAGCTCATTTCAGCTAACGGGATGATCATTTGTGCTAGCTCAGCAGACGCTCTTTATTCCGCAGTTAATACGCTTTTGGAAAATAAAAGTAATAGTCAGCAAATTGGCGAACAGGCATATCAAGTATTAAAACAAAATCAAGGGGCACTAGATCGACTGCTTAACATTATCAACCATTATCTTTGCGCAAAATAGGGATTGCTTGTGGAAAAAAAACAAGGTCTATTATTGGTTAATTTAGGCACGCCAAGTGCGGCAACGCCAGATGCAATAAAGCAGTATTTAACCGAGTTTTTGCTCGATCGGCATGTCGTTGATTTGCCAAAGCTGTTTTGGTATCCCATTTTAAAGTACTTTGTGATACCAAAACGAGTACCTTATATTATTCACCATTACCAAAAAATTTGGATAAATGGCGCATCACCTTTATTGCATTATAGCCGATTATTATGTGATAAATTACAACGTCATTTACCGAATATACAATGTGAATTAGCCATGACTTATGGTGAACCGGATATGCAATCGGCATTAAATAACCTTCGATCATGTTCAAAAATTACCGTATTACCACTCTTTCCGCAGTATTCCACAACCACAACTCTTGCAGTACTTGATAAACTCAAACACATTATTGCCTCTGATCAAATCATTGATAATATCTGTTATATTCGTGATTATGCTGATCATCCAAGCTATATCAATGCACTTTATTTACAAATTAAACAAGCTTTTCAAGATCAAGGAGAGCCTGAAGTGCTCGTGCTTTCTTACCATGGTATCCCAGAGCGTTATATTCACAAACGAAAAGAGGATTACATTAAACGTTGTGAAATGACCACGCAGTTATTAATCGAAAAATGTCGAGCAAATGGTATAAATCGACCAATCCAAATGGCGTATCAATCAAAATTTGGTAAAGGTAAATGGGTTACGCCAAGTACCAGCGACACACTACAAGCATTGGCACAAAGTGGCGTTAAAAACGTGCACGTCATCTGCCCAGGTTTCTCGGTAGACTGTATTGAAACCCTTTATGAAATTGATGAAGAAAATCGAGAACTGTTTTTTAATGCAGACGGAAAAACGTTTTATTATATTCCCGCATTAAATGAGAGCGACTTACAGATTAATTTAATCATAGCGTTAATCAATCATACTCAACCAATTATATTTAAAAATTTATACTCAAACACATAGTTTCCTGAAATTTTTTGACAAAAGCCATTTGACTTAAAAAGATGATACAAAGTTGGTAATTGTTAACGTTCAAATGATTCAAATTTTGAATTAATAAATATTAATGCTAAATAGCTATCTATCTCCCCAATAATTTATGACGTATGATAGGATATTATTAATAATTAAATATCTGAGCACTGAGGAGAAAATTAAGTGAAAATCATCATCATTGGCGCTCAAGCCGCAGGTGCAAGTGCTGCCGCAAAAGCCAAAAGAATGAACCCAGAGGCAACCATCCGTATTTATGAAAAATCGAATATTGTCTCGTTTGGCGCTTGTGGTTTACCCTATTTCATTGGTAACCACTTTACTGATGCCAATGAAATGATATCTCGAACACCAGAACAATTTCAAAAAGATGGTATTGAAATTAAAACGTTACATGAAGTAATGGCGATTGATGTTAATCAAAAAAAATTAACCATTAAAGATCACAATACTGGTGATTGCTTTGATGACAACTACGATAAATTATTACTGGCGGTTGGCGCAAGTCCTATTATGCCTGCTTTTAAAAATGGTCAACTAAAAAACATTTTTACATTACGCGATCTGCGCGATGGATTAGCAATCAAACACATATTATCAGACCAAAACACCCAAAATGTTATTGTTGTCGGTGCTGGCTATATTGGTCTTGAAATCGCTGAATCGTTGGTCGCCTTACAAAAAAAGGTTAAATTGATCCAATTGGATGGCAGAATCCTTGTCGATGCGTTTGATGAACAAATTACCGACCTTATTGAAGAAAATATTAAACAACATTGCGACCTACACTTGCAAGAACGAGTACTTGGCTTTGAAGGCTCACACAGTGTCACGCATGTGATTACCGATAAAGGACGATATCCCGCTGATATGGTTATTATTGCAACAGGAGTAAAACCAAATAGTGATATCTATAAAGATCTTGGCATCAACACACTTGAAAATGGTGCCATAATCACTAACAGCTTAGGGCAAACCAATATTGCCGATATTTATGCCGCTGGCGATTGCGTCGCGCTTTACCATAAAGTTAGCCATTCAATGATATATATCCCGCTCGCCACAGGAGCAAACAAGCTTGGCAAAATTGTAGGCGAAAATTTAGGTGGCGGACATTGCGAATATCCCGGCACAATTGGCACTTCAGCGTTAAAAGTTTTTGATATCGAAGCCGGACGCACTGGTTTAACCGAAAACGAAGCCAAAAAAGCCGCAATCCCCTATAAAACTGTCATGGTTAAAGATAAAAATCACAGTAATTATGTTGCTGGACAAACAAGTGTAACAGCAAAACTTATTTATCATGCCGATACGCGCGTGATTTTAGGTGGACAAATAGCCGGTGGGCAGGGCGCGGTATTAAGAGTGAACACATTAGCAACGGCTATATGGGCGAATGTGAAAATTGATGAATTGGCCATGATGGATTTTCTGTATGCGCCACCTTTTTCCAGACCTTGGGATATTTTAAATATTGCCGGCTCTATAGCCAAATAAGCAGCATTAATGTATTTATAGTTAAACAGCAAGTCATGTGATTAAATATAGATTGTTAACCAGATAATTGAATTATCAAAAGAGAGGCTAATTATGTCAGATGCCATTTTTCAAGGAACTTTTTTTGAAAAGTTCCTATCAATAACTCATTATCAAACCCTCATTGGTATTGGGCTACTTCTCATCTGTTTTTTTGCGGTGATGAAACCGTTACAAGATAAAAAAGTCAATTTTTCAATTCGTATGTTAGTTGGCTTAATCCTTGGTGCTGTGCTTGGCTTAGGCATTCAAGCTGTAGCGGGCTTTCCTGATACATCAACCATTTGGATGCAGGAAACCGCAACATGGTATGGGCTATTTGGTCGAGCATTTATTGCCTTTATCCGAATGCTAGTGATACCACTTATTTTTGTATCGATTGTTAAAGTAATTATCGATTTTTCGGGCAAAAAAAATCTACCTCAAATTGCATTTAGAGGGATTTTTTGGTTACTGTTTACAACAGCCATTGCCTGTATCATCGGTATTTTGCTAGCGAATCTATTTGCTTTAGGTGAAATAAGCTCAAGCCCTGTACATCAAGCCCAAGCAAAACAATACACCAATATTATTGATACCTTTGTGAATCTAATTCCAAGTAATATTATTGCATCAATGGTAAATGAAAACATTGTTGGATTAGTCATTTTCTCGGCTTTAATGGGGCTGGCCGCCAATAGAATGGAAAAGAAGAATCCACAACCTATTGCACTTTTTAAAACATTTATCGAAGCACTTTACAAAATCGTAATGTCCATTGCGATGACAATCATTAAATATATGCCTTACGCAGTCATTGCGTTACTGGCTCGCACTATTATTTCTAATGGAATACCTGCTATTATTCAGGTTTCAAGCTTTGTTGCCGCTATCTATATTGCCACATTGATTATGCTAATTGTGCATGTCGCCATTGTCTCGATTCATGGTATTTCACCAATCATGTTTATCAAAAAAGCATTAGGAACATGGTTATTAGCCTTTACTAGTCGCTCATCAGTTGGCTCACTACCTATGACTATCTCAACGTTAACCGTTCGAATGGGAGTGAATACCGGCACGGCAAATTTAGTCGGCTCACTTGGCAGCACTATGGGAATGAACGGTTGTGCTGGTTTTTTCCCTGCTTTACTTGCCGTGATGGTAGCCCATATGGTTGGCATTGAAACGAATATCCAATTTTATATTATGCTTGTCATTGTGGTAGTTATTGGTTCAATCGGTATCGCTGGCATTCCCGGCACAGCAACCGTTGCCGCAACCGTTGTTTTATCTGGTATGGGGATGGCTGAATACTTCCCATTAATTGGGATGGTTTTAGCCGTGGATCCAATTATTGATATGGCAAGAACTTTAGCCAATGTATCTGGCGCCATGACAGCGGCTGTGGCAACTGATCGTGAAATTGGCCTTATGGATATGGCTGTGTATAACGATCCCAATATCACCCTTGAAAATGAGCCGTCAGAAGTTTGACGGCAATAACTATTTCAAAAAAAGGGAATATTCACTCTGTTTTAACGCATCGGCTATGATTTGTTTATAACAAAGCATAGCCTTGCATCTCTGTTTACCTCATTAACCTCACTCATTTATCGGCATATTGTGATGCTAGATTAATCGCAATATCAACCTTTGGATGCGATAAAATATTAGTTGAAAAATTACAATAAATAACACGAATAATTCCTATCCTTACGCAACGAAATGAGTTCATTAAGAACCTTTAATAAACCATTTAATCGTATACCTACATTTTTATCTTATTGATTAGTTTAATACTGACAAAGGGCGATTAATGTCGAGCTATAGCAATAACTTTTGAGCGAACATATTCAATAGAAAAAGAGAAAAACATCGCAGCTTGAAGCAAATAACTAATCTTGCCATTTTTATAAACAAAAATTTATACTCATTATGATAATATTATTTATATAGCCTTTTTTATGCAATTGAGGGCGTTTTTTATTACTTTTTAATAAATATAACAATGATAATACATCATTTATTATACATAAGGAGAGATTGTGGATATTGATGAGTTATGCCAACGTTATAGAGCAGGAGAAAGGTTTAAATATGTATATTTTTGGGGGCATAACCAAAGAGAGCCTTCCTCTATAATTACCAAAGCTTGCTTTAGCCAATGGTACCCTAGCGGATTTATTGTTGATGATATTTATTATGCTACAGCAGAACATTATATGATGGCAGCGAAAGCAAGATTATTTGATGATAAAAAGATATTACAAGAAATTCTTAAAGCTAACAGCCCAGGCCTTGCTAAGTCATTGGGACGCCAAGTCAGGGGATTTGTTGATAAAACATGGGATGAACAATGTTTATCTATTGTTATAGAGGGTAACTTCGCTAAATTTTCTCAGAATCGACAATTAGCTGATTTTTTATTATCAACTCAACAAAGAGTTTTAGTTGAAGCCAGTCCCGTAGATAAAATTTGGGGAATCGGTTTAGCGCAAGATGCCCCTAATATAGATAACCCTTTGACATGGCAAGGTAAAAATTTATTAGGCTTTGCCTTGATGGCGGTTCGCCAACAATTGAAATCATATTAATTGGTTATTAAAAATAGCTAATTAGAATTTTTGGATTTATTGATTTTGAGACTCAATGATTGATAATTTAATATTATTTCTTTGATATTATGAAACGTTTTATACTCAAACATCGGTTGTTTTATTACAATTTGTAATAAGAAGTAAATATAATGGCTCGATGCATAACACGATGTGACCAGAATAAAATTTGTAGCAATAAGTATAAAAAAGCAATATTTTTGATAGAAATATTGCTTTTTGATTTTTCGTTAACCTAAAAGTAACACATCATCAGTAACTTTTTCACCGCGCGTTTTTTCAAACATATCTAATAAATCAGTTACAGTTAATTTAGCTCGTTGTTCTCCAGATACATCAAGCACTACTTGCCCTTGATGAAGCATCACTGTTCTAGTGCCATACTCTAATGCTTGTTTCATTGAATGAGTCACCATCATGGCCGTTAATTGATTTTTTGAAACAATTTCATTGGTGAGTTCTAAAACAAACTGTGCAGTTTTGGGATCAAGTGCTGCTGTATGTTCATCAAGCAATAATATTTTAGATGGCTGTAAAGTTGACATTAACAAACTAATAGCTTGCCTTTGACCACCAGAAAGTAATCCCATCATATCTGATAACCGATTTTCAAGACCTAAATTTAATGTGTCCAATTTTTCTTTAAATATTGATCTGATTTCGTAATTAAGAGCTGAAGATAGCCTAAAACGATGTCCACGATTATAAGCGATAGCAAGATTTTCTTCGATAGTTAAATTTTCACAAGTTCCAACCATAGGATCTTGGAATACACGAGCCACCATACCAGCTCTTTTCCATGCTGGCCAGCGAGTTACATTTTGACCATTAATGACAATATGGCCTGAGTCAACAAGTAAATCGCCACTAATCACATTAAGCAACGAACTTTTCCCCGCTCCATTACTGCCTATAATAGTGACAAATTCGCCCTGACTAATATTGAGATTTAACCCTCGTAAGACATGATTTTCAATAGGAGTACCTCGATTAAAGGTTAATTGCAATTGTTCTACTTTAATCATGCTTACTTCCCTCTTATCTTAGCGTGTTTTTTTAATTGCTTAGGCACAACTAGAGCTAGCACAACAAGTATTGCTGTGATTAGATTGAGATCTTCTGTTCCGACACCGATTTCTTGTAAAAACTCATTACTAAGTGCAAAAGCAATGAATAAACGATATAAAATAGAACCGAAAATAACGGCTAGCATCACAGCCCAAATACGTTTAGCTGGGAATAGGCTTTCACCAATAATAATCGAGGCAAGACCAATTACAATTGTACCAACACCAATGGTAATATCAGCACTACCTTGCGTTTGCACAAAAAGGGATCCACCTAACGCAATTAAACCATTTGAGATGGCCATACCCAAAATGGTTATGCTATCTGTCGGTATGCCTTGAGATTTTGCCATTCGAGGATTAGTCCCTGTTGCTCTTAAGGCTAGTCCTTTTTGGGTACTTAAAAATAGATTTAGTAACATCCAAAATACAAGCACAAATCCTAATATCATAAGGGGTTGTACAAAATATTGATTACTGTAGTCTTCAGCAATAAATGGTGAAAATATTGTTTTGGCATCAAGTAAAGAAAGATTAGGTGAACCAGCTAGTCGAGTTGTTTCATCCATCACATAAGGCCCTATACCTAATATCCTTAAATTAATAGAATAGAGCCCTATCATAACAATAATACTTGATAATAATTGAAGAATATTGAGCTTCACATACAGTATTCCTGTCATGGCACCAGCAAAACAGCCAGCAAGCATACCAAATAATGTTGCGATCCAAGGATCGATGCCTACATAAATGCACAATCCACATACTGCGCCACCAAGAGGGAAGCTAGCATCTGCGGTAAGATCGGGAAAATCAAGTAAACGGAAGGAGATAAATACACCTAAACTTACTAGTGCATAAATAAGTCCTATTCCAATTGAGCCTAATAAAAATTCAAAAGACATGAAAAAATCCATTAAAGTTAATCGCCAAAGTTGGCGATTGAGTTAGAAAATAGTAAATTTATTTTTCGACAATTTTGGTCGCTGATTTTAATACATTTTCAGATAATATAACACCTTGCCGTTCAGCCGCTTTTTTATTTATTGTTAATTGAGTGATATTGCCTACTTGTGGTGCAATATCGCCTGGATTTTCACCATTAAGTATGCGGATAACAATTTTACCAGCTTGGCGACCAAGATCATAATAACTCATACCTAAAGCGGCAATTGCGCCACGTTCTGCCGATTCAGGATTAGAAGCAATAAGTGGGATTTTACTTTCATTAGCCACTTTAGCTAAAGCTTCATAAGCAGAAACTACGTTATTATCAGTAGTAGTATAAATCATATCTACCTTACCTTTTAAACTTCTCGCTGCTGTTGATATATCAGAAGTGCGCTGGGCTGGAGCGGCAATAATTTTCATACCTCGTTTTTCTAGTTCAACCTGCAATTGTTTTAGTATGAGGGTTGAATTAGTTTCGCTTGGACTATAAACATAACCAACATTTTTAGCATCAGGTTTAATTTTTAGCATCAGGTCAATTTGAGCATCAAGTGATAAGGCATCAGATACACCTGTCACATTTGTTTTTGATGCATCCCAACTTGGTGTTAATTTGGCTACCACTGGATCGGTAACGGCAGTGAAAACTATCGGAATGCGTTTTGTTGTCGCAACTAATGCTTGTGAACTTGGCGTGGCTATTCCGACGATAACATCTGGTTTACTTGCTACAAATTGTTTCGCAATTTGGGCCGCATTGGCACTACTACCTTGTGCGCTTGAAAATTGTAATTTTAAATTTTCTCCCGCAATGTAACCATTGTCCTTTAACTCATCTTCAACACCTTTGCGTACATTATCTAATGCTGGGTGTTCAACGATTGCTGTAATAGCAACAAATTTTTGTTCAGTTTTAGGATCAGCTGAAGAGTAGACTGCTGCAAACGATAAACTAAGTAGCATAAAAAGTTTAATAATAGAATTACGCATAAGGCACTCCTGTAATATTTTTTTTACAACCAAGCTAAATGTTGAGCTACTATAAAGCAAAAATAGATAATTTTCTAGCGTAAAAACCGTTATAACTGTAAATATTTTATTACACTTATCAGTAATTTGCTGTCATATCGGCATACTATGTTAAGTGATACTAATCTAGTTATTGGATGGCAAGAATTATAGGTTATATTAATTGGTTAAAAGGGGGGGATTTGTACCATTTTCCCTTTGCCCACTTCACTAAATGAGCAAAGTTCTTGATTTATTCTAGTGGAGTTGGGCTTAATTATTGCCTATGACTTTGTAAGCGGATTGAATAACGTCAGAAGGCAAGGTTATTCCTTGTTTTTTAGCAGCTTCAATATTGATGACAAGGCGTAGGGCTTGCCCTATTTCTGGGGTAATACTTCCTGGCTTTTCACCTTTTAATATTCGAACAACTAGTTTACCTGATTGACGTCCTACATCATAGTAACTCATACCATATGCTGCAACAGCTCCGCGTTCGATTGCATCAGGGAACGAAGCTAAAAGTGGGATTTTATTTTCATTCGCAAATTTGACTAAAGACTCATAAGCTGAAACAACATTGTTATCGGTTGTTGTATAGATTAAATCAACTTTACCTTTTAATGTATTAACAGCTGTTGAAATATCCGCAGTTCGTTGGGCAGGCACTGCAAACAAAGCAATATTTTGTTGAGATAAAAGCTTTTGTAGATTTTTTAACACGACAGTTGAATTAATTTCGCTTGGGCTATAAATATAGCCTACCGATTTGACATTAGGGACGATTTTCTTCATAAAGTCGATTTGTGGACCCATCTCTTGATAATCAGAGACACCGGTGATGTTTGTGCCTGTTGGTTGCCAGTTTTTAACTAATTTAGCCGCGATAGGGTCGGTAATGCCGGAAAATACGACTGGGATTTGTTTGGTTGCAGCGGCAGTTGCTTGAGCGCTTGGTGTTGCAATTGCCACAATGACGTCTGGTTTAGTGGCGACAAATTGTCTAGCTATTTGGGCTGCTGTAGCACTGCTTCCTTGTGCACTTTTATATTGTACCGTTAAATTGTCGTTTAACTTATAGCCGTTTTCTGCCAATTCATCTTTAACACCATCACGAATTTGATCTAATGAAGGATGTTCAACAATCGCCGTAATAGCGACATTTTTTATTGTATTTGCGAAACTCAAAAAAGGTGTAAACAAAATTATGATTAATAAAATAAAGCGTTTCATAAGTCGAACTCGTAAACTAGTACAATGGTTCTATTCTAGCTTTATTAATCAAAAAAGTTAAGTTGTATTTGTTAATTAATTATTATATAAACTAATACCATCATCACAATATAATTTAACTGATTAATTATTTTGAATAAATCTTATATACTGATCCCCATAAAACTTATTTTTTATAGGTATCAGTATATAAGTTTTTTATTTAGCAAATATAAAAGGGTTTATACCACTTTTTGCAAAACCTTCTTCTTCTGTTTTGATATCTAATATCAATGAAGCAATATCATCAGCGATGACTTCAATATGGGGGTCTTTGTCTTGATCAAGTATTTTTAGATAACTATGGCAAACGTCACAACACTCAGTTTTTGTTGCTGAGAGTTCCTTTTCTAGTGAGAGATATTGTATGTCTTTCATGTTATCGCAACAAGTACATTTAACTCTAGGTACATACCATTCACTTTCACATAAACTACAGTGCAAATAGCGCAAACCATTGTGGCTACCTAATTGAATCACGCTAGCTGTTGGCATGCTATTACAAACAGGACACAACCAAAGTTTATCGGTATTTTCTGCGATAGCTTTACCTTTAATCTGGCTGGCAAGTTGGCAATAATAAACCGATAATGATGACCAAATAAATATTGTTTCATTGCCATCGACTCGATCAAATTCTCCTTTAAGTAAATGCAATGCTTTATCTTGTAATTCTAGAGAACTATTTTTTTTAAGCTGATCTATGACTAAAGTGATTTGCTGCGTTGTATCAGAAAATGAGTTCAATAATGCAGTTAAGTAATCTTGCCAAGTGTTTTGAAGTGGTAAATTAGCTAAACTAAGTGGCGGGTGATCGCTGTTTAATAAACACGATACATCAATATCTATAGGCTTATTTTTAATTAAATTCGCTTGTTTTTCAGCGATTATTGCACAAAATTTCAAATAATCACTAATAGGACTATTGTTTGCAAGGCTCGTTAAACGCTCTGCTCGACGAATATACAGCGTTTTAGGCGATGGATAAAAGAGTAATGGAATTTGTTTAATAACTGAGTTTGTCGCTTGTAGTTCAAGTTGATCTTGAGGGATGATTTTGATACTCATTATAAATGCTCATTGATTGTGATTTCACTTATCACTGATTTTTACTTTTAAGATAACTCCGCTGATAGTGACTATCAGCGGAAAATACAATTACAGATAGAGGTGAACGATTATGCTGGTTTGTGCTCAACGTCTGTAGATTCAGCTTCAGATTTGGCCTTTGCATTTAGTTCATTTTGATAAACTTTTTCCATTTCTTCCTCATACCAAGTAGAATGATTTTTTCGTGCCCAAGCACGTGATACGTAACCTGTTATCATCCCTTTAATAGAGCCTTTAACCCAAATTGCCATATAAGCATGGCCAATAGCAAGTAAAATTAAAGCAATAGCGGCAAACGAGTGGAAGAATATCGCAATACGTACAACCTGTACTGGAAAATAATCAGAAATATATCGGCGCCACATGATTAGCCCAGTAATACACAATACAAAAATTAAGCTCATAATGCACCAGAATAAAAACTTCTGACCGACATTATACTTGCCAATTGGAATACCTTCTTCTTTGCCCATAATGACGCTTTTAAAGTTTTTTAACCATACAATATCTTGTTTGTTAGGTATATTATGACGAGCAAGCTTTAAAAACATAAACATCAGTAAGACAAAAACAACACAACCAATAATTGGGTGTAATGCCCTCACTAATTGTGGTGTACCAAGGAATAAACCAAACAGTTTAATTGATGGAAAAAACAGGGATAAGCCCGATAGTGCAGTAAGAATAAATAGACACACCATACACCAGTGACAAAAACGAACAATAAGTGGTGTTCTTAAAATCATGCCTTTTTTATTCATGTTGATTCTCCTGTTGTGATGAATTAGCACTATTTTTGCGACCAAAAACGGGTAATCCTAAACGTTTTCGCGCTTGCCTATCAGCTTGTTCTTCTTGTTCTATGTCATCTTCATCCACTTCAATTGCACCAACCCCCATGTAATGAAAAAGCAACCCTCCAAATGTTGCAACAAATGCAGCTGCGGATAACGGTTTCCAAATACCTTTCCAAAATTTGACGATTTCACTAATGTGAGGGTCTTTTGGTAGGCCGTGATACAGCTCTGGTTGATCAGCATGGTGTAAAACATACATAACGTGAGTACCACCAACACCTTGTGGATCATAAAGACCAGCATGTTCAAAACCGCGTTTTTTCAAGTCTACAATTCGATTTTCAGCATGACGAATCATATCTTGTTTAGTACCAAAGTGAATAGCACCAGTTGGACAGGTTTTAACGCAAGCAGGCTCTTGCCCAACCGCAACGCGATCCACACATAAAGTACATTTGTAAGAATGATTATCTTCTTTACTAATTCGAGGAATATTGAACGGGCAACCTGCGACACAATAACCACAACCAATACAGTGTTCCGATTGAAAATCAACAATACCATTGGCGTATTGAATAATAGCGCCTTCTGATGGGCAGGCTTTCAAACAACCAGGATCAGAACAGTGCATACAGCCATCTTTACGAATCAGCCATTCAAATTTGCCGTTAACCTCAACTTCTGAATACCGCATCACTGTCCATGCTTTCGGCTCTAAATCAGCCGGATTATCATAAACGCCGACAGTATTACCCACTTCGGCACGAAGATCATTCCATTCGCTACACGCAACTTGACAAGCCTTACAGCCAATACATGTGGTTACATCAATTAATTTAGCCACTTCTTGTTGGTAGTCGCGTGCTCGTGGCGCTGGCGTTAACGAATTGGTTCCCGAGCGGCGAATAATATCTTGTGTTTGTAATGACATAATTTATCTTCCTCCCTATGCCGCACTGGTCACTTTTTCAATATTGACTAAGAATGATTTATATTCTGGCGTTTGTGAATTGGCATCACCTAAATGTGGCGTTAATTCATTCACCAAAAATCCTTTCTTCGTCTGACCTGTGAATCCCCAAACAATAGGAATTCCAATAGTCTCGATTTCTTTACCATCAACAGTTAATGTCGGAAGGCGCTTTGTCACAACAGCTTTAGCTTTGATATAACCGCGATATGAAGTCACTTTTACGGTATCGCCTAGTTTTATGCCTTTTTTATTGGCTAAGTTTTCGCTAAGCTCAATAAACTGTTCTGGCTGAGTAATAGAAGCCAGTCTGGCATGTTGAGTCCAAAAATGGAAATGTTCAGTGATACTGTAAGTGGTACCAACATAAGGAAATTCACTGGCATTTCCTAAACGAGCCAAATCCTCTTTAAATGCGCGCGCCACAGGGCTGCTCACTTGATTTGGATGTAATGGATTATTGGTAATTGGTGTTTCAAACGGTTCATAATGCTCAGGGAACGGACCATCGACTAATCGATTTAAACAAAACAATCCGCCTAAACCATCGTTATTCATAATAAAAGCTCCCGCTCCAGCACTTGGTGATAACGTTGCGGTAAAATCAGGAACATCATTACCGTCCCAGCTTGAACCATTCCATTTTACCAGTACGCGTTTGGGATCCCATGGCTGGCCGTTTTCATCCGCTGAAGCACGATTATAAAGTACACGCCGATTCATCGGCCATGCCCAAGCCCATCCGGCATGAATACCTTTACCTGACGGGTCGCTAGGATCGCGCCTTGCCATTTGGTTACCTTGCTCTGTCCATGAACCGCAAAATATCCATATTCCTGATGAAGTTGTTCCATCTGCTTTTAATTGAGAAAAACCACTTAATAGCTGACCTTTTTTAAGGATAACATTGCCATTGGCATCGGTGAGATCAGCAAGGGCTCGCCCATTATAATCTTGCGCTAGCTCTTCTGCAGCAGGGCCTTCTGGATTTTGATAATTCCAAACTAAGTTATTGATTGGCTCATGATATGCCCCCCCTTCTTCGGCATATAACTCTTTCATTCTAAGAAAGATACGAGCGATGATTTCTGGATCATATAATGACTCATAAGGCGGTCTTGCTGCAGCCCAGTGCCACTGCAGTAAACGCGAAGAGTTAACGATAGTTCCATTTTCTTCAGCAAAACAGTTTACAGGAAGCCTAAAAACTTCTGTCTGGATTTGGCTTGGATCGACATCATTCGATTCACCATGATTTTTCCAAAACTCTGCCGTTTCAGTTGGCATAGGGTCAATGCTCACTAAAAACTTCAAGTTCGATAATCCGTTACGGATACTATTTTTATCTGGTAGCGCTGCAAGGGGATTGAAACCTTGGCAAATAAGACCATTGGCTTGACCATCACGCATCATTTTACTGAATCTTAATACATCATAGGTTTTATCCCATTTTGGTAACCAGTCAAATCCCCAATTGTTATCTTGAGTTGATTTATCACCATACATTGATTTCATAAAACTGACAAAGAATTTTGGGTAATTAGCCCAAAAATTAACTTCGTCTGGTCCTAGAGGTTTGGGCGTTTTTTCCTCTAAATACTGTTCGAGTGAAACTTGAGAATCTTTAGGTAAATCAAGATAAGCGGGCAGGCGATTTGATAATAAACCAACATCAGTTAAACCTTGAATATTGGAATGGCCTCGTAATGCATTAATTCCACCACCCATTACGCCAATATTACCTAAGATAAGCTGAATCATCGCAGCCGTACGAATAATTTGTGAACCATAAGTATGCTGAGTCCATCCTAATGCATATAAAAAGGTGGCTGCTCTATCATGGGTTTTGGTACTTGCAAGTGAGCGACAAACATGTAAAAAACCTTCAATTGGGCTTCCTGTCACTTTATTTACCATTTCAGGCGTATAACGACTGACATGGTTTTTAAGTAGATTCCACACGCAGCGAGGATGGCTGAGTGTTTTATCTCGAAGCGCATAACCATTTTCATCTTTTTGATATGCCCAACTGGTTGGATCATATTGGCGATTAGCTGAATCATAACCGCTAAATAACCCACTATTGGCATCAAAATTAAAATCATCACGAACAATTAAACTTGCATTACTATGGGTCACTAAATAGTCAAAGTTAACTTCGTTATTGGTAATAAGATAATTAATAATACCGAGCAAAAATGCAATATCAGATCCTGAGCGAATCGGTACATAGTGATCGGCAACCGAAGCCGTTCGATGAAAACGTGGGTCAATGGCAATCAGTTCTGCACCATTATTAATTTTTGCTTCTATGGCCCATTTAAAACCAACAGGATGAGCTTCGGCCGCATTCCCCCCCATTACAATAACAACATTGGCATTTTTAATATCATTCCAATTGTTAGTCATAGCACCGCGACCAAAAGTGGCGGCTAAACTTGATACAGAAGGACTATGACAAACCCTTGCTTGGGTTTCAAGGCTTAGCATGCCTAATGCACGTGCAACTTTAAATGCCAGCCAACCTGTTTCATTACTCGCAGCAGAGGTAACAAGCCAGCCTGTTGTTGTCCAGCGATTAACTGTCGTTCCTTGTTCGTTTTTTTCAATAAAGTTTTTATCTCGGTCAGCTTTCATTAAGCGAGCAATGCGGTCAACAGCTTCATCCCAACTAATTTTTTGCCATTTATCAGAGCCTGGAGCGCGGTATTCAGGGTATTTGACGCGTTGTTCACTTTTGATATAGTCAAGTACACCAGCGCCTTTAGGACAAAGCGAACCTCGACTAACAGGATGATCTGGATCACCTTCAACGTGGAATATGGATGATTCAGCATTTTTTGCACCATCTCCACGGCTATAAAGTAGCATTCCACAGCCAACTGAACAGTAAGTACAGTTATTACGGGTTTCTTTTGATTTGAGTAATTTAAATTGGCGAGTTTGTGCGAGCGCCATATTAGGAGCTAGTCCTAGTGTGGCAACCGTTGTTCCTGCCATACCACCAGCGCAGATCTTAAAGAACTGTCTACGGTTAAATAGCATATGGACTCCTTAAAAAGCTGACATTACATTATTTGATTTGTTATATTGGAATCTATTAACATCCCTATAATTTGTAATGATAATCTTTAATGACATGGAAATAAAGGGAAAAACAGATATGAATTCATAAAGTTTGACATATATCAAAAAAATAAATTTATGACAGCCTGATTTATGTTGAATATACTCAAAAATGATATTGATATAAAAAATTTCAGGTAACACGGCATTTTAGTATAAAAACGCAATTTTATTATCGCCAATTTAAAACATTAACTAAGATAGGCTGATTATCATATGTTTTACCAAATAGAAACTGTGACTTCTCAATTAATCATGAAACGGTATAGAATCCTGAATATTTTTTACAAAAATATAATTTAACAAGTAAATACTACGTCTTTATTAAAGTCCCAATCGCTTTCAGATTTCCCAGTCATTTGCGGTCAGGCGAATTTCTGGTATTGTTTATTGATACAATGATGATCATACGTTTTACCAAATAGAGACTGTGACTTCTTAATTAATCATGAAACGGTATAGAATCCTGAATATTTTTTACAAAAAATATAATTTAACTAGTGAACAGTTGTGTAAGTGCCCCATAAAGAGTACAAAACTGGCGGATAAAATCATGCTGAATGTTTTATACGCAATGGATTTTTCAACTTTAACTAGACGTTTAATGCCATCATTGATGGTTTAATATTCCTTTTTATGGGTTACGGCGACGAACAGCTTCAATAGGGCTTTTTTAGCATGTTATCAATTGAATAATTATATTAGTTTGATTAACTCATTTTTAAACTAACACTAAAAATAAGAATAAGGTTTGGGTATACGGCGTTTTTTCGGGGTTTTCTTTTTCTGTGGCTTGAGCTGCCATTGAGAATAATCCGTGACGTAAATTTCATTAAGTTTTAAATCATAGGGGATATCTTCTAAATTGTCAGCGATTTCATCATAAGGTGAAGGTAGTGTAAAAGATAGACCATAATCATCATCAACAATCAACATACCAAGTAAGAGGTGTCGAAACTTAGTAAGATAGCATAGTTCTTCCATGGTAATGCCAGCATATAACTCATTTTGATATTTATTCAAATATTTGCCTTGATAATTTTGGTTGCATCCTATTCCAATAATGTTGCCGTCAAATGTGGTAGTGATTGTCAATGTGCCATCGTTTAACGAATAGAAGCACCATCTATTTTGCTCACTAGGTGGAGAATACAATTCACATTCTTGACACTTAATGTCAAAACGTTGATACATTTCATCCATATAGCTGAGAATGTTATCACCTATTTGAATATTTCCTATTGATTTATAGCTAATAATGTTAGCATTCAATGCAATCATGACTTACCACCCTGACATTTGTCCATCGTCATCTAATATTTTAATCTCAGTCTGACTTCTTATCCATGTAAATAACTGAGCTAAATCTTTTTCGATCCTAGGCGAATGAGCACTTATTTCAATAAAAATTTGAGTATCTTCCAAAAATAGTCTGACATCGAACAATCTACTCTTATCATTATCCCAATATGGTGAGCCTGATAAACAGTATGCGCTATTTTTAGCAATATAAGTGGGTAATGATAAAATTTTATTGGCAATATCACAGGCGTTTTGCTGATACCATGTGTGATTTATAAACACTAATCTAAACTCGGCTGACATTGAGTGGTGTTATCCCCATCATAATAAGTTTTATTACTAAAACGTATGGCTAAGTATTTGATATCCATTATTCAATAACTAAATAGTTAATCACCAGTAACACGTAATTGTTTAATATTTTTTTGTTTGAGCGTGATGATGATCCGTTGCAGTTCAGGAGTAAAATTTTCAATTTGTGGCATAATTTGCGTTAAATCAGTTATCAATATTGCCAAATTGCTAGCATTAAACACAACATTAACGGTGTAATAGTCACGAATTTTTTTTAATTGTTTAAGACTCTTCCAGCAGGTTGATGTACTAAATATTTTTCCATGGAGATCTTCGCTCATGGTAAATCTTGCCGATTGCTGATTGTCAAAGTCGATAATAAAATCTAGCGCCATAAATTTAAATACCTTATTAGACAGTGAATAGTAAGATATTATCTTATATATTTACAAAATAGTTTGGGTAATATTTTGGGTTTTACCATAATTATCAAACAGCTAATCGGCTGTTAGATGAAAAGGTTTATTCAGTTTTTTAGCTAATTTTTTACACATCCCTGAGACACCATTTTGTAATTGATACTGTTTTTGTTTTAACGCTATTGCTGCTGTCCTGCTTCAAAATGGTAGTGTTCCATTGAGGCACAAGTAAAAGATTCAATAAAAGCAGGCTTGGTATGCCACGTTTGTTTGGCAGTAAACAAATCATTAGCAATCGCCCAATCATACACCCCAGTATTCACTGGATAACGGGTTAACACACCAGTTAATTGATGTTTTTCAATCCAAGTTTTAGCTTCAGTTAACGAGGTGAATACACCAGCAGGAAAGCTTGCACCTGCACCATTAAATACCCATATTTCGTTCATTTTTTGCTATCCTATCTGCTCGATTCTCATTGCAACATAGTATTATGTAATAAAATTAATATGTGATTTAATACATGACAACAATTTAAGAGAAATGTTGTCGACAATAGTCGACTCAAAATTATCAATATTATCTTGATATTCCATCACTTTATCCATGCCATAATTTGAGTAAACAAAGCAAGTTACATGTATCTTATCATTTGTTAGTCGAATATTAACAATATCATTATCAAATAGTTCCATACTGTTAATTGATAATTTGAAACGCAGATAAATTCGCTGTTTTAAGATATTAACATGCACATAACTAGCCATATCCGTTAATTTAAACTGCCTAGCAATATTCGATTGTAAAAAAATCCCTATTTGATTAAGTCTATTCGATAAGTGTGATAGCAAATCAACTGTTTTTTTATTGTTAAAAATCATCATACTTGAATACTATAAAAGATTAACATATTTACGCTATCGGTGACCAAAAACAAAGTACATAATTTTTTAGCTAACTTAATTAGCGTATTGTAAGAAAGCATCGTTTTCAAAATAAAAGACAAAAGAGCTAAATAAATCCTCTAATGTTGGATTATCTAATTCATTGTTAGCCACACTAATAATATCTTCAATCTCGGCTTTTTCTAGGGTTGGTATCCAACCTTCTTGTATAGCTTGTTTAGGCAGGTTTGAATCACAATCATCTAAAATATCTTCATCCTCAAGACTAAAAATTCCTTGGGTATCAAGTGTCCAAGATGAGTGATCAGCGGGAAGATAAAAAAAACTGTATGGCATGTTTTCTATGTTAGAAAGCATATCTCGTATAGTAATAAAATTCATCATTCCCCCCCAAATTAAGATGTTTTCAGTATGCAGATATCAGTGTAATGGCATATTAAATGATTGTCAGTATATCTCAATAAGTAATGTATTCATTTAATCACCATCAGCAATAATAACTTCTTCTTCATGCACGGCTTGCTTAAGTCACATGACTAGCTTTTGGATTTCGTTGTCGTGATGTTTTTGTAACAAGTTAATTAATATTTTTTGATGATCGGGATAGATTCTGTTTCGACCATAGACATCAATCATGATGCCAGTTTTCCGCTTTAAATCGATAAAAGCTTGCTCAAGTAATTGCTCTTTTTTATCACTTAAAACAACAGATGGCTTACTGTCTTTTTGATCTGATAAGTAGGAAAAATCTAGCATCTTTTATATTCCTTGATATTAGTAATGCGTTGATTATTCTTGGTTACATAAATTAAGAATATATTGAGGTGTCTTTTTTCGATAACGTATGCTCTGTTTTAAACCGATGGAGCCTTGCCTTACACATTTTAGCAGATCCTCATCACTAATAATAAAATCACTATCTTCCAGAAAAATATCAATCACTGCTTCGGCAAATGAATCTGGAATATAATTTAAGGCAAAGTTAAAAATACGATTTTTTGCGTCGTTGTGTTGTAATATTGATTCAATGATGATCGATGCATTTTGCTGCCACTTTTCGGCAAACCATAGAAAATCTTGCTCATTGAACGTATCTTGCAGAATGATTTTAGCTACCATTTCGCCTCTTTAATAATATTGTAAGGTAAATAGAATTGTTATTTAAAGATAAATCCTAACTCGCAACAACGATCATCGCTATATTGATTACCAATATTCAAAAAATATATAGATAATTCATTATAAAAAATTTTTCATCTTAACAACTATCTAGTATTTCAATACAAAGATTTTAGTATTTTATCTATTTAAGTGGTATTTTATTCTTTTTAATCAAAAAATAGCGTTGGGAAGAAATTGGACGGGAGATGTAAGGTAGATATCTAAGTGCAAACGGAAAGGTTTTTATAGGTTTGTTAAAAAGTTCGAGCAACCAACCATCAGAATCCTTAAGCGACATAAATTCAAAACTTATCGTATTATCGGATAAAATTTTAATATCATCAATAGCATTCCCAGCAAACCAAGAAGAGTAGCCACCGCCAATTCTAGCTCGATCGACAATTTTATTCCTTTTTAAATCAAGTAAATAAATAGATAAAATCTCTTCCCAAGCGTCACCATTTTGCGACACAAAAAGTAAGATATAATCATCATTATAACTAAAAGCCGCTTCTAAATAGCCCCCTTTCAGTTTTTCATTACAGCAAACACCATCAACTTCAACAAGTGAATAGATTTCGCCAGGTTTCTTGAGAGGTAAAGGTTTTACTACAACATTGGATATCATTTGTATCATACTTAATCCTAAAAAGCTTATTTGTTATTTAAAATATCAATAGAAAGCCTATCTACACTAAACTTAATAAAATCATCACTTAAGTAAGCAAAATCATAAAATAAATCATCTTGAAACACAAGATTCGATAGTACTACTCTATTTTCAAATAGATAACCATTAATATGATGAACAAAAGTATCAGCTTGTTGCATAATAGAAAAATGCTTATCTCTAGATAGTTCAGGCTTTATCTCGTCAATAAAATACAAATTAAGTTCTAATAGATAAATATTGTCCTGATTGAGTACACAAGCGGAAGAATTGATAAAACAGCAAAGTTGATATTGACCAAAATCAAAAGTAGCCTGCTCCTCAATATATGGATCTATAGCAATTAGCTTTGCATAATATTTCATTGTTTTTCCATGATTCTAGTATAGGAACTGGTTGAATAGTAAAAATAGTTACGTATTTATTTCTCATCTTCATATGGATTTGATACTAAAAATATCCATATTATCACGTTAGTTTGCAAAGCAAATATATTCTGCCAAAATAATAATTTATATAGTATTATTTTAAATAGAATAAATTTTAGCTTATTGCATATTAGCAGTGATGGTAAGATAACTAGGCAATAAATAATCTTATCTTCATGACCAAAACTAATGCCATTTTGTTTGATTTTAACTAGTAGGTGATCGCATAATTAGGCGATAATGATAGAACATTCAGACCCATGAGATCACTAAAATTCAGTTGTATTATTCTATATTTATTTTGCTTTGTAATAGCATGATATTGATTTACTAATTGCGTAAAATAAATAATGTTATATAAAAAATGAATTTAATATCTTTATCACTTTTCCTAAATCAAAATATTATTTTTGATCCTTTTGCTGGCCTCAATTGATCTATATCAATACCAATAGAGCCTAAATAGTCTATCATTTGTTGATACAAATTAAATTCATGAATTTCATCAATAATCGTTTCATGTTCGTCGAAAAAATCCACACCATCGACTAATTTTATAACTTTGTAAAGAACCCTATACTTTTGATTTTTAAAATTTATTGCAATAGTGGTAAATTGCAAAGCATTATTGGGCAGATCATCGATAATTGTTGTTTGTAATGTTCGCCCTAATCGAATATATTCATCTTTAGTATATTTCATATAATCATAATCTTTTTATTCAATATGATTTTAGAGCCTAACAGGTTTGTCATCATTTTAATAGGTGCTAAGGCATAAAAATAACATCATTTACTCAGTCTGATGCGTTTTATACAATGCTATTTCAGCCAATATACATTGGCTAAACCTGTAATTTAAATTTTTTATTACGTCACCTTCTGTATAACAATAGACCATAGGATCATCATGCCTATCAATAAAGAATAGACTTGAATAACCTTGATGTAATAAAAAAGCGTAGAGATTATTGGGAATAGAAATATTATTTTCAGCCATTAAGGCTAAAGTGCCTTGATTTATATCTTCAATTTCATGAAATAACACAGCTGTACCGAGCATAAAATCACCCGCATTAACCCCCAGTTTTGACAGAAAAATTTTATAATATTCAGGAAGCTGACCATATTGGCGTTCAAGTTGAGCCAATTGTTGGTCATTACAGCCTTTTATCACAAACCCTTTGGATGTCAAAATAGCAATTAATTCATTGAGTTGATGATTAAAGTCTGGTTTATTCATTTTAATTTTAGTTTTATTTCCCTAGCTGGTAGATATCTTTAACTTGCAGTTGCATTTTAAAACAACCGAAAGCGCCTATAGCTAAACTACAAATACTATCATTATGATTTATTTTTTCGACATAAATAAAATGCCCAATATCGCCATCTTATTGAGTAAATAACTAAGCGCAGTTGCCGCTATGTAGAAAAACACTGGATTGTTTACACTTCATGATTAAAATAATCTTCCAAAAAACATAAGGCGTTTTCCTCGAAATCCTTTTATGTAGTTTAACCGTATTATAAACGTTAATAAACTACTTAACCTTTTCATTTTCTATATTTTATAACAACTATTTGCTGATTATACACATCACCATTAAAGTGCGTGTCACGATTTCTACTTTTCCATTCGATTGAAGAAAAGTATATTAAATAACTTTTTGATTTGTAAAATGATTATTACATTTTTTAACTAATAGGCGCCTAACCCTTAATATTCTCATCCTTATCCAAATAAATATATTCCGTGGCTAAAAGCATTGGGTTAACACACCATCTTCAATCTGGCTTTTAGCTCGTTATAAATGGTTAAACGTTTAGCCAAATTGGTGACAAATATTTTTCTTTATCTATACTCATTACAGTAATTTCTCAAATTATTGTAAATAACACCATTAATTCCTACAATAATAGAATATATTAGGGAAAAATGTTGGGAATAAATAAATGAAGTACTGTGTTAAAAATAAATAAATCACAGTTAATGAAAATCTAATTCAGACAAAAATTTAAACTCGTCAATAAAATTTTGCTATTAGTCATAGTTAGATTTAACACATTCAGAAATCGACATATTACCTGACAGTAATATTTAGTTTAAATAATAGTAAAAATAGGGATGACAAAAGTGACTCAAAATCGAGCCATATATTGCAAATCAAAATATTCAGCTCGCTATAAACTATAAAGATTTTTTTGATGATAGAAAAATATAAAAAGAGAAATTGAAAGTCCTTACAAAGAAAAAACACGCAAATAAACGATTGAAATTATGAAATAGGATTGATTTTATGCCGGCATTATCTGAATATTCAAACATATCAAACACTGCACTCAATATATTAGATAAAAAAGGGTACCAAATTTGGTATGACGAAAGGTTAAAAATGTACTGTGCTGAAAAGAATGGTTGGGATTTTATGGCAGATTCACCATCAGGTTTGTTAGGTTTAATTAGCATTTATGAGTTTAAACAACCCACTATATATAAAGAATATTGGTGGAAAGATGATGATAAAAACTTACTCAATAATTTAAGAAAAAAACCTAAATACACATCAGTAACAGATAAAAATATAAGATAGATTAAGGTTAAGTTCAAGCTACTACAGATAAAGCAACTCGGTATATTTTTTTACATATAATAAAATAATGATATAAAAAATAAACCGTTAAAAGCAAAAAAGCCCAGCATCACTGCTGGGCTCTCTCTCAAATTTAAAAGTCTGGCGGCCCCCTACTCTCACATGGGTAATACCCACACTACCATCGGCACTACGGCGTTTCACTTCTGAGTTC
>NZ_JAAEDV010000014.1:0-75389 GCF_013345045.1 Gilliamella sp. ESL0250 | reverse complement strand
GGCACTAAAGCTTTTTTATAATTTCTTCCTGAAGCTGGGATTTTAAGCTCAGTTCGGCAAACATCTGCTTAAGCTTGCGGTTTTCGGCCTCCAGCTCCTTTAAGCGTTTGATATCCGAAGTTTCCATACCACCGTATTTTTCCCGCCATTTATAGAAAGTTGAATTACCCATGCCATATTTACGGCACAGTTCTTTAACGGGAATACCCGCTTCAGCTTCTTTTAAAATAGCGACGATTTGATGTTCAGTCATTTTTTTCATAATTAAATCTCCTTTACTTTTATCATAGAGAATTTTCTACTTTTTTGCTGTACTATTTTAGGGGATAGTTACACTTTAAATTCACCATCATGAATGGTGAGTTGCTCTTTCCCCGTTACCATCGATATCAGGTCGGCACTGACAGGCGCATTGCGAGTAGTTCCTTTTTTATTAGCAAGCTGAGGCAATTTTGATTTTATATTGGCAATTTTTTCTCAACTATTTGTATCCATAACTTCAAACGTGAGGATAATTGAATATGTTGACTTGCTGATTTGATATGCTTAACTGCATTAATACCATTCCCCCCAAGATAGCCATATTGGGTTTGATTGCTTTCATACCTTGCTTTAAGCTATCGCTCATTTTGGTCATTGAGCTAATAAATCGGCTACCACCATTTATAGCGCTAACTGATTTGCTTAATGCTGCAATAAGACCTTTAGAAATCAATGCTTCAACAATGAATTCGGCAACCCATTCAATTATCGACATCATCATGGCTGAATACACTTTACCAGAAAATACCATTTTATAATCAGGAGGCAGCATCGCCATCCAGCTTTGAGCATAATAAGCGGCAATATAAAACCGAACTTCGTCTTGTAATAGGGTTAGAGTGGATTCATCACTTATCACTCGGTCTTTTAATGACTCATCAAGCCAGCCACGAAAATCCCATTCTTTAAGTTTTCCTAACGCTTTTTTATATTTTTCTAATTCTTCATCAACCCCCGTTACCAGCCCGACATTCCACCATTGAGATAATAACTTATATTGTTCTGCAATCTTTAATTTAGAATAGGATTCCCATTCTGGCAATATTTCATTGTTCCAGTTTTCTTGTAAATTTTGATGCAACTCATCGATAATCATTTGATAGGCTTGTAACCAATTGTTGACATCGCCTTTTTCGACGGGCAACACCACGATATGATATTCTGAATATTTAGCAAATTTTTCGTCTGACCAGTCCAGCTCTGCTTCACCGTTTTCATCAAGTGTAATGATATACTCTTGTTTTTCAGCTTCAGAAAGGCGGATATTCTCTTCTATTTTAGCCGGCGGTACATTGACCATGGTAGCAGAGGGAGCAAAATATTTGGTTTGATAAGGGATTAATTGAATTTTAACTTGACTTAAAATGACTTTTTCGTTGTTAAGTCCCTCCATATTATAACTGATTTTGACTTTTCCTTTATTCGCACATTTGGCACAATAGGGCTTATTGATATTAACAACTTGTGTTGAGCGTTTATTGCTCAATAATTTTTCTTTAATATCAATATAAGGAATAACATTCGATGCGCCCCATCGATTCATCCTTGCTTTATATTCGTCTTGTGTTTCCTTTGAAAATGTAGATAAACAATTTTTTAATTCAGTTAATAAAATATTGGCTCTTTTAATATAAAATTGAGGGTCTTCATCTTTTGCAGCAAGAAAATCAATAATTGATAAGCGGGCAAATTGGTCCTGTGCATTTGGTATTCCTTCCGCGCCTACGTATAATGGCGGGA
Source organism: Gilliamella sp. ESL0250 (assembly GCF_013345045.1). Taxonomy (NCBI): domain Bacteria; kingdom Pseudomonadati; phylum Pseudomonadota; class Gammaproteobacteria; order Orbales; family Orbaceae; genus Gilliamella; species Gilliamella sp. ESL0250. The sequence continues at coordinate 73,607 of NZ_JAAEDV010000014.1, read as the reverse complement.
GTGCATTGTTAACCTCACTGAAAAATTTATTTTTATTATTGTCCATGTTAAGTTTCCTTTTTTTCTTGAACCAACTGCTGCAATATAAAATCAAATACGTTTTGTTTTTTTGATGGTAACGATAAAAGATGAATTATTTTTGTTTCTAATACTTGACGAGGAAAGGCGGTGTAAATATCCAAATAATTTTCTTGTAATAATTGTAAAATATGGTTAACTAGAAGCTCTGGTTTGGTTGCAGATAATTGTTCTAATAGCTTTTGCGGCACCTGCACCACATGAGATTGGTGATTAATCCAATAAAAGGCAAAGGCAGGCAGCACGTCTTGCCAGCTATCGGCAAAGTAATCAAGCATAATTGACAGGTATTCGCCATACCAGTAGCGAAAAAACACTGCTTCGCCATCTGGCATTATGGCTTGGGTTAAGCTACGTAAATGGGCACAGATGGCCTCGAAGGGTAAATGAGAGCGTGCCAGCCAACCCCAGTCTTTGTATTCGGTGTTGTTTACCCAATCTAAAAAAGGGCTGTGCTCATCAAGTCTAACTAGCATGGGCATCACTGAAAACCAGTGTTCGTAAGGGGTGCCGGTATAAAGGCCATAAGGCGTTTGCGAGCCATCGGCAATATAGTAGTTTTTAACGGCTTGCGCATCACTGACGTTAGAGAGCACCGCATATAGCGGCATAGATGAGGTTGCGGTGATGGTGCGCCAGTTAGCCTAGTGGAATATCTAACATAATCCGTTCCTACCATCATATGATAAAACTGGTAATGCAAAACAACCACTTGATCCATCAAATAAAAGGAAATAATGATTAATTACTAAAACAATGCGACTAACAACGAGCACCACCATATCGACCTAAATTCCTTTAGAAAGTATTAAAAAACTGAAAAATTAATGTATTTGTTTATTTAAAGTGTGGTTATTTTATCATCTATGCGATTTTTTTAAATGCTATTTTTTCTTGTTTTTTATCATGTTTCGAAAAACGTCGAGTTTTTACACTTCATGATTTAAAGAAACCGCTCAAAACTCATTACGCATTTTACTCGAAACCGTTTTATGCGATTTAATGGTTTTGCAATAGTTAATATGTAAAATATTGACATCGTATTTATTAATTTAATACAAATACGATGTCAACTTTATGCAAATGCCTAATATCAGGTCGGTGTATCGACATCATCCCAATCCGCATTTTCAAAGCAAGTTAACCAATTTAATGCATAATGGCGCTCTTGAATAACATCACTTATAATCGATGCGGGGGGGTGCTTATCTTTCATTCGAAAATCTGTGGTTATCCAATGTAAGCGGTAGTGTAAATCTAAGGCATCTAACAATTCACTAACAGGTCTTAAGGTCACTGTAGAAATGTCTTGCTCACTATGTTGCATTCCTTCGTCAACTAACGATGAAACATTACAGATAGTATCAGCAAAAGGGAGCTCAGATTGCCAATTGATCGCCCATTGTAAAGGTAATAGTGCTTCGTATTTCCAAGACATATCGATCACATCTTGCTCTGTTGGCTGCCCGCTATAAATAAAGTCACGTTCATTATTTGATAAAGCCGCAAACCCCGTTGGGCAACGCTCTTTAAATTCCATCGGATTAATCGGATCATTTTCTCGAAAGCTTTCGGCTTGAATGCCTGTTAACATTATCGCTAAAGCACGTTTAGCTACTTCTTCAGGTGTTCTAAGTATTACTTCGGATTCAGCAATAACCGGTGGTAAATGTGTCGGCGTATGCAATCCTAATTTGGCTAAATACTGCTCAGTTTTTGTTTTGCGCTTTAATGCTTCTGGTGGGTAAGGGATAACTGCATCTAAATCAATATCACCATCAGGATATTGCAATACTTCTCCATCAGGATTACGAATAGTTCCATCCGGCATTAATATAATGGCATTTGCCTGCCAGCCCCAAGTGGTAAACTCACTGAAATTATCTTCTTCAATCTCAAAGGCAAATTGATGTTTAACTCGTTGGATATGGCGATACAAAGCATAACGATGTGAATTCATCTGCCCATCTCCCGCTTGCATGACATAACCGATAAAACCATCAAGGTGTTTCATCAATTCAGAATCATCTAATCCGCGATGATATAAACGTTCACAAGGGAAATCAATGGCTGGTGGATGAGTGACTGTAGAATAAGCATTAATCAATATTGGCATTTCAAACATTCCTATTTCAGATTTTGTGTGTTTTATGGCTATAAATAGCGACTATTTGTTTGTGCAATTCTATTATAAGTTATCGTACCTTTCTAGTTTTCAATGCCCTGTTTCATTTTTTGTGATGCTTGCTATTTTGTTGAATAAATAATGTTATTTACCAAATCGCCGAACAAGAAGATTTGGTGTTATACATCGTTTTGCCCTATTAAAGGTAACGCATAAAGATTTATCTATTTTTATTTTTCAGTGGATAAGATTATTCCTTACTTTGTAGATACCATACGGTCATTTCCATTCGGGATTTAAAATTAAGTTTTTTGAATATACTTTTGATATGTACTTTGACTGTGCTTTCTACGATACCAAGCTCTTTGGCGATCAGTTTGTTCGATAATCCTTGGACTAATAAATTAAAGATTTCATTTTCTCTTGGTGTTAATAAGCTGACATCATGTATTTGCTTTGTGGTTGGCTCTTTGTTATGACGCATGTAATTGAGGATAATATGTGAAATAGCATTATCCATAATGAGCTTGCCAACCGAAATATCCTTTAGTGATGTTAAAAAGTCTTCGGGCTCCATATCCTTTAATAAATAGCCATCAGCACCAGTTTTTAGTGCGGTGATAATATCTTCTTTCGCATCTGATACCGTAAATATAATTATACGGCTAGAGATGTTTCTTTTTCGTAAATAGCGTAATATTTCTAGTCCATTAACATCTTGCATATTGATATCAAGCAGAATAATATCGGGATCAAGCTCTTCTGCTAGTTTAACGCCATCTATTCCAGAGCCAGTCTCACCAACAATTTCAAAATGGTTGACAGTATTGATTAACTGTTTTACGCCATTTCTTAACATTGGGTGATCATCAATAAGAAGTATTGAGCTATTTATTTGTTCCATTTTTTACTCTTTTATTGCCTTAAATGGAATGGTTTTATTGGCTTTAAATGTTACCATAATTTGTGTCCCTTTGTTGGGGAGGCTATCTATTGTTAAATTACCATTTAGTGTTTCAACTCTATCACGCATAATGATCAAACCATAATGATTTTCTTGTTTAATATCATTTTGTAAGCCAATGCCATTGTCTTTTATGCAAATAGAGATAATTTGATTGTCATCAATTTTTAAACTTACAATGACATGTGTGGCTTTAGCATGCTTGTATATATTATTAAGTCCTTCTCGAATAATCTGTAATAAATGAAATGCATATTTACTATTGATAATATTTAATGGTAAATGGTATTCAAACTGAATGTTGAGTTGTAATTTTTGATTAAATTCTTCAATTAATTCTACTAAGCTTGCATAAAAGCCAGTTTGATTAAGGCGTAAGTGAAAAGAGGTAATTAGCTCTCTTAACTGAGAATAGGTGATATTGATCTCTTTGCGCATAGTTGCTAATAAATCAATACTGTTTTGAGATGTTAAATCTGACTGCATTTGTAAGCAGCTAAGGTGTATTTTTAAACAAGATAGCGATTGAGCGATGGAGTCATGTAGCTCTCTGGCCATTGCTGAGCGTTCTTTCATTAATAAATATTGCTTTTGTTGTTCTATTTTTCTTTCTAGCTTCATTGCAGTGGTCATTTGCTCAATCAATCCCATAATTAAGTTTTCTTGCTCATCGGTTAATATGACCTCTTCTGACTGTAAAGCGAATAATATCCCATATTTTTCGTCGTTCTCTTGAAGATACCAATGACGTTGAAAACCATTTTTTTGATCAGGTTTTGATGAGATCAAACATGCTCTGCAAGTGGGATTTTGGCAATAGGGTAATTTTTGCTCATTATCATAACTGATTTGTTGATAATGCTTAGGATCTTCTGATTCATAAAAGCGAAGTTGAAATTGGGTTAGTGGGACTAATTCCTCTAGCTTGCGTAATATTTTTAAAAAACGTTCACATAATGGTTCTGAAGTATGTAGTTGCTTGGTTGCTTGATATTGAAAGGAAACGATCTTATTGGTTTGTTGTAATTTAGCAGTTTTTTCAGCAACTTGTTGTTCTAGCAATAGATATTGTGACTCGATCTGAGTTAACATTTTATTGAAGGCCTGCCCTAATAGATCAAATTCATTCTTTTTGGCTCTAATATCAAAACGCGCTTTAAAATTGTGATTCGAAATAGCTTCGGCCATATCAATTAGTTTTTTCCATGGAGCAAGAAGACAGTAACGTAAATAGTAGATCTGAGCGATAAGAAATAGAGCAATGATAACAATAAATAATTGTTGTATTTGAGAAATATGTTGAATCTTTTTCTCGGTATTTTGATCAATTTTATGTACTAAATCATTAATACGAATAACATAATTTTCAATGTCACTTTTTATATCATCCATTTTTTGTGCTTGCTTTATTTTAGTTGTAAGTCGAGTTTGCCAATCAGTTTCTAACCGATTAAATTCATTCATTAAGCCGTAGCGTTTTAAGAGCATGAGATGCTGCTTGGATGAAGATATATCCATAAAAATGTTCAAGTGGTCATACTCTTTTTTGTTGAGAGGAATCATGGTAAGCAGTTGGTAGTTTTTCATTCTTAGTAAACCTAATTGATTAACCATATATGCCCCACCTTTTGCATCATTAGCTACCTGAATTGAAAACGATAAGGCGATTAAAGCAATAGTGCCTAAAAAAAACATTAATAGTGTTAAATGATTAATAATTGATGCACTGTAGCCAATTTTTCTTTTCGACATAAAAAACTCAACATTATTTTATAATTTTATTTCAGATAAATAGCAATTTATAATTATTGTAGCCTGAAAAGAGTATACCTCTGATTTTTTTTGTCACTTTTTGCGATCTTTTGGTAAACAGCGCTTGCAACAAGGATAAATTTTGCGTAAAATTCACGCCCTATAAGATTAATCGCGCAGACATATATGTTTAATCAAGTAATCGTCTGCTTTTTATTGCGGAGTTAAGTATGTACGCAGTTTTCCAAAGTGGTGGTAAACAACACCGAGTTAGCGAAGGACAAGTCGTTCGCTTGGAAAAAATTGAAGTCGAAACAGGTGCAGAAGTTGTTTTCGATAAAGTTTTAATGGTAGCAAATGGTGAAGACATCAAAGTTGGTGCTCCGTTTGTTGAAGGTGCAACAATTAAAGCAGAAATTGTTGAGCACGGTCGTGGTGACAAAGTGAAAATTGTTAAATTCCGCCGTCGTAAACACTATCGTAAACAACAAGGTCACCGTCAGTGGTTCACTGATGTGAAGATCACTGCAATCGCTTAATAGGAGTATCGAACAATGGCACATAAGAAGGCTGGTGGTTCATCACGTAATGGTCGTGATTCCCAAAGTAAACGTTTAGGTGTTAAACGTTATGGTAGTCAAGAAGTTCTTGCTGGTAATATTTTAGTTCGTCAACGTGGAACTCAATTCCACCCAGGTACTAATGTAGGTTGTGGTCGTGACCATACTCTATTTGCCTTAATTGATGGACAAGTAAAGTTTGAAGTTAAAGGACCTAAAAACCGTCGTTATGTTAGTGTAGTTGCTAATAGCTAATTTAAAAGCGGTTCAAAAGTTATAGAAGCCTCACAGTTATTGTGGGGCTTTTTTCATTTCTTGAAATTCATATAAATTGATGGCGATATGATAAAACAGCAAAATGTTAAATTAGGTTTTGCACTTGCCATGTTAACTGCAGTGATGTGGGGCATTGTGCCAATTGCAATGAAATATGCACTAGTCGTTGTTGATCCATTAACATTAGCTTGGTCACGATTGGCTATTTCAGCGCTTGGTATTACTATCTGGCTGGCTTACAAAAAGCAATTCCCGAATTTAATGATGTTTAAAAAACGTCGTCGTTTTATTTTATTGATGATTGCTGGATTTGGATTGTTGGGTAATTTTGCATTATTTGCAAGTGCTGTTCAGTATCTTTCTGCCACAACAGCGCAGGTGGTTGGGCAAACTGGCATTGTGATATTTATGATTTCAAGTGCTTTTATTTTTAAAGAGCGACTAAGACCGACTCAGATTATTGGTATCTTAGTATTACTCACAGGGCTTGCACTATTTTTTAATAAAAATATTGTTGACCTTTTTTCTAATATGTCTGCGTATGGTATTGGTGTTTGGCTTGGCTTATTGGCTTCGGTATCGTGGGCTTGCTATGCGCTTGCCCAAAAAGTGCTATTACGAAAATTACGTGCAGAACAATTACTTTGGTTAATCTATCTTATTTGTACTGTATTTTTGTTGCCTTTTACTTCACCAAGTAAAATAGCCAATGCTGATGCAACGCAACTGTTTGCTATCATATTTTGTGGTTTGAATACCATTATTGCTTACGGTGCGTTAGTGATGGCAATGGAACGGTGGCAAGCCGCACAAGTGAGTGCTATAACAACCTTAACACCATTATTTGCACTGATCTTTTCAGATTTGTTTGCATTGATTTGGCCTGAAAAGTTTGCTATGCAGTATTTAAATATTTTAGGTTATATTGGCGCCGTGTCTGTTGTTGCGGGCGCAATGTTTGCGACCATTGGGCATTATCTTTGGCATCCAAGAAAAGGCTGGCTAATTAACCGCAATAAAGGGGAAGAATAATGAAATTTGTTGATGAAGCATCAATTCGAGTTGAAGCAGGAGATGGTGGAAACGGTTGTGTCGGTTTTCGCAGAGAAAAGTATATACCCAAAGGTGGCCCTGATGGTGGCGACGGTGGTGATGGTGGTGATGTCTTTTTTATTGCTGATGAGAATTTAAATACACTTGTTGATTTCCAGTTTGAAAAAAATTATCGCGCAGAAAGAGGTCAAAATGGACAAGGTTCTGATTGTACGGGAAAACGCGGTCGAGATATTACTGTTAAAGTGCCTGTGGGAACACGTATCACGGATAAATATACAGGCGAAATTATTGGTGATTTAACGCATCATCAACAAAAAGTGTTAGTTGCCAAAGGTGGCTTTCACGGTTTGGGTAATGCGCGTTTTAAATCTTCAGTGAATCGTGCTCCAAGACAAAAAACCGATGGTACTCCAGGTGAAAAACGCGATGTATTATTAGAACTATTATTGCTTGCTGATGTTGGCATGTTAGGTTTACCTAATGCCGGTAAGTCAACATTTATTCGTGCAGTTTCGGCCGCTAAACCGAAAGTTGCCGATTATCCATTTACGACCTTAGTACCTAGTTTGGGTGTTGTTCGAATGGATAATGAGCAAAGTTTTGTTGTTGCTGATATCCCTGGTTTGATAGAGGGTGCATCAGATGGTGCAGGATTGGGCATTCGTTTTTTAAAACACCTTGAGCGTTGTCGTGTTTTAGTTCATTTAATTGATATGGCACCAGTAGATGAATCAGATCCGATAGAAAACGCTAAAGTAATTATTCAAGAAGTTCAGCAATATAGCGAAAAATTAGCGAATAAACCGCGCTGGTTAGTATTTAATAAAATGGATGTATTAGGGCCTGAGGAGAGTGCTAAACGTGCGGCTGAAATTGCTAAGGCGCTTGACTGGCAGGATAAATATTATGTTATTTCTGCCATTAATCAAGAAGGCGTAAAAGCGTTATGCTGGGAATTAATGGAATATATCAATGCCCATCCACGCGAAGCCGAACAAGAAGAATCATCACCCGAAAAAGTTGAATTTATGTGGGATGATTATCATCAACAAGCAATGGATGAAGCTTTTGATGATGACGATGATTTTGATGATTGGGATGAAAGTGATGAAGAGGGCGTAGAGTTTATTTATCAAAAATAGTCATTATTACGGTCTTTTTATCTGAATTTAGCTATTGTATAAAATCGTTTTATAAAAGCAGAAAGGCAATCTTCTGCTTATTTTTGTTATTTTTTAAAGAGTTGAATATAAAAACAGTTTTATGAAATAAGTGAGTCAGGTATTTATTTTCGTCTAATTTAGGAAAGGCCAAAAAATACTTGCTTTTAGTAATGAGAATCATTATCATTATAATGTACTTTGTTAGAGCACTAAACAGCTTCTGAAAAAGTATGACATTGCTCACATTGCTTCCAATGTTTGCCAGACTAGCATCGCTAAGCTGGCTTTTTTATTTTTGGGTGATTCATAACTATTTTATTTTCAAGTACTAGTTATTTGCTAATTCATTGTTGATGTCAAATAAAATGAGTAATGCTGCGCTGCCGCCAAACTCTTTGGGTGCTTGGTGAAAACACATAATGCGAGGGTGTTGTGCAAGCCACATTGGCGTTTGTTTTTTTAAGATATTCTTTCCATGTCCATACATGATACATGCGCAATGAGCTCTTTCACGTAAACATGCGGCGATAAGCGCTGCAATCTCTTTTTTAGCTTCTTGCTGAGTGAGTCCATGTAAATCTAAAAAAAACTCTGGCTCATAAAATCCTCGGCGTAATTTTTTTACTTCATAGGGATCGGCATTTTCTCGATTATAGCTGATAGGATCTTGTTGCAATAGAGGTTGATAATTATCGGAAAAATAAAACTCAGCATGCGTTTTTTCATGCTGTAGTTTTTGTTTTTCCATTATTTTTTTGGAGCGTTTCACCGGTTTATGAATAACAGTATCCTGTTTTAGCTTTTTGGTGTTACCAATACTATTTTGAAACAAGTTTATGTCATCTTGGTCTAAATTAAATTTATTTGGCATTAATTTTCACTCTGGGTAAACTTTTTCTTTAAATTCACACAAATCTTCTATAACACAAGAACCGCATCTAGGCTTTCTGGCAATGCAGGTATAACGACCGTGTAATATTAGCCAATGGTGGCAATTTATTTTATATTCTTTCGGTACGACCTTCAGCAATTTTTCTTCAACTGCTTCGACAGTTTTACCTGGTGCAAAACCTGTACGGTTACTTACTCTAAATATATGCGTATCAACAGCAATGGTCGGCCACCCGAACGCCGTATTTAACACAACATTGGCTGTTTTACGACCCACACCCGGTAACTCAATAAGTGAATCAAAATTTTCTGGTACTTCGCCTTGATATTTATCAACTAAAATTTGACATGTTTTTATAATGTTTTCAGCTTTACTATTGTAAAGCCCAATGGTACGAATATAACTTTTTAATTGATCAACGCCAAGTGCTAAAATTTGCTGTGCTGTATTGGCTACAGCAAAAAGCGGTTTTGTTGCTTTGTTGACACTTACATCGGTTGCTTGAGCCGATAGAACAACAGCAATAAGTAATTCAAATGGCGTTTGGTATATAAGCTCGGTGGTTGGATCTTTAATATGATCTTTTAGCCTGTCTAAAATTTGAATTCGAGTTGATTGTTTCACAAAATAATTAATATCCCCAAATAGTTTGTTTGATATTATATACTGTATTTGCAGTTTATCTGTAAGTTAAATTTAGTTTTTATAGACGTTTTAGTTTTGGCTATCAATGATATATGTAGATTGTAATTTTACCAAATAACAATCTTATCTAATTTGTATTCACTCAAATACATAAATCGTCTGCTTTTTAGCATGGGCTTTTTGTGATAAGCTAGCCCACTATTTTTAATTTCATAATACAAGGTTTGTTATAAAAATGTCGTTACCAATGATTGTCACCTTTGCTGTGTACATTTTAGGGATGATTGCGATTGGTTTTTTTGCGTTTCGTGCAACGCAAAACTTTGGTGATTATATTCTAGGTGGACGCCGTATTGGTAGTGTTGTCACAGCACTTTCAGCGGGTGCTTCAGACATGAGTGGTTGGTTATTAATGGGACTACCTGGCGCGGTTTTCTTGTTTGGTATATCACAAAGTTGGATTGCCATTGGTTTGATAATTGGCGCGTATCTCAATTGGTTACTGATTGCTGGAAGGTTGCGTGTTTTTACCGAAATCAACCATAATTCTTTAACATTACCCGATTATTTTGCTCGTCGATTTGATGATAAAAGTTCTTTACTTCGCATTATTTCTGCGGTGATTATTCTTATCTTTTTTACTATTTATTGTGCATCCGGTGTGGTTGCTGGCGCAAAATTATTCGAAAGTACATTTGGTATGAGTTATGGTTGGGCAATGCTTGCAGGTGCTGGTGCAACAATTGCTTATACTTTTATTGGTGGTTTTTTAGCTGTAAGCTGGACTGATACTATTCAAGCAAGTTTAATGATGTTTGCACTTATTTTAACCCCTATTATGGTTATGGTGAATGCTGGGGGCTTTTCTGATGCAATGGCATATATTGAATCGCTTAATCCTAATTACACCAATTTATTTGCTCACATGGATTTTATCGCCATTATTTCATTGTTAGGTTGGGGACTTGGTTATTTTGGTCAACCACATATTTTAGCCAGATTTATGGCAGCTGATTCCCATGAAGTGATGAAAAATGCACGTCGAATTAGTATGACTTGGATGATTTTATGTTTAGCTGGAGCCATTACGGTTGGCTTTTTTGGTATTGCTTTTTTCTCTAATCATCCAGAATTTGTCTATTTGGTTAATAACGGCAAACATGAACGCATTTTTATTGAGCTTTCAAAGTTATTATTTAATCCTTGGATTGCTGGTGTATTGCTTGCAGCTATATTAGCGGCAGTAATGAGCACATTAAGTTGCCAACTATTAGTCTGTTCAAGCGCTATAACGGAAGATTTCTACCGCGCCTTTTTTAGACCAAAAGCAAAACAAAAAGAACTTGTTTGGGTTGGGCGTATAATGGTGTTATTAGTTTCAGTTATTGCGATTTTATTAGCCATTAATCCAAATAATAGCGTACTTGATTTAGTTAGCCATGCTTGGGCTGGATTTGGTGCAGCGTTTGGTCCAATTATTGTTTTTTCGGTATTTTGGTCACGTATGACACGTAATGGCGCATTAGCAGGTATGATAATTGGTGCTGTAACCGTATTGCTTTGGATTAATTTTAATTGGTTTAATCTATACTCTCTCATTCCTGGGTTTTTATTTGCTTCAATTGCGATTGTCGTGTTTAGCTTATGTGATAAAAAACCTAATGAAATAGTGGAAGATCATTTTAAACAAGCGTATAAACGTTATCATAATAAAACAGTATAAATTTCATTAAAGTAGAATATAAACGTAATAAAATTTAATAGGTAAAATATATGACGAAAAATGTGATCAAACAACTGCAAGAGCGTGGACTGATTGCGCAGCTTACTGATGAAAAAGCACTAATAGAACAAATTGAACAAAATCCTATTGCGCTTTATTGTGGTTTTGATCCAACAGCCGATAGCTTGCATCTTGGACATTTGGTACCGTTGCTTTGTTTAAAGCGCTTTCAATTAGCTGGACATAAACCTATAGCTTTAGTCGGTGGAGCAACAGGATTAATTGGTGATCCAAGTTTTAAAGCCGTTGAGCGAAAACTCAATACTGAAGAGACAGTTGTTGAGTGGAGTGAAAAAATTAAACAACAAGTTTCACCATTTTTAGATTTTAATTGTGGTGAAAATGCGGCAATTGTTGCCAATAACTACGATTGGTTTAGTGGTATGAATGTGCTGACATTTTTACGTGATGTTGGTAAGTATTTCTCGGTTAATGCGATGATTAATAAAGAATCAGTTAAGCAACGTATTGATCGTGACGAGGTAGGGATCTCATTTACTGAGTTTTCTTATAGTTTATTACAGTCATATGATTTTGCTTGTTTGAATAAATCGCATGACGTTGTCTTACAAATAGGTGGATCTGATCAGTGGGGAAATATTACCGCTGGTATAGATTTGACTCGCCGCTTACATCAAAAACAGGTTTATGGTCTGACCGTGCCATTAATTACTAAATCAGATGGGACTAAATTTGGTAAAACTGAAAGTGGTGCAGTATGGCTGGATCCTAAAAAGACAAGTCCGTATAAATTTTATCAATTCTGGATTAATACTGCAGATGCGGATGTTTATCGATTCTTAAAATTCTTTACATTTATGCCGTTAAATGAAATTGACGCTTTGGAAGAAGAAGATAAAAATAGTGGTGTTGCACCAAGAGCTCAATATGTACTTGCGGAACAAGTTACTCGTCTAGTTCATGGTGAGGATGGACTCATTGCTGCAAAACGTATTACAGAAAGCTTATTTTCTGGTAAGTTGACGGATTTGTCTGAAGCTGATTTTGAGCAGTTAGCCCAAGATGGTATGCCAACGTTAGTTGTTGAAAGTGAAGTTGATTTACAGCAAGCAATCGTTAATGCGCAGTTTGCACCGTCAAGAGGTCAAGCAAGAACGATGATTGAATCTAATGCCATTTCAATTAATGGTGAACGCAATACAACAACAGATTACCGTTTTTCGGATAGTGATAAGCTTTTTAATCGTTATACTTTGCTTCGTCGTGGTAAAAAATATTATTGCTTATTAATTTGGAGCTAATTTCATGAAAAATATTTTATCGATTCAGTCTCATGTTGTATTTGGTCATGCAGGAAATAGTGCTGCTGAATTTCCTATGCGTCGATTAGGGGTAAATGTTTGGCCTTTAAATACTGTACAATTTTCTAATCATACTCAATATCGCCAATGGACTGGAACGGTAATGTCAGCATCTCATTTAACTGAGATTGCTGATGGAATTCATGAAATTGATGAACTAAAACGTTGTGATGCGGTATTAAGTGGCTATATGGGATCTCCTGAGCAAGGCAATGCTATTATTGAGATTGTTAAAAAAGTAAAATCGGTTAATCCTAATGCTATTTATTTTTGCGATCCTGTAATGGGGCATCCTGAAAAAGGTTGCTTTGTTGCCCCTGGTGTATCAGAGTTTTTATGCAATACTGCGCTGCCTATGGCAGATATGATGGCACCAAATATTTTGGAGCTTGAAGAGCTAAATGGTAAACAACGTGTCAATAATGTTGAAGAAGCTATTCTAGCTTGTCGAGAATTATGTAAAAAAGGACCTAAAGCGATTTTAGTTAAACATTTAAGCCGAGCTGGATATAAAATTGATCGGTTTGAAATGTTACTTGTGACTAAAGATGATGCATGGCATATTGATCGCCCATTAGTTGATTTTGGCGTAAGACAACCTGTTGGTGTTGGTGATATGACAAGTGGATTATTTTTAGCTAATATTTTACTTGGAAAATCATTGGTTGAAGCCCTAGAACATACTACTTCGGCGGTGTATGCGGTTATGCTTGAAACCTTAAAACAAGATGAATATGAATTACAATTAGTTGCAGCTCAACATGAAATTGAAAAACCAACACAATGGTTTAATGCAAAAAAAATTGATTCATTGTAAAATTGTGTGAGAATGAAATTAACTAGTGTTTAGTATTAAATTTATGAGGGGATAATGGACAATATTTCATTAGGAGTGATGCTTGCTGATTTACGAGAAAGAATGGGATTAACTCAGGATGATGTTGCCAATAAAATTCATGTTCGTAAAACTGTGATTGACGATATCGAAAAAAATCAGTTACCTCATGCCCCTCTTGTTTTTGTAAAAGGTTATATTCGTTCTTATGCAGAAATTGTCGGCTTATCAGCTGATCAGTATCAACCTCATATCGATGAATTAACCAAACAATCTAAGTCACAACAAAAAAAAATTCAACCGCACACGTTTATAACAAAAAAACAAGGAAAGGCTCCATTTATCTTAATCGGTATATTTATTCTTCTTTGTGCACTTGGTATAACTTTATACTATGTTAATAAGGACGATAAAAATAATCTTATTGAAGTAAGTCATTATATTTCTCCATCCCCTATTACCCGTGTTAATAGTTAGCAAATTTTCTTATTCTCATACAGACATTTGCCTTAAATCTTGTTAAGATTGCGGGCTAGTTATTTTGTAATATGGTTAAGTGTGTATGAGTCATCAGGAGTCACCCATCGTTAGACGAGAATCTACCCGAATTTATATCGGCAATGTTCCTATTGGTGGCGGAGCCCCAATAACTGTTCAATCGATGACAAATACTCGTACTACTGATGTCGAAAAAACGGTAGCTCAAATTCAAGCACTTGAACGTGTTGGAGTGGATATTGTGCGTGTTTCTATTCCAACAATGGATGCGGCCGAAGCGTTTAAATTGATTAAACAACAAGCTAAAGTTCCACTGATTGCTGATATTCATTTTGATTATCGTATTGCTTTAAAAGTTGCAGAATATGGCGTTGATTGTTTAAGAATTAATCCCGGCAATATAGGCAATGAGTCAAGAATTCGTGCCGTTGTCGATTGTGCGAAAGATAAAAACATCCCAATACGTATTGGGGTGAATTCGGGATCGCTTGAGAAAGATATTCAAGAAAAATATGGTGAGCCTACTCCAAAAGCGATTGTTGAATCAGCGATGCGTCATGTTGATATACTTGACAGGCTTAATTTTGATCAGTTTAAAGTTAGTGTAAAAGCATCTGATGTGTTTACTGCGGTTGATGCTTATCGTTTATTAGCTAAACAAATTAAGCAGCCATTGCATTTGGGCATAACTGAGGCGGGTGGAGTGCGCAGTGGTGCGATTAAATCGGCCATTGGATTAGGATTATTGCTATCAGAAGGGATTGGCGATACACTCCGAGTATCCCTAGCTGCCGATCCTACTGAAGAAGTTAAAGTTGGATTTGATATCTTAAAATCACTGCGTATACGGTCTCGTGGTATTAATTTTATTGCCTGTCCAACCTGTTCTCGCCAAGAGTTTGATGTGATTAGTACCGTCAATGCATTAGAGCAGCGATTAGAAGATATTATTACACCAATGGATGTGTCAATTATTGGTTGTGTGGTTAATGGTCCGGGCGAAGCGTTAGCTTCAACCATGGGAGTTGCTGGCGGTCATAACAAAAGTGGTTTTTATGAAGATGGTGTGCGTATTGGCCGTATTGATAATGAAAAAATGATTGATGAATTAGAAGCTAAAATTCGGGCTAAAGCATTAATATTGAAAAACAGAATTACAGCAACTGAATTATAATTTTATTAGATAGCGAATAAATAAATGACAGAGAGAAAGATCCAATCTATACGAGGAATGAATGATTTACTCCCAACAGATAGTGCAAGTTGGCAACAGATTGAAAACATTGTTAAAGGTGTATTAAACAGTTATGGCTATAACGAAATTAGAACGCCCATTGTTGAAGACACTGCACTATTTAAGCGAGCAGTCGGTGAAGTGACCGATATTGTTGAAAAAGAGATGTACACATTCAATGACCGTAATGATGAAAGTATTACTTTACGTCCCGAAATTACCGCAGGTTGTGTCCGTGCTGGCATTGAACATGGTCTTTTTTACAATCAAGAACAGCGCCTTTGGTACTTAGGGCCTGCTTTCCGTTATGAAAAACCGCAAAAAGGGCGCTATCGCCAATTTCATCAATTTGGTGTTGAAGTCTTTGGGCTTGAAGGACCAAATATTGATGCTGAACTTATCCTTTTAACTGCACGTTTCTGGAAAGCTTTGGGTATCGAACAGCATACCTCTCTTGAGCTAAATTCAATAGGTTCGATTGAAGCTAGAGCCAATTATCGAAATGCATTAGTTGCTTTTCTTGAACAATATAAAGATAAATTGGATGAAGACTGCTTACGTAGAATGTATACTAATCCATTAAGAGTACTTGACTCAAAAAATCCACTTGTGCAAGAGCTACTCAATCAAGCACCAAAATTGTTCGATTATTTAGATGAAGAATCTAAACAGCACTTTGAGGGGTTATGTCGCTTATTGGATAATGCTGGAGTAAAATACAATATTAATCAAAGGTTAGTTCGTGGATTAGATTATTATAATCGAACTGTTTTTGAATGGGTAACAAGTAGCTTAGGTGCACAAGGTACCGTTTGTGGTGGTGGTCGTTATGATGGGCTTGTAAGCCAACTAGGTGGACAACCAACACCAGCAGTGGGTTTTGCAATGGGCGTTGAGCGTTTAGTGTTATTAGTTCAAGCCGTTAATCCATCGTTTAATCGCGATAATTTGATTGATGTGTATATGATATCTTCTGGTGATGAAAGAACAATTTCAGCAGCACAACGTATTGCAGAGCAGTTGCGCGATGGCTTACCGGATTGGCGAATCATGACAAATTACGGTAGTAGTAATTTTAAGAAACAATTTTCCAAAGCCGATAAGTTAGGTGCTAAAATAGCAGTCATTATTGGTGAAAATGAATTAGCTAATCAGTCAGTAATGATTAAAAATTTACAAACAGGCGAACAAGTTGAAGTTGCACAAAAAGAAGTTGTTCAAACTTGCTTGTCGATTAAGTAAAGTAATAGGAGAAAAACGTGAGTCATCAGTTATCAAGTGAAGAACAACTTGAAGATATAAAAGGCTTTTTTGCTAAAACGTGGAAAATTATGGTTGCGATTCTTGTAATCGGGCTATTGGCCTTTTACGGCTGGCGCTATTGGCAATCATATAAAGCTGAAAAGGCGATTGAATCGTCAGATAAGTATGAACAGTTAATAGCTCAATTAGATGATAATAAACCAGATT
Organism: Gilliamella sp. ESL0250; assembly: GCF_013345045.1. NCBI lineage: Bacteria > Pseudomonadati > Pseudomonadota > Gammaproteobacteria > Orbales > Orbaceae > Gilliamella > Gilliamella sp. ESL0250. The sequence goes on along the minus strand of NZ_JAAEDV010000014.1, from coordinate 56,954 downwards.
CTGTCAATGAATTAGTCGCTTTTGCTAAAGACAACGATACTATTTATAGTGTATTTGCTAATTTACGTGCTGCAAAATTTTATGTTGAAGTATTAAAAGATTATTCTGGTGCGCAAACATTATTAGTCGATGCTTTAAAGAAAACTGATTCAGAGCCAGTCAAAGCAATTACCAATATTCGTATAGCGCGTTTACAGTACCAACAAGGTCAATATCAAGACAGTTTAACATCGTTAAGCCATGTGACTAGCGAAAGCTGGGGACCTGTAATTAATGATCTTCGTGGTGATGTGTTAGTTAAAATGACTCGTTATGCTGATGCAGTGAGCGCTTATAACGTTGCTTTAACTTCTAATCCAACCAAAGATTTAGAAGAAAACATTAAAATGAAGTTGAATCAAGCTGAATATTTAAAAGCAAAACAACAAGCTGAACAAGAAGCTCAAGCAGTTAAAGAAAAGGCAGAACAAGAAGCTCAGGCAAAAAAAACTGCAACGGAAGAAAGTAAAAATTAATTTATCCTGCTATAAGGAGCTATACAATGAAGTTATCAAAATATCTTTTTACTGGTGTTTTTATGTTTTCACTTGCTGGGTGCTCTTTATTCGGTGGGGAAGAAGAGATTGTTCAAATTTCACCTTCACCAGCAGTGAATAATCAATTTCCTATTCAACAAGTATGGCGAAATAGCACTGCTGGCAATACTCATATTTATTCATTATTAGGTCCGATCAATTATGATAATGCTATTTATGTTGCAAGTCGTAGTGGACAAGTTAAAGCAATTGATTTAGTAAGTGGTCATACTCTATGGGATGTAAATTTATCGCAAAGTACGCTTTTTAGCAGTAAAACGGCACTATTTTCAGGTGGTGTAAGTGCTGATGATAAATATGTTTACGTAGGTAGTGAACGCGCTGTTGTGTATGCGTTAGATCGTAACAATGGTAAAGTGGTGTGGGAAAAAACCGTAAAAGGTGAAGTGCTTGCTCGCCCAGTACCTTCTGAAGACAAATTGATAATTCATACTGCAAATGGCATTCTTCAAGGTCTTAATCGTGATACAGGTGATTATTTGTGGGATGTTTCTTTCGACGTTCCCGCACTGTCGCTAAGAGGCAACTCTACACCGACTATCGCTCATGGTGCAGCTATTGTTGGCGATGATAATGGTCGAGTAAATGCTTACTTTATTAATGACGGCCAATTAATTTGGCAGCAACGTATTTCACAGCCATCAGGCTCTACTGAAATTGCAAAATTAAACGATGTTGATTCAACCCCTGTAGTTGAAGGTAATTTAGTTTATTCCGTTGGTTATAATGGCAGTTTAGTTGCGCTTGATTTGAGTAATGGTCAAACTGTTTGGCGTAAAGGACTTGGTTCTACTCATAGCTTTGCGGTTGATACTAATCGATTATTTGTTGTTGACCAAAATGACAATGTTCAAGCTATTGCCAAGAATGGTGGCGGTGAGCTTTGGACACAATCAAATCTTACACATCGTCAGTTAACCGATCCTGTTATCTACCAAAATTATGTGGTATTTGGTGATTTTGAAGGTTACCTATATTGGTTAAATGCTGACAATGGAGAGCTTGCAGCTAAGACTCAAGTGAGCAGTAGTGGATTAATATCGAAACCAATTGTTGTGGACAATAAATTAATTGTTCAAGCCAAAAATGGTGATATTTACGCTTTTACAAAAAATTAAAGTAATTTAGAGAAGAAACATGGTACCTGTAGTAGCACTTGTTGGTCGTCCAAATGTTGGAAAGTCGACTTTATTTAATCGGTTAACGCGAACCCGAGATGCCTTAGTGGCTGACTTTCCTGGATTAACTCGTGATCGCAAATATGGACGAGCAGAAATCAAGGGCCATGAATATATCTTGATTGATACTGGCGGTATTGATGGATCTGAAGATGGGGTTGAAAGTTTTATGGCTGAGCAATCCCTGCAAGCAATAGAAGAAGCTGATATTGTTCTTTTCTTGGTTGATGCCAGAGCTGGTACCATGCCTGCCGATCATGCTATTGCTAAGCATTTACGCTCTCGTCAAAAAGCCACTTTTTTAGTGGCTAATAAAATTGATGGTATTGATGCGGATACTGCAATTTCTGATTTTTACGGATTAGGATTGGGCGAAATTCATCCCATTGCAGCTAGCCATGGTCGAGGCGTAAGCTCGTTAATTGAAACGGTATTAGATCCTATTTTTCAGTTTGATAATAACGAAGAAAGTGATTTTGAGAATAAAGAACAATTTGAGGACTTAACTGAATCTTGCGATGATTTTGTCGATGAAACACAATCCCTTATTAATCAACCCATCAAAGTTGCTATTGTTGGTCGTCCAAATGTAGGTAAGTCAACACTAACTAATCGAATTTTAGGTGAAGAACGAGTCGTTGTATATGATATGCCAGGCACCACGCGTGATAGCATCTATATACCAATGACACGTGATGAACGTGAGTATATCTTGATTGATACCGCTGGTGTTCGTAAGCGAGGAAAAGTCACCGAAACCGTTGAAAAATTTTCTGTCATTAAAACCTTACAAGCCATTGAAGATGCTAATGTTGTCATTTTAGTTATAGATGCCCGTGAAGGTATATCCGATCAAGACTTATCATTACTAGGTTTTATTATTAATAGTGGGCGCTCACTTGTTATAGCAGTTAATAAATGGGATGGTTTATCACAAGATATCAAAGAGCAAGTGAAAACAACACTAGATGATAGGTTAGACTTTATTGATTTTGCTCGTGTACATTTTATTTCTGCCTTGCATGGTAGTGGTGTTGGTAACTTATTTGACTCCATTCAAGAAGCGTATGATTGTGCAACGCGCCGTGTCAACACTGCCTTATTGACTAAGATTATGCAAATGGCACAAGACGATCATCAACCACCTTTGGTGCGAGGACGCCGCGTTAAATTAAAATATGCGCACGCAGGTGGTTATAATCCACCCATTGTCGTTATTCATGGTAATCAAGTTGAAGATTTACCAGATTCCTATAAGCGTTACTTGATGAACTATTTTAGACGCTCGCTAAAAATTATGGGTTCACCAATTCGAATTCAGTTTAAAGAAGGAACAAACCCATTTGAAGGGAGAAAAAATAGTTTAACCGCATCACAGCAACGCAAACGTCGTCGATTGATGAAACATGTTAGAGGTCGAAAATAATTTATGTCTCAAAAGAAGGTGGTTGATGGTGGACAAGAAGGTCTTTGCCCAAAGTGTCATCATAAAATGAGTATTGTTTCGCCTCAATATTTTAATTGTCTTCATTGCAAGCAACATTATTTTGAACAATATATTTGCCCGACTTGTCTGCAAAAAGTGCAGATGATTAAGGGCTGCGGGTCGGTGAACTATATTTGCCCAACTGATGGTTTAATCTCCAGCAGTAAGGTGATATTTCATTATTTACCAGAATAGAAGATATTATCTATATTAAAGCCATAAGAGGTTATTTTATGCGAATTATTTTATTAGGCGCACCAGGAGCAGGAAAGGGAACCCAAGCACAATTTATTATGCAAAAATATGGAATTCCCCAAATTTCAACTGGTGATATGTTGCGTGCAGCAGTAAAAGCGGGTACAGCGCTTGGTTTGCAAGCAAAAGAATTAATGGATGCAGGTAAATTGGTTACTGATGAACTTGTTATTGCATTAGTGAAAGAGCGTATTGCGCAAAGCGATTGTGCTAATGGCTTTTTATTAGATGGCTTTCCTCGTACTGTTCCTCAGGCTGATGCTATGAAAGCAGCTGGTATTAATGTTGATTATGTGCTTGAATTCGATGTACCAGACGCTGTCATTATTGATCGTATGAGTGGGCGCCGTATTCATGCTGCTTCAGGTCGTGTTTATCATATTCGTCATAATCCACCGAAAGTTGAAAATGTGGATGATGTGACAGGTGAACCATTAACCACTCGTAAAGATGATAGTGAAGATATTGTGCGTAAACGCCTTGTCGAATATCACGATTTAACTAAACCACTGATCAATTATTATCAGCATGAAGCAAAAGAAGGGCGTACACACTATTTCCATGTAGATGGGACGCAGCCTGTTGCCGAAGTAACAAAAGAATTAGCTAAAATTTTAGGATAATTGGTTATTTATACAAAGCGCAAGGTAGTGTTAACTATCTTGCGCTTTTTATTTCAAATAGATTAATATTGCCGCTTATATAGCGATCAACTAAAAGCTGAGCCACGATAAACATCGCCTAAACACCTTCAGAAAACGCACTAATTTTATTCGATTTTTTTCAAGTCATTTTTGTTTTAGCAGGGATAGATACTTCAGGAAAAAATATTTAGGTAGAATGTTGATTTTATTTTTTATGAAAAGCCTTATCTATAACAGTAAGGCTCTATTTTTAGCAAAAAAGTAAAGTATTATAAAACCATTCTTACAATATCGATTTCGCCTAATTCTCTATAAAGATTTTCGATCTGATCAATATGCGTGGCATTAATAGTAATTGAAACTGAATGATAATTGCCTTTACTGCTCGGTTTGATTGATGGCGTATAATCACCCGGAGCATGACGTTGAATGACTGATACCACTTTGTCAACAAGTTCAGGTTTGGCTTCGCCCATTACTTTGTAAGTAAAAGAACATGGGAACTCTAATAATTCATTTAATTTTGTTGGTTGCATAATCTTATTTTTCTCAGTTAATAGGTTCAATGTATTGGTATCAAGAATGATTACTATATATAGGCTGTTTATGACTCTTCAAGTAACGAATAATAAACATTGCTTTTTAAAGTATATATTTTGAGCTATGATAAGAAAATTCTAACATAGTGAAATAAGCGTTTTTACTATTTACCAATAAGGCTAAAACAATATGTCATCTAAATCCAAAAATAAAGAACCTTTTGGCACATTATTAGGTTATGCACCGGGCGGGGTTGCTATTTATTCTTCTGATTATGAAACATTAGATCGAAATCAATACCCGAATGATGGATCATTTCGTAGCTATTGTGGCTATGAGTATATGGGATATAAATGGCAATGCGTTGAATTTGCAAGGCGTTTTTTATTCTTAAATTACGGTATCGTTTTTACTGATGTAGGAATGGCGCACGAAATTTTTTCACTACGTTTTTTAAGGCAAGTTGTTAACGAGGCGATTTTACCTTTGCAAGCATTTGCTAATGGTAGCAAAAAAATGCCAGAAGCAGGCTCTTTGTTGGTATGGGATGATGGTGGTGTATTTGACAGAACAGGCCATATAGCTATTATCACTGAAGTATTTGAAGACAAAGTCCGAGTTGCTGAACAAAATGTAATACATACCCGTTTACCCATTGGACAGCAATGGACACGTGAACTTAAAATGACAGTGTCTAGTGAAGGTTATCATTTACATGATACGTTCGATGACACGAAAATTTTAGGTTGGATGATTCAAACTGATAAGACAGAGTATAGTTTACCTCAACCTAAAATTCCTCAGCCTTTACTTCAAATTCATAGTGCCCATATTAAAAACGAAGGTCAATTTGATAAAAAATGGTTAGATGAATCAGATCCATTAGAACATGCGTATGTATTAGCGGCAGGTCATGCGATTAGCCATGATGATCATTATCGTTATTTCACTATTTCAGAAAGTGCTGAGCAAGAATTAATTCGGGCTACCAATGAATTACATTTAATGTATTTACATGCCACCGACAAGGTATTAAAGGATGACAATCTATTGCTTAATTTTAATATTCCTGAAATATTATGGCCAAGATTAAGACTTTCGTGGCAACAGCGTCGTTATCAAATGATTACAGGACGATTAGATTTTTGTATGGATGAACGTGGCTTTAAAGTCTATGAATATAATGCCGATTCGGCCTCTTGTCATACCGAAGCAGGGAAAATATTAGCAAACTGGGCGACACAAGCAAGAATCAGTGTAGGAACAAATCCGAGTGAGGGTTTACTTAATGCTTTGGCTAATTGCTGGAAGCATAGTGATGCGCAAGCATTTGTACATATTATGCGTGATGATGATAGTGAAGAAAATTATCACGCTTTATTTATGCAAAAAGCTATGACTTTGGCTGGAATAGATAGCAAAATTTTACGCGGACTAAGTGGACTGAGATGGGATAAACGTGGACGGTTAGTGGACGATGAAGATCGCCAAGTCACTTGTGTTTGGAAAACATGGGCTTGGGAAACTGTTTTAGAACAGCTTCGACAAGAAAGTGAAGCACAAGTTGCAGGTTTGCCGATTCGTACTTGGCATCCTGATAATACCGTAAGATTAATTGATGTGCTTTTACGGCCTGAAGTATCTGTTTTTGAACCTTTATGGACCGTTATTCCAAGTAATAAGGCGATTTTGCCGGTATTGTGGTCATTATTCCCTAACCATCGTTATTTATTAGAATCGACTTTTGAACTCAACGATAACTTAATAAAAAAAGGTTATGCGATTAAACCTATTGCAGGGCGAAGGGGCAGTAATATTGAATTGGTGAACAGTAAAGAGCAAATACTCGATAAAACACTTGGCAAATTTGCTAAACAAGAAAATATTTATCAAGAGTTATGGTGTTTACCTAAAGTTGATGAAAGGTATTTGCAGTTATGTACTTTTACGGTTGGTGGCCATTATGGTGGTACTTGTTTACGTTCAGATCCTACATTAGTGATAAAAGGCGAAAGCGATATGCAACCATTACGCGTATTAACAGATCAAGATTTTTTAAAATAATTTTGTAAAAAACTTTCAGAAAAGTATGCGTTTCAGTATAAATTTGTAACAGGCTAGCAGAGTTATAATTAACTTGAAAAATTTTATAAACCAAATGGTTATAAATTTTTATGTATGGTTTATATAAAGCGTTTTATTAGTAGTGGAACTTATCAAAAATATGAATAAAAATTCATAATATCCATAATGATATCAATTACAATGATAGTGTTTTCTGTTAAACTTATTTTTGTTGCGTACAAATGCTGAGAAATAAAATAATAGAAAGAAATAGAAAGGAACATATGGCAAATACATTACTTCGAAGCGGTGATATCAAAGACTTTAAAATGCTAGGGCATGATGGTAAAGCCGCTTATTTAGTTGCAGCTCAAATCCGTGAAATGTTTAGAGTTAAATTAGGTAAACAATATGCTGATTATTTAGCTATTCCACAACGCAATGATCACGGCAATATTATCGATTGGTATATTCCTTTTGATTCAAATCAGCCTGATGGGCAATATGATATTGTTCCTTGGACTTCAGCTAGTGAATCTGAGCAACAGTCAGCGCTGGCTTTACTGAAAGAATTTGAACATAAAGTGATGAATTTTGGCAAACAACTAGCCAGTAATCCTAATTTAGAAGGTGATCAACTGCTTTTTAGCCGTCTTATTTATGATCCCAAAAATAATGTTGATAGTGCCGAACCTAATTTGATGGCAATACGTTTTCCAAGTAATCAATTTGTTTATATTGTTAACGGTAAACCGGTGATTACTTTCTGGGGATTTGTGTATCCGCACACCTCTCAAGGCAATTCTCCATTCTATAGTTTAGAATCGGTAGCAAAAGTTGCACAAGCAGCTGCCGTTACTTCTGCCACGCCTATTGATAATAAACCATGGTGGAAGCGTTGGTGGATATGGTTGCTGGGATTATTACCGTTATTGTTGCTTTTATTAGCCTTGTTTTTGCTACGCGGTTGTTGGTTAAAACCTGAGATATCGATTAATCCGAATGTATCTTTAGATAATAACAATATTAGTCAACCTGAAAAGGATGACAAGCAGGATAAAAAAGCGACAGAACCAGAATTAAAAACTGAACCAAGAGGTGTGGTTGTTGATAATCGGTTAGGTGTCACGGGTAATGCTATACCAAATGGTACCATTTTAGACAATACAACCAATACCCCGACTAATGCCGATGTAGCAAATGATTCGGTTGATCATTCTGTAGCACCAGATAATGCAAATGAGGGGAATAATACTTCAAATCCAGATGCGCAAGATAATAAAAATGATCAAGTGACTCCGCCTGATATAGGTAAAACAGATGATAAAGATGAAAAATCAACACCTATCGATCCCGATAAAAAAGATAATACAGATGTTCAAAATAGACAAGACAAAGATAGCGCTGACCAAACTTCTTCGCCATTAGATAAAGATAATAAAGCAGATCCTAACGCTGGAGTTGATCAAACAAATAATTTAGCTTTACCAGCAGATGCAATCAAGCAAGGAACCACAAAATTCTTAGATGGACAATGGTCTGTCAATGGTGGCATTCAAGACAAAGCCACAGGTAAACCATTGCAATTAAGTTATAACTTTAAAGATGGTAATGGCGAAGTTACTATAACGCGTAGTGACGGTGTGAAATGTACGGGTAATGTTGGCACTGATATTAAAAATGCTAATTTAGGTATAGCAGGTAATACAGAGGCTGTTTGTAGTGATAACACCAAATATCAATTACCCAAAATTCAATGCACACCAGGCAAAGATAATAAAGCCAATTGCCAAGGAATTTATAATAATGGGACTTCATTCCCAATAACGATGAAAAAACAATAAAGGTTGTATATGCTTCCAGAATTACGCAATTATGGTCAAGAAGTGACACTGATTATGAATAGTGGCATTCAGTTTCTTGATTTTGCACTTAAAATCGATTGGAAAGATAATCGATGGCGCAGTAAAGTTAATGGGGCTTTTATTGACCCATCAGAAAGTGGTGCACTTATCAGGTTGATTGAAGATGTGGAAAGTGGTCAATTTTTCACACCTGATAATCCAACATTTGCTGTCAAACCAACACAAGAAATTAGTGTTGATCAGTCGTTAAAATTATATGATGGTATTTGGTTACCTGTGCCTGTTTTGCGTTCAATACCGCCAGAACGCTTTGATCAAGGGCCGCATAATTGGAGCCGAGTTCGAATTGTTAGTATTCCTGAAGGTGAAGATCCTGATGGCAATACACATCGAATTACGTTTGCTTTTGATACAAAAGTATTCGCTAACTTACAAGATGTGGCTTACCTTGCTCCAACCGAAAATGATGTGATGACTGGCGCAGTTTTTAGTTTAGCGCATCGTTCAGATCATGTTTCATGGTATTTAGAGCTTAAATGGATAACCAGTTGGTTAATTGATCTCTTTCAAGAGCTGGCGCCACAATCTGAGCGGTTAAAGATCCATAAAGATGATCTTAATCAAGAAATTAAAAGCAAATCTTATTATGGACACTACCTAAATATCATCCATTTACTTGCCGATTCATTGCAATTACCGACAATTAAAATTGTGTCAAACAATAAAGATGATGTGGTGAAATCAATTCCTGTAGATATGATTTTAGATGTGGGTAATTCACGCACTTGTGGGATTCTAATTGAAGATCATGCTCAAGATAAAGATAGTTTAAATCATCGTTATGAGCTTGAAATCCGTGATTTAACACAACCTGAGCATATCTATAACGAACCGTTTGAAAGCCGAGTAGAATTTGCCCAAACTTTTTTTGGCAAGGAACATTTTTCTTTGCAAAGTGGACGACGCGATACTTTTCGTTGGCCAAGTATTGTCCGTGTTGGTCAAGAAGCAAGCCGACTTGCCAGCCGGCGTGAAGGCAATGAAGGCGCAACGGGACTTTCAAGCCCAAAACGTTATTTGTGGGATCAAGATAAATATGAACAAGGATGGCGTTTTAACTCTCATTATGTAAAAAGTGATCATGAACCATTTGCAACAGCAGAACCTTTTTCTAGTTTAATTAATGAATATGGTGAAGCGTTGCATATTCTTAGCAATGATATTCAAGACGAGTATGATCGCAAAATGCCGGTTTTCCACCCAAAATACTCTCGTAGCTCCTTGATGACGTTTATGTTATGTGAAGTATTAATGCATGCATTAATGCAAATGAATAGTGTCGCTCAGCGTAATAAACTAGAGCATGCGAAAACACCACGTAATTTACGTTCAATCATTTTAACGATTCCGCCAGCCATGCCAAAACCCGAACAAGCAATATTTAAAAGTTGCGTATATCAAGCCATCGGTTTGGTTTGGAAAAGCCTTGGTTGGGATAGTTCAGATGACAATATTGATTTCAATAATCCTGAGCAATTAAAAAGCGTTTGGCCAAATATTCCTGAAGTTTATATCCAATGGGATGAAGCGACTTGTGGCCAAGTTGTGTATCTTTTTAACGAAACACAAAATAATTATAATGGGCGATGCGAAGAGTTTATTGCATCAATGATCCGTCCGGATAAAACCAATAAGCAAAAGTTAACTATTGCAACGGTTGATATTGGTGGTGGTACAACCGATTTAGTGATTAACGATTATCAATTAGACTACGGCGTTAGCGGGCAAGCCAATAGCAGTAATGCCTATATTGTGCCAACACAGCGTTTTCGTGATGGATTCAAAGTGGCGGGTGATGATATTTTACTTGATATTATCCAAGATACCGTTATAACAGCTTTAACAAATGGTTTGAAACAAGCTGGAATTACTGATCCTAATCCTATTTTGTCCATAACGATTGGTTCTCAGCAACTATCAATTCAAGATGCGGTATTGCGCCAGCAACTTACCTTACAGCTATTTATACCAGTTGGGTTACAAATATTAAAAGCATATGAACTTTATGACCCATTACACGCAGAGCAACATGTCTATTGTTCTACTTTCGGTGAATTATTACAACACAATATGATGACCGATAACGTGCTTAATTTTATTAATGAACCGATTAAGCGCGCATTAAATAATCCTGATTTTTCAGTACTTGACTTAAGTATTGAGATTAACCTTAAACGTATTCATTATTTGTTTATTCGGGGCGATTATTACAATATTTGTAAAACGTTTGATGCGTTATCAGAGATTATTAGTTGTTATCAGTGTGATGTTCTTTTGTTAACTGGTCGTCCTTCGCGTTTACCGGGGATTCAAAGTTATTTCCGATCACGCTTATCCATGCCTGCAGGTCGAATTTTGCCTTTGCATGGTTATTATACTGGTGGTTGGTATCCTTTCCATAAACAAGAACGAATTGATGATCCTAAAACAACGGCAGCCGTGGGGGCGATGCTGTGCTTTTTAAGCAAGAATTTACGATTACCTAATTTCTATTTTAGATCCTCTAATATAGATTTATATTCAACCGTTAAGTACATTGGACTTTTAGATAATCTTAATATGATTAAAAAAGAAAATGTCTATTACCAAGATATTGATCTGGATAATCCTGATTATGATTTTCCTAATCTCTCATTTGAAATACGAGGCACCACAAGACTTGGTTTTAGGCAACTTGAAGTTGACCGTTGGCCAGCATCGCCTATCTATATTTTAACGATTGAAAGCAGTGAAGTGGCTAAGCGATTAAGCGCTGAAGGCGTCGTGCTAGAAGTAACTTTAGGCATAAAAAATAAACAAAAAATGGTCGAAAATTTTTATATTAAAGAGGTAAAAGCCTCAGATGGTCGAGCCTGTAATAAAAATCAGGATATTAAACTAAGTTTAAACACCATGGTTAACTCGGGGTTAATAAGTACGCAATATTGGCTTGATAGTGGAATGATAAAACGATGAAAAACTTAAACGAACAACTGCCTAAATCTTGGGATCAGGTCTATCAAGCATCTGCAAAGGCCATTGAGTGGGTGAATCAAACACGCCATTCATCTAAACGTTTAAATAGCGAAGCGGATAACTTAATTTTGGATTTGCGGCGGTTACGTAACAGCGCAAAACGATTGGGAGATGTATCAAAGAAATCTGTTGCAGTTGGTTTTTTTGGATTATCACAGGCAGGTAAATCTTATTTAATTTCAGCACTTGCAGCTGGTGAAAATGGTAAGCTTGAAACGGTTGTCGATAATGAAGTGTTAGATTTTATTGACCATGTTAATCCCGTGGGTAGTGGCAAAGAGGCGACGGGGCTTGTTACTCGCTTTAGCCGCATTGCCAAAGGTGGCATACCTAACTATCCGTTAGAGTTAAAATTGTTTAAAGAGATCGAAATTGTCAAAATCTTGATAAATGCTTATTTTAAAGATTTTGATCAGCAAAAAGTATCTAATAAAATCGAGTTTGCACCGTTAAATCAGACAATCCAACGCTTGGAAAATCAGAAACAAACTAATTATGTCGGTGGTGTTAGCGAGGATGATATTGTTGATCTTTACGATTATTTATCTGAAAACTTTGGTAACTCACTTGAAGAATTAAAAGGCGGATATTGGGAAAAAGTAACGTACCTTATTCCTTATTTATCAGTAGTAGAGCGTGGCGAGCTGTTTTCTGTCTTATGGGGGGGAATTACTGAACTGACGATAATTTACACTCAATTAGCCACCACATTATCAAGTTTACACCATGCTGAAACTGTGTATGCGCCGCTTTCAGTATTAGTGAAAGATAATAATGGCACCAAGTCGCAAATTGACAGTATTATGAATGTCGATATTCTTGAGCGATTAAATACCGACAAAGATTCATCGATTACTATAACGCCGTTAAATAGTGAACCAACATCAATATCTTTAGCGCAATTGGCTTTTTTAACCGCCGAATTAATTTTCCCATTAGTCAATAAAACCAGAGTGCCAACTTTTGAAAATGTGGATTTACTTGATTTTCCTGGATATCGAGGGCGTTTAAATTTGATATCGATTTCAGATGTGAAAGAAGGCAACCCTATTGCTCAGCTTTTATTACGGGGTAAAGTTGCTTATCTTTTTGAAAAATATACTGATAGCCAAGAAATGAACGTGCTAGTTGTTTGCACGCCGTCAGATAAACAATCTGATGTTAATGATGTTGGTCCAGTACTTGAGCGTTGGATCGATAAAACCCAAGGTGAAACAGCTGAAAAAAGAGCAACGAAAAAAGCGGGGTTATTATGGGCAATCACCATGTTTGATAAACGTATTGGCACCTCATTAACTCTATCAGAAGACAATCTTAAAAATAGCTGGGGTAAAGGTGGGTTACTTCAGCAAACTATTTTAGAACGCTTTGGTAGTTACGATTGGTTAAGTAACTGGTCTAACGAACATAAATTTAATAATGTCTTTCTTGTCCGCAAACCAGGATTTGATGTACCGTTTTTAAATGTCGAGCCGAACACTTGCCAAGAGCAATCTTATAATGAAAATTATCAAGATAAAATGAATGTATTAAGAAATACATTTGTGCAAAATAGTGATATCAAACAGTATGTGTTCCAGCCAGAAGAAGCATGGGATGCCATGTTAAAACTTAATGATGGTGGTATAGGGCGAATTAGCCAATACTTAGAACAAGTTGCTATTACTGAAGTCAAACAGCAACGAATTGTTGAACAGCTTAATGAAAAAATTGAATATATTATTAATATGCGTTTTGATACTTGGTATCAAGCGGACAATGATGAAGAACTAGCCAAGAAAAAACAAATCATTGCTGATGTTGTTAAAGAGTTACAGAGCAAAGCACTATTATTAGGTGAGCTACTTAAAGCGTTTGAATTGCCAGATCAAACCATTAGAGCGCTTTATCATTCCAATACTGTAGAAAATGAAACGCAGCAAGCAGGTAATGATAATGTGTTAGATAACTTATCTAATGATTTTGGTTTAACTGCTGATTTTGAACTATTTTCTGATGTGAGTTCATCACCAACCACCAAACAAGTCGCTATATTATCGAATGAATCTAAGTTTGCAAAAACGGTTTTCTCGGCATGGTTAGAGCATTTAAGAAATATTGTGCTAGATAAGCATATCTTGCAGTTTTTCGGTATCAATCAAAAATCGCTCTCTTTTATGGTAGAAGAATTGATTACTGCTGCGAATCGAATGAAACTTGAAGCAAGTTTAAGCGAACGCATTTTGAATAATGAAAACACAGGTAGTAAACGTGATGATCTAGAGTCTAGACAAGTCAGTACTATTCATACTTTACTGGCAGACTTTATTGCTTGGCTTGGTTTTATTCAAGGGCAAGCAAGTGATATACCAATGAGCAAAGTTAATCAGGGGAAACCAATATTTTCTTCACCACTAAGCGAATTTAATGTGCAATCATCGCATTTATTACCAAAACTGGACGATAACACTAAAAATTATTCTCAGTATGCAATATTTGATTGGTTTATTGCGTTTGCTATGCTTGCGCAAGAAAATGTAGGGCATCATGCAGGACGCGAAATTAGCCAAGAACAAAATAGCCGATTGGGTGAAATTCTTGCTTTTTTTAAGCAATCGCGGATTAATTAAAATTAAATAACAACATATTGAATAAATAACAAAGTATAGTAGGAAAGTCTTTTTGAGCGAAAAGAGCTTTTCCAATTAATAGCTCAGATAAACAATACTCACATATTCGAGTATAAAAATAGAGGATATCATGGCATTAAGAATAGAATTAGATGGTTATAAACCCGGTATTGCGAAGTTTTTAGCTCAAAAATGGAGTGGTAGTTCTGAAATTGATATGCTTATACAACGAAATCAAGATGGTTATTATTTATTAGGTCTAAATCAATGGAGCCCTGAAAAAAATTGGCACGCCGTTGAAAATATGTCTGTTGATAATGAACAATTAACCGGACAAATTGGTGAATGGTTGATTGACTCTTTATTATCACAAGAAAGCCAGATTCGATTTCTTATACAAATTCGTGATAAGCAAAATGAGAATTATGTTGATGGGGGGGTTGTGAGTATTGCTGATTCGGTTCTTGCATCAACAGCATTAAACTTGCAAGCTGCACTACCCAATGACGAACAAACTATAGCGCAGCCGGATCCTGTTAGTGATTCTATTATTGAAGATCAAACACCATTAATTGAAGAATCTAGCCTTGGCGCTGAAAATGAAACGTTTGCCGAATCCATCGAACCAGAAATCATACCAGAAGAGCCAGTTAAATCGAGAAGTCGCCTAGGGTTAATTATGACTATTATTATCGGTTGTATGGTGCTAATTGGACTTGGTATGGCTGCATGGTATTTTTTATTTTACAAAAATCAATCACAACCAACACCGCCAACTCCAGCAGTGCAAATTAGTGGTCAATGTAATTTGAACAACGCCTCTACTGATGATTTAACCTTTATTCAACAATGTTTACAGACCAAGCCAGAGACAGATGCCATTATTCAGATCATTACTGAGGCTAAAAAAAATGAAAAATGTAATATTGCTCAGCGGTTATATGCAAATCAGGCTCAAACTAATCCTAAAATTGCGATGTTATATGCAAAAGAGTATGACGAAAAATATTATGAAGCAAATAATTGCTTTAAAGCAGATAAAGAAACGGCTATTTATTGGTATGAAACGTCGTTGACTAACGATGCAAATAATACGTTCGTTAAAGATCGTTTAACTGAATTACAAAAATAGTGAGGATCAAGAATGAATAAGCTAGCTATCTCGAAACTCATTGTCACACTAGGTCTAACATGCCTGCCTTTGATAGGGTTTGCAACAGAGCCACTTAAACAGGCTGGAAAAACAACCCTATACCAACGAGTATTAAGTACCCCAACGTGTGAATTAAAAAACAATATTACCGATGCTACAGGCAAATCCTTGCCTGCATTTTCCCGTTATTATGTTTATGAACGCAAAAATGACAATAATCAAGAGTGGCTTAGTGTTGGTCCTGATTCTTATGGAAAAACCATTGGTTGGATTAATAATTCATGTGCGATTGCTTGGAATATGCAAATGACATTGGTTTTTACAAATCCAGTTGATCGTGATCCTTTGCTCTTTTTTAAAGATAAAGCCACATTAACGGCGATTATTGATGCAGACAAGCCTGAAGCTTTATTAAAACCTATTCGTGACGCATTAAAAGCAAATAAACCCGCTTTAGAAGTGGTGGCTCAAGAACCTAAAGAGTTCGTTGATTTTAAAAGTAACTTCTATTTATTACCTATTTTACAAGGTGAAGAAGTGATGAATGGGCAAGGGTTTTATGAGCGAGTGTTAGAAGTTGCCTCAGTCAGTAAACAAGAATCATTGATAAAAAATAACACAAAATCAACAACGACTGATGATAGTGCTAACCAAGTAGCCCCTTTTAAAGCCGCCATAGTGTTTGTTATTGACTCGACTATTTCTATGGATCCTTATATTTCAAGAACTAAGGAGGCAGTAGCGCGAGTTTATCAACATATTGAAAAAGAAAATTTACAAAATCAAGTTAAGTTTGGATTGGTTTCATTTAGGTCAAGTTTAAAGGCTTCCGATAAGCTTGAATTTGTGAGCAAAATTTTTGCCGATCCCAATAAAGTTAAAGATAAAGATGACTTTAAACAATTGAGCTCTTCGCTTAAACAAGCTTCTGTTTCTACCTCGTATTTTGCTGAAGATTCTTATGCGGGTGTTGCTCAAGCATTAAATGATATTAATTGGAATAGCTTTGGGGCGCGTTATATGATTTTGATAACTGATGCAAGTGCGATTCCTGGTGATGATAAGCTCTCTAGTACTGGCATGGATGCAGCGCAATTAAGACTTGAAGCTCAGCATAAAGGTGTTGCAATTTATGCATTACATTTAAAAACGCCAAGTGGTGCAAAAGATCATCAAATTGCGGCAGAACAATATTCGGACTTAACGTATAACGATTTTATTCATAAATCACTTTATTACCCAGTGAATGCAGGTGATGTGAATGAGTTTGGTCAAAAAGTTGATTTGCTAGCAAAAGCATTGTCTGAGCAAGTTAAACTTGCTTATAAAGGTGAAGCTTCTGTTGGTAATGCCATCAATGCAAAAGATGATAATTCAGACATGTTAAAAGATGCATTGCTACTAAGCAAGGCAATGCAACTGGCTTATTTGGGAGATGTTAAAGGCACTCAAGCTCCGTCAGTTTTTAAAGCATGGATTGCCGATAAAGATTTTGTCAAACCGACTATTCCAACAGCAGAGCCACGTATATTATTAACAAAATCGCAACTAAGTGATTTGAGCGATGTGGTTAGCAAAATTGCTAATGCGGCTAATGATGGATTGATTTCTGCCGATGATATGTTCTCTCAACTTCGTTCTGTTGCGGCTGCAATGGGGCAAGATCCAAGTAAATTAAAATCTGATTCCGTCACAAAAATTGCTGACTTAGGTTTGCTGGGTGAATATTTAGATAATATCCCTTATAAAAGCGATGTCACTGGACTTGATCAAGATACATGGAAAAGTATGAGTGGGCTTGAACAAGAAAAATTTATCCGTAATTTAAACAGTAAGATTCGCTATTATCAAAAATGTAATGCGGATGTCGATCGTTGGATTTCATTAGCTGACGGTAGTGATCCTCGCGAAAATGTTTATCCTATACCATTAGAAATGTTGCCGTAACATGTTAAATATTAATCGATTATCGATTTCACGCTCAACAGGTAAGTCTTTTTTTAGCGTTTGCCTGCCGACGCTTACTGTCCAAGCGGGGGAAGTTGTTGTTATTCAAGGTGATAGTGGCTCGGGTAAAAGTACTTTACTTGAAATGGTAGGAATGATTTTAAAACCAGACCAAATTGATGGTTATAACTTAATTGTTGATAATTATGATATTGATATCGCAAAGCTAATCAAGCAAGATAAAATTGAAGAACTTGCTGATATTCGCGCTCAACATTTAGGATTTATGCTGCAAACAGGTGGATTACTGCCATTTTTGACGATTCGTGACAACATTTTATTATCGTTGAAGTTATTACAAAAAAAAGTGGATAATAGCCGGTTTGATTATCTAGTGCAAAAACTCAATATCGTTCATTTGCTCAATAAATATCCTAAACAGTTATCAATTGGTGAAAGGCAACGAGCTTCTTTTATTCGTTCGATTATTCATAAACCAGCGTTGTTACTTGCCGATGAGCCGACTTCGGCATTGGATCCCTATAATGCGAATTTATTGTTTGATTTAATTATTGAACAAGCTCAGCAAGATAACATTGCTGCCATGATTGTCACACATGACTGGCAACGCATAGCTGACAAAGGATTATTGACTTTATCAGCTAAGTTAACCTCGGCACAATCATCAGAATTTTCACCGTTACAAGATAAGGCGTAAAAAATGACTAAAGCAATATCAAAATGGTTACTTGTTACTCGTTTATCGTTAGCGGACTTATGGTATGACAAAAAAGTATCATTTTGTATTATTGCCTCAGTAATATCAGTGATTACTCCCTTGTTATTGTTATTTAGTTTAAAGTACGGGGTTGTTTCGCAGCTTCGAGAACAATTACTCAGTGATCCTCAAAATTTAGAAGTAAAAATTGTGGGGAATTTGCAACTTAAAGATGAAATGTTTAAGTGGATAAAACAGCAACCTGAAACAGCTTTTGTGATTCCACTCACACGTTCATTAAATACGCAAGCTGATTTAATGAAAGATACTAGCCATTTCGTCAATAATGCCGAAATTATTCCCACGGCTATAGATGATCCAATAACAAAAAATTTGCCATTACCGAATAATAAAAAGCAAATTTTATTAAGTTCATTATCAGCCGAAAAAATGAAAGTCATGATGGGAAGTCGTGTGAAAATGGTGATCACAAGGCAGCTTGATGGAAAACTTGAAAAAGGAATGACTGAATTAGAGGTAGTTGGCATTATTCCCGAAAATCGTTATAGCCGTGCAGCGGCTTTTGTCTCTTTAGATTTACTGATTGATATGGAAAACTATTATGATGGATATCAAAGTGATGTTTTTGTGACTTCTACTGGACAATTAAATCCACCTAATCATACTTCGTTTGCGCGAGCCCGTATTTATGCGGACTCGTTGGATAATGTCGCACCATTAGCATACAAATTACGAGAAAAACATATTGAAACACGTACCGAGGCTAATGCAATTGAAAACATGCAAGCGATTGATCGAGTGCTTAATTTTATTTTTAGCGTTATTGCCATTACGGCAGTATTGGGGTGTGTTTTATCGTTTACTGGTTCATTTTTATCGAATATTGAACGTAAACGTAAAGATATTGCTTTTATGCGATTACTTGGATTTCGCTCGAAAGGCATTATGCTTTATTTAATTAACCAAGCAATGATTTTGAGCTGTTTCGCTTTTATAATCTCTTGTGGGCTGTTTGCAGTAGGAAATTGTGCTTTTAATTTAGTTTTAGGTAAAAATTTGCTTTCACAATCCGTTGTGAGTCAATTACAATTTTATCATCTTGTTATTGCATTTTTAATGACTTTATTTATTTCAACGGGCATTGTGGTTATAGGAGGGCGACGTGCTATTCAAATTCAACCAGCAGAAAGCTTACGTGAAGCATAATTATACCCGATTAGCTTGTTGGGGATTGGCTACAATTAGCTTACTACCGGCATTAAGCTTTGCTGAACCTTGGGACAGTAAATTTTATAATCCCAAGCCTGCAAAAGATGATGTAATTTTACCGATGCCATGTGACGGTAGTTTAGTGATGAAAAAGGTATTTACCCCTACCAATAAACCGCTAGATGATGTCAAAGTCATTTTAGGAAGCAATCAAAAAGAGCTCGGTTTTGCCGAGTATGCCACGCCCAATTATATTGCTGGTAGCTTTTCTGACTCAGGTAAAGAGCGCTATTATTTGATAGGTAAATATGAGATTACCACATTGCAATATCAATCCGTCATGAATGATACTTGCCCAACTCCTAAAGTGAATCTTTCCTTTCCTATCACGGATATTAGCTGGTTTGATGCTATTGCTTTTACAGATAAATATAATCGTTGGTTAATTGAAAACCAGTCAAAAATAAAATCAATTAATTTACCTAATGGCTATGTCCGTTTACCCAATAATACGGAATGGGAATATGCCGCGCGTGGTGGTTCAAAAGTGACAGAATCAGAATTTCGTGAATCACGGTTCCCTATGAGCAAAAATCTTGAAAATTATGCATGGTTTTCTGGTGCCAAGTCTGCTAATGGTAAATTGCAACTTATTGGTAGGTTAGATCCTAATCCGCTAGATCTGTATGATATTTTAGGTAATGCGAGCGAAATGATGTTTGATTCGTTTAGAATGAATAAACTTGATCGCTACCATGGCCAACAAGGGGGAATGATTGTCCGTGGGGGGAGCTATTTAACGCCCGAATCTTCAACTACTAGTGCTTTTCGTATTGAAAAGCCTTTCTATGATGATAAAAGTGCCTATAAAAGTAAAGATGTTGGATTTCGCTTAGTTTATACAACTGAAGTGATGAATTCGAACGACAAAATCAAAGAGCTAGACAAAGAATGGAGTCAATTAGGTAGTGAAACGGACAGCGCAAAAAATGGTAATGTTGTCAGCGAGCTTGAAAAAATTACTAAACAAGTTGACGATGAAAAAACAAAAAAAGAATTAAATCAACTCAATGCTCTTTTACGTAGCGCCAATCAAGCGCGCGATGAGCAACGAGATCGTTCTATTCAATCAGCATTACAATTAGGTGCATTTTTGTGTGCTAATGTTTCAGATTTGAACGGCAAGTTTGAGTATAATGATAATTTATACAAAACAATGATCAATGAAGTTTGTGATCTAAAAGAAACCGATACTGTGGCCGATGACAATATGTGCTCAAAAGTGAAGCTAGATAATTTAAAGCAGGTTGTTGATGAGTCTAAAAATGCACGGGACTTTATATTGAAATATTATGCTGATACGATTGTTAATACGGCATCAAATTACGAGAAAAATACGATTAATGATCAAGTCAAATCAACACAATTTATTCTAGAAAATAGCGGTAAAGCGAATATGAGCGATTATTTAAAACTCTATTTCAAACATATTAATCAATATATTGAATCGGGGAAGATCGAGCGAACAGCTTGGCTACAAACGTGTAATGAGATAAAAGGAAAAAAATGATGAATAAAATTATAGTAACACTGACTTTATGTATATCGCTTATTTTAACAGGGTGTCAAGGTACAGGGCGTGTGAGTTCTAGAAATGTCGATCCTGCATTAACCAAAAGTAATACGGCCAAATTTTTTAGTAAATCAGCGTGGCAGTCTTGTGCTATTGGTGCTGGTTTAGGTGGTATTGGCTGTATGTTAGCTGGCGGTAAAACAGGGGTATGTCTTGCCTCTGCGGCGGTAGGTTGTGGTGTATTGATGGGCGCTAACTATTATCTTGATAGTAAGCGAGCTGAATATGCTGATGACGAGATGCGTCTAGATGTTTATATTCAAGACGTGCAAAAGAACACCTACGAAGTACAAGCGGTGACCGAAACAGCTAAAGCGGTATTAGATAAGAATTTAGCAACACTTAAAGTATTAAATAATCAAATAAAAAATGACACGGTCAATAAAAAACAAGCACAAAATGATTTGACTCAAATTGATGCAAATATTGCCTATTTAAGAGATAAATTAAAACGCATGAAAAAAGTTGAAAATGATTGGGTTTCAATATCATCTGAAGAACGACAATCAGGTGTTAGAGTATCAAGACTGGATCAACAAATCAGTCAATTGCATAAACAAATTGCAGTACTTGAAAATCAAATTAATCTTGTTACTAAACAACGTTCAGCAGTTAAGGTTAGCTAATTATGAAAAAAAGATATCTTTTATTACTCAGTCCATTTATTTTTTTAGCCGGTTGTTCAACTACGCCTGAACAGTGCGATCCAACTAATACCAACATTGGAATTATGGATAAAATCAGCTGTAATTATTCAGGGAATTATCAGGCTCGAATTGATCACAAAAAACAAATTCTAGAAGATGAAGTAAGAGCTAATCAGCAGTTTAAAGAGATTTATGCCGCTATCGAGAAGCAAAAAAAAGCTACTTCGTTAAGCATTAAACAAAAACAGGCACAGCAGCAAAAGTTGAAAACGGATTTAACTAAACTAACCAATGAAGTAAAACAAAAAGCCAAAGGACGTGACGATCTACAGGCTCAAGTGAAAGATATTGAACAGCAACTAAATAAAGTGAACAATTCAAATAGTTCTGAACTTGAAAAACAAGTTGAGTTAGATAAGTTAAATAAAAAACTTCAACAATTGCAAAAAGCATTAAACATATAAATATATTTCTTGCTTAATTAATGTGTAGACAATAAAAGCAGAAGTTAAATAAAAGGAAATAAATTAGCAATGCAGCGTATAACAAGAATTATTTGTGATCATCATCATCCCGAAAAGATGTCTTTATTTGATCAATATAATTCTTTGCTAGCATTGCTAAAACCGTATTTAACTGAGCGCACTTTTTCGATTTTTGCAATAGCAAGATTGATTGATGATAATCAATATATTGGTTGGTACACCCCTTTAGAAGGTCAGCCTATCTTATTGAGTGAAATTAGTGATCAATCACATAAAGCTAAGATAGAAAACACGTTACAAAATCGTATTAACGATATCGAAGCTGTGGTTAAGTTAATGTCATTAACGGCTGAGCAGCAGGCATTTATTTCATCATGGTTACCTAGAATTAAAAGTTTAGGTAATCATATTTATGTGATTAATGATGAACCAGTTATTGTTAATACCTTTGAAGATCCTATTTTACCAGCACCTGCCCCAGTTATTCCGCCAAAATCATTTTGGCGTTGGTGGCATTTTTTACTTTTAGCCTTATTACTCCTTGGTTTACTCGGCATTCTTTGGTATTTCTTTTGCCCATATGCAAAAGAAAAGCCTGCGATTGCTGAGGTTGAGCCCGCCATTACTCAGCCTGTTGCAGAAAAGAAACCAGATCCAGTTGTTGAGCTACCCAAAGAGGAACAACCTGTTGTAAAATCGGAGCCTGAACCGATACCAGAGCCAGCACCTAAAAATTGTATTACTCGTGAAGAGATTGCTAATAATACTGACAAGCCTAAAATGGTTATGATATTTGACAATTCAGCCTCGATGACATTGACTTTGATGGAATCTCAAGCGTCCATTAATCAATACTTGCGTGCTGATTGGTATTCAATGACCGAACAAGAAGCTGATGCATACGAAAAACGCATGACACGTTTGCCTAATCGTCTATCAAGTAGTAAAAAGGTTGCATTGTCGACTATTGATAAAATACAACCTGATGTTAATATTGCGTTAGTCACCCTTTCTGCTTGCCCTGCTGCACAAACGACCTCGTTCTATCATTATGAAAATAGAGGTAAGTTAAAAACTAAAATTAGTCGGTTAAATCCATTAGAAAATAACAGTGCAACGCCTTTATACAGTGGTATAAAACAAGCTAGTAAAATGCTTGATGGTGTAAATCATGATGATTACATCTTAGTGATTAGTGATGGCGAAGATAATTGTACCAAAGCGAATATTTGTGCTTTAGCCAGCAAAATCGCCAATGAGCAACCTCGTCTCAAAATCAATATTGTCGATATTGCTGGACAACATAAGATTGACTGTGTTGCGAATAAAACTGGGGGTAAAGTTTATATTGCTCAAAGCCCAACACAGATAGTTGAACAAATGAATAATGCTGTTTCGAATATGAATATAAGTAAACCGATATGCGAATAATTATTTTCAAATAATATTAGATAATCAATATCTCGTTTTTGATATATCGATTGGTAAAAAACGATTCAAGTTTATTGCAATTTTAGTATAAGAATAATAGTCAACTGTAAGGAATTAAATCAATAATGCAACGAATAACACGGATAGCCTTTGATTATAATAACCCAGAGAAGATTTCTCTATTAGAACAATATCATTCTTTACTATTATTATTAAAATCACATTTAACCGATCGCACTTTTTCGATTTTAGCATCACCAAGGTTAATTGATAACAATCAATATCTAGGCTGGTATACTAATCTTGAAGGACAACCGCTTTTACTTGATAGTATTGCCCACAAATCGCATAAAAATAAGATAACCAAAACGTTACAAACACGTATTAATGATATTGAAAATGCTATTAAACTAATGCCATTAAGTGATGAAGAGCGAAGTTTAGTTTCAGCATGGCTTCCAAGAATTAAAAGTTTAGGCAATCAAATTTATGTGATTAATGATGAACCGGTTATTGTCAATACCTTTGAAGAACCGGTTTTACCTGCAGCAGCCCCTGTTATTCCACCAAAGCCATTTTGGCGTTGGTGGCATTTTTTAATCTTAGCCTTATTGCTTGTTGGTTTACTTGGTATTCTGTGGTATTTATTTTGCCCATTTGGTAAACAAAAAACAGTTGTCCCCGATCCTATGGCTATCATTGCACCGGCTGTTATAGTGAAGAAACCCAAACCGACACCTGAGGCTGTTACTGAACCAAAAGATCCCGTGCCAGAAGAACCTACGCCAATTGCAACATCTGAGCCTAAACCAGAACCGGTACCTGAGTCACCGCTAGCGCCAAAGGTAAAAAATCCACCTAACTGTATTACTAAAGAAGATATGAATAAAGATCCTAACCCATCTAAAATGGCAATAGTGTTTGATAATTCATTATCGATGACAGTAACGTTAAATGAATCGCCATCAGCGGTTGAGCAATACTTTCAATATTTGACGTATGGTTATGGTCGTAATATGTCAGAGCAAGAAAGAATTAAATACGAAAAGCGTATGACTCGCTTACCAACTCGTTTATCAAGTAGTAAGAGTGTGGCTACTTCAAGCATTGATAAGATACAACCAAACATAGGTATTTCACTGGTAACGCTGACGAATTGCCCAGCAGCGAATGTATCGCCATTTTATAATTACTCTAATAGGGCATCACTAAAGCATAAAATTAAACAATTAACACCCACCGCAGCAGGCGGGGGCGGAACGCCTTTATATAATGGTCTAGAAAAAGCCAGTAAAATGCTAGATGGGGTAAAACGTGACGACTATATTCTGATTATTAGTGATGGCGAAGATAATTGTACAAAAAGGAATATTTGTACGTTAGCTAACTATATAGCTGCACAAAAACCACGATTAAAAATTAATATTGTTGATATCGCTGGCGAACACAAAATAGACTGTATCGCCAATGCAACGGGCGGAAAAGTATACATTGCGCAAAGCCCTAAAGATATGATTAAACAAATGAATAAAGCGGTTTCAAGTTTGAAAATTAACAGGCCTGTGTGTCAATAAATAACATTCTAGTCAACGTCCGATTTGGCGAATTTTATGCGAAACAAAATAAAGCCTAGCCAAAAAAGGATGTTTGGCATGGTTATATTTTGTCAGGAACGAATCATGTGAGTGCGTTAAAACCGAGTGTTGGCGGACAAAATTTCTGGAAAAATTTGAACATTTTAGCAAAGCAAAGATGGCATCGAAGAGGCGAGTATCAATATGATACGAGTAAATATAAGTAGGCTACATTCTGTAGCTAAGCGTGGGATTGTTAAGGGGAATTTGCTAATTCTCATAGTTTGGACATTGTTACTGTTGCTATTTATTCAACCAAAAGGTTAAAACTTCCGAAACCCAATTAGCTCAAACTATAGTTAAAAACCACTTCCTCTAAAGCATCAAAAAACATTCAGTGAGATCATTTATTTAATTTTTTTATTTTGTCGTTTTTAATAAAATTAAAATATTTCAATATGTTAATTATTTTCGAAAAACTTAATCGAAGTCACATTTAAATAATTATTACCAAAATCCACGAAAAAAGGAGTCAAGCGTTTTTAAAACGGTTATACTTTCATCGATTTTAAAAATCAGCAGATTTAACAAACAAATATAGATAAAATAAAACAAAATTTTAGTTTACTGTAGTAACCTATATCTTAAATTTATCCAATAACCCTATTGGACGAGTTTTTATACGAACCTCGTTTATATCTTCGAAATTATCTCGAAAAGTCTCTCTGGCGTTGGGATTGTTATTATTGTTGTATTTATGGCGTTTATAGGCATTACCCGCTAACAATAAGTAGGTGGGTTATAATACTGCCACCGTCAAAATGGGCTGTTATCAAATTCGTAAAGCTGATTCTGCAATTTGATGAGGGAAGTAATAATTGATATGACAATCTTGGCTATGCAGGTTCTGATAACATATGGAACCTAGGGGATTCCTATTTCAATCAACCTACCCTAAACTTTTTGACATTACTTATTAATCTTTCAATAAAAGGGTGGTTAAATTTTTTTAAATCGTTATACTTTTTATATTAAAAGATTAATTTAGCTTAATTTATTAGCTAATAATTATGAAAAATCAAATAAAAACAAAACAATTGATATACAGGATGTTATGCAGTATAACTATAGCCAACAGATCTGGCAGCATTATGTTTTAAGCATTTCTAAATACCACTTGAGTCAAACATTAAGCTTCGGGATCATTTTTACCCTAAACTTATTTAATACACACACACAAGATTGCCCCCCATTCTTGCTAATTAGTTTTCGTAAACAGCTAAGTGTTAGTCTGAAGCAGCAATTACAATTAGCGGAGCTATCACGGCAACGTTTATCGTGTATATCTGGTTTAACTTTATGGTTATTTAAAATCCCTTTTACATTAGTGCCATTGTTGCTGTTACCGTGTGCAGCAAATGCAGAAATGTTATCAGCCAGTACTTCACATGTCATTGAAGGCTCCGTTCCCTATTTTACATTTGATGGGGGGATAACCAAAGCTAATCAGACCGATGGCTTGTTAAGTATCAAGTTATCGGATGCTACAATAATCTCACCAATGAGCAATACCTCTTCATTATCAAACCCAATAGTGTTACCTAATGCTAGCGATACGTTTGCTAATGTTGTCATGTTGTTACCAACAACAAGGAACTCAATAAGTTTGAACACACTGGTTAGAGCTCCGTATAACTATTGGGGTGATGATGATGGTGATGGGCAGGGAAGAAGAGGTATAACAGCAACAGGCCGGTTAAGAGTTCGGATCTATGATAAAAATAATCGAACAGTTCGTCGTGTTGATACTTTAGATATTTGCAATGCACCTTATAAAATGGAATTAAGTAATACCAATGGCAGTTTAAAGACGCAGTATGGTGTGCCAAATCAAGCTATTTTTGGTGTGAGTGCTGTAACTTACTACTTCACCCCAGAATCGTCTGCTAAAGTTTGCTATGCCAAGCCAGAATTGCAAGAAAGTATAGGTCGATACGCCGGTCCTACTGAAATGTGGGATACAAGGAAAGGGTTTATTCCCCAATCAACCTCGCCATCATCATACAATAGTAACTTTCCTACTACCGGTGCAAATGGTTTATATTTTGATTTAGACATAGGGGGAAGAGGGGCTCTCACTTGGCCATCGATTACTCATGGCGGTATCACTGTCACCATGACTCCCAATGCGAATGGGACAACTGTGCGCGTTACTTTAACGGGACCTGCGTCAACCAAAGATGAACAGAATGCTGATTTGCCTGGGCCGCTTCAGGCCGGAATACCAAACTTACCGCAAACATTCGAGCTAAAGGGATACGATAGTAGTGGTAAAGAAGCGGTAAAATATGGATTTGAATTGCAGAAGTGGTTTGTTAACCGTGGAGTTAAAACAGCAGAAGCCGCCAACCAAGAAGCTTGGTGTTCAAGCATAGGCTATCGGATTATACAAGTCAAAGACGTCACCAATGCGAGCTGTGATGGTAGCAGTAGTTGTCAAAATGCAGTTGGTGCCATACCTTCATCAAGGGGGAATAATTACCATCGCCGAATAGGTGGTGGTTTGTTTAGTGAGTGGGCTCGCCTAGCTAATTATAGTGGTTCAGGCTTTAGTAATCTTAGCTATTGGACAAGTGATGTGATAGGGGATCGTCTATTTCATGTATACTCGTACAATGGACGGGTTTACCGTGCTGACCCTATCGGTAACTATTACGGGGTGTGCGTTTATCCTTAGTTTTTAGTTCTGAGCTGTTAATTCTTGTACGAATTAACAGCCAATTAAGTTAAAAAAACAAAGAAATCTTTTTTGATTTAAGTGGCTACACGCCAACAAAGTTGGCAAGCCATGCTTTTTTGTATCTAAACAGCAGAAGCGCTTTTCTAATATAAAAAATATCCAATCAAAGAGAACCTAAAAATCCATTTTTATACTTAAACACATAGTTACCTGAAAATTTTTGACAAGAATTTTAATTTTTCCAGCAAAAGCCTAATTTAGGTTATAGTTACATTTTTTTAGAGTTAGTTATACCTTTATTCAATAAAAAACCAGACATACGTCTGGTTTTTCTGTTTGTTTTTTATAGCAGTAATATTTAGAAATCTAAATTAGCTGCTTTAAGGGCATTTTCTTCAATGAATAATCGTCGAGGTTCAACTTCATCGCCCATAAGGGTTGTAAACAATTGATCTGCTTCAATGGCATCTTTGATGGTGACTTGTAACATACGGCGACTGGTTGGATCCATGGTTGTTTCCCATAATTGTTCTGGGTTCATTTCGCCAAGACCTTTATAACGCTGAATAGTTAGGCCGCGACGTGATTCTTTAATTAACCAATCAACTGCTTCTTCAAAAGAATTAACGAGTTGTTTACGTTCACCACGTTGAATAAATGCACCATCTTCTAGTAAATCTTTTAATTGTGCACCAAGGTGGCAGATATTACGGTATTCATTGCTATGGATAAAGACCTGATCTAATGGATAATTTGTATCAACGCCATGGGTTCTTATTTTTATAATTGGCACATACAGTTGTGCTTTTTCATTATATTCAGCTGAATAAAGATAGCTGCTGCCATGTTGCTCTTTATTCGATAGTTTTTCAACAATGGTTTTTGCCCAATTTTCAGCCTGCTGTTGATTTTGCAAAATACTTTCGTTTAATACATCATGATAAACCAATTCAGAAAGTAGCGCTTTAGGGTAACGACGCTCCATTTTGGTAATCAGTTTTTCGACTTTTTGATATTCGGCAATTAGTTTTTCTAACGCTTCGCCTGCAAGGGCGGGTGCATGGTCATTGACATGTAATGAGGCATCTTCAAGGGCCAAAGCAATTTGAAACTGCGTCATTGCTTCATCATCTTTGATATATTGTTCTTGCTTGCCTTTTTTGACTTTATATAAAGGCGGCTGTGCAATATACACATAGCCACGTTCTATGATTTCTGGCATTTGGCGATAAAAGAACGTTAGTAATAGAGTACGTATATGTGAACCATCGACATCGGCATCGGTCATGATAATAATGCTATGGTAACGCATTTTATCTGGATTATATTCATCACGGCCAATACCACAACCTAACGCAGTAATTAACGTTCCCACTTCTTGCGATGAAAGCATTTTATCAAAACGGGCTTTTTCGACGTTTAATATCTTACCTTTTAGCGGTAAAATTGCTTGATTTTTACGGTTGCGTCCTTGTTTGGCCGAGCCCCCCGCAGAGTCCCCTTCCACTAAGTAGAGTTCAGATAGCGCTGGGTCTTTTTCTTGGCAATCGGCAAGTTTACCCGGTAATCCACCTAAGTCTAAAGCGCCTTTACGGCGTGTCATTTCTCGCGCTTTGCGAGCGGCTTCTCGAGCTCTTGCTGCGTCAATGATTTTTCCGACGACGATCTTGGCATCACTTGGGTTTTCAAGAAGATATTCTGCTAATTTTTCACCCATGACGGATTCAACCGCTGATTTAACTTCTGATGACACTAATTTGTCTTTGGTTTGTGATGAGAATTTAGGATCAGGGACTTTAACTGATACAACCGCGATGAGACCTTCACGCGCATCATCACCAGTGGCACTAATTTTCGCTTTTTTGCTGTAACCTTCAGCTTCCATATAGTTGTTTAATGTGCGCGTCATTGCACCACGGAAACCGGCTAAGTGTGTACCGCCGTCTCGTTGGGGGATGTTGTTAGTAAAACAATAGATATTTTCTTGGTAGCCATCGTTCCACTGCAGTGCCACTTCGACGCCAATATCGTCTTTTTCTGTGCTGAAATAAAATATTTTAGGATGAATAGGATTTTTATTTTTATTTAAATATTCAACAAAAGCTTGGATACCGCCTTCGTAATGATAATGTTCGTTTTTGCCAGTGCGTTCATCAAGTAATCTGATAGATACGCCGGAGTTTAAGAAAGACAATTCACGTAGTCGTTTTGCTAAGATTTCATAAACAAACTCAATATTGGTAAAAGTTTCAGGACTTGGCCAGAAGCGAACATAGGTACCTGATTCAGTAGTTTCGTCAATCACTTTGAGTGGTGCTTGTGGTACACCTAAATGATAAATTTGTTGGTGAATTTTACCATCACGATAAATCACTAATTCTAGTTTATCCGATAAAGCATTTACCACTGAAACACCAACACCGTGTAAGCCACCGGATACTTTATAGGAATTGTCATCAAATTTACCACCTGCATGTAGTACGGTCATAATAACTTCAGCCGCTGAGATACCTTCTTCCTCATGAATGCCAGTTGGAATACCGCGACCATCGTCACGGACAGAAACAGAATTATCGGGGTGAATCGTCACTTCGATATGGTGACAATAACCTGCTAATGCTTCATCAATGGCATTATCGACTACTTCAAAAACCATATGGTGAAGTCCTGTTCCATCATCAGTATCACCAATATACATACCTGGACGTTTACGGACAGCATCAAGCCCTTTGAGTACTTTAATGCTAGAAGAATCATAAGAATTAGACATGGATTTCTCGACTTATTTGATTGTTTATATCATTCTATAAATTTACGAAATTATACCAGATTTTATGTGAAAAATCTTATCATTTTCATCGATCATATGGGTAATTTGCGCTTGGTTAACTGCGGTAATAAATACTTGTGAATTAGCTAATTTTAAACGTTTGGCTAACAGTTCTCGTTTATTGTTATCGAGTTCAGAGGCAAAATCATCAATCAAGTAAACACAAGCTTGGGTACTTTGCTTTGAGTAATATTCACCTTGAGATAGGCGTAAAGCACACATTAACAGCTTTAATTGACCACGTGATAACAAATCTTCAACTGGAATATTGTCGACACGTAATCGAATATCCGCTTTATGAGGCCCGACTGATGTGTAATTAAGGAGTTTGTCTCGCTCATATTGTTTGTATAATATTTCAGCATAGCCAGTGCTATGTTCCCAACCTTGATAATATTGGCAATTAAGCTGATACTCAGGTAAAAAGTCATGGCAAGTTTTTATAATTTCGGGGAAAATCTGTTGCGAATAATCCGCTCTAATGTGGCTAATTTTTTCAGCAATGGGGGCGAGTTCTTTATCCCAAGGTAATAATTGATTATAACTGTGGGATTGCTTTAATAATGCATTGCGCTGTTTAAATAAGCGTTTTAGATTATTCCATAAATGAACAAATTCTGGATAATGATGAAAGCATCCCCAATCAATAAATGCTCGACGATATTTGGGACCTCCACTCAATAAATCAAACCCTTCAGGTGTAATTAACTGTATAGGTAATAATTTGGCTAAATCGGCGAGTCGAAAACCTTCGTCCCCGTCGATTTTGATTTTATTTTCGCTATTACGTGACTTTGCAAGACCAATGGAATGGACTTGTTGATGGGTATTTTTTATTTCACTAAATAATACAAGCTCTGGTTGTTCATGCTGAATAATTCGATTTGATTGAGTATGTCTAAAAGCGCGACCATGGCCAAGCATATAAATAGCTTCAAGTAAGCTCGTTTTTCCACTGCCATTATCACCAACAATGAAGTTGAAATGTGGCGATAAAGACAGTTGCGCATGATCAATATTACGGAAATGATGAATGTTGATTTTTGAAAGAGTCATATGCCTTGAATGATGCCGGCCGAAGCCGGATAATTAAATGAGATTTGATTATAAGCGCATTGGCATAACAACATAAGTAGCGGTCTGATTGTTGATATCTTCTATTTGTACACTTGATGTTGCATCAGTTAAGAGCAGTTGTACGCTATCACATTTCAATGTATTTAATATATCAAGTAAATAGGTTACATTGAAGCCAATCTCAAGCTCTGCTGATTGATATTTTACGTCAATAACTTCTTCTGCTTCTTCCTGTTCTGGGTTATTTGCGGTGATTTTTATCTGATTGTTATGGACATAAAGTCGAATACCACGGAATTTTTCGTTGGATAAGATCGCAACACGTGATAGGGCGTTTCTGAGTTCTTCGCAAGATACTTCAAGTGGTTTATCAGGATTGCGTGGTAATACGCGTTTGTAGTCAGGGAACCTTCCATCAATGAGTTTTGATGTGAAGGTGAAATCACCAAGATTAACACGTAAATTATTATTACCAATTTGCATATTGATTAATTCGTCGTTATCACTAACCAGTTTAGCAAGCTCAAGTACCCCTTTCCTTGGTAAAATGACCGAACAAGAAGTTTTAGTATCTTGCTCAATAGGTTGTGCACATAAAGCTAATCGATGCCCATCTGTGGCAACTGATTTTAATAAACCATCTTCAATTTCAAATAACATGCCATTTAAGTAATATCTTACATCTTGGTTAGCCATTGAAAATTGCACTGCATCAATAAGGCGTTTAATGGTTTTTTGTGGAATGGAAAGATCAACATCGCTTTGCCAATTTTCTAAATTAGGAAAATCGCTAGCGGGCAGTGTGGATAAAGAAAATTTACTACGACCTGATTGGATCATCAATCGGTTATCATCAACGCTTATCGAAATTTGGGCATTATTAGGTAGGTTTCGACAGATATCGAGAAATTTCCTTGCGGGCACCGTTGTTGCACCTGGTTCGCTTGGTTCAACTAATGGTAAATGCGATATCATTTCTATTTCAAGATCAGTTCCCGTCATCGATAGTGTGTTATCGCTCACCTGTAATAGTAAATTACCCAAAATAGGTAGTGTAGGGCGACTACTCAATGGCGCACTGACAAGTTGCAATGGTTTAATCAGTTTTTCACGATCTATAATAAATTTCATAGTATTGATTCTTTTTTAAGTTGATAAAGTTCGAATTAAATTGGAGTAATCTTCTTTAATATTATTACTTTCTTCTTTTAATTCTGCAATCTTTCTACATGCATGTAATACTGTTGTGTGATCTCTTCCACCAAAGCCATCACCAATTTCAGGAAGGCTTTTGTTAGTGAGTTCTTTGGCAAGTGCCATTGCCATTTGTCGTGGTCTTGCAACAGAACGAGAGCGACGTTTAGAAAGTAAATCTGATACTTTAATTTTATAGTATTCGGCAACCGTTTTTTGAATGTTTTCAATGGTAACCAGTTTTTCTTGTAAAGCCAGTAAATCTTTTAAGGCATCTTTAACAAAATCAATGGTAATGGTTTTGCCAGTAAAATTAGCATTAGCAATGACTCGATTAAGTGCCCCCTCTAACTCACGAACATTGGAACGTAATCGTTTAGCAATAAAAAAAGCAACTTCTTCAGGTAACTTGATATGATTTTCTTCGGCTTTTTTCATTAAAATTGCAACCCGCGTTTCCAGTTCGGGTGGCTCAATTGCAATAGTTAATCCCCAACCAAAACGCGATTTTAAGCGATCTTCAACGCCATTTATTTCTTTAGGATAGCGATCCGAGGTTAAAATAATTTGTTGATTGCCCTCTAATAATGAATTGAAAGTATGAAAAAATTCTTCTTGCGATCGCTCTTTATTTGCAAAAAATTGAATATCATCAATAAGCAAGGCATCAACTGAACGATAGTAATT
Organism: Gilliamella sp. ESL0250; assembly: GCF_013345045.1. Taxonomy (NCBI): domain Bacteria; kingdom Pseudomonadati; phylum Pseudomonadota; class Gammaproteobacteria; order Orbales; family Orbaceae; genus Gilliamella; species Gilliamella sp. ESL0250. The sequence goes on along the minus strand of NZ_JAAEDV010000014.1, from coordinate 23,296 downwards.
TTTAAATTCTTCAATAGCATTATTTTGTAGCGCTTTTACCATATCTTGCACAAAGCGTTCTGAATGCATGTAGACAACTTTGGCATTGGCTTTTTCTGCCATTATTTGATTGCCAACCGCATGTAATAAATGGGTTTTACCTAAACCGGTAGAACCATATAAAAATAATGGGTTATAAGCTTTTCCTGGGTTTTCAGCTACTTGTTTTGCCGCAGCAACCGCAAGTTGGTTGGATTTACCTTCAACAAAGCTATTAAAAGTGTGTTTATGATTAATACCTGAATGGTAGACATGATTGCTATTTGTTTCTTTTGTTGTTTTCCATGCAGGTACTACTTCGGTTTTGCGTTGACTACTTTGCAATTTTTTATCGGTAGATACCGTTGAACCAACTTCAAGAAATAATTTTAAAGAATCATCATTAAAAAGTTGGTTTAATAATTGGGATATAGTCGTTAAATATTTATTTCTTACCCAATCTAGAACAAATCTATTCGGTGCATAAATATAGAGTTTATTATCGACCATTTCCGCTTGCAACGGACGAATCCATAAATTGAATTCCGTTGTTGGGATTTCTTCTTGTAATTGAGAAAGGCAATCTTGCCAAATAGCGGTAGGCACGGCAACTCCTTCAACTTTGCTTACTAACAATACTATGCAGTATTATAATCCCTTTTGTGGATAATTTGTAGAGCTAAGGTGATATATAATTCAGTTGTTAACAAATAAAGAGATGTAAAAAACCCGGCTTTTAACCGGGTTTTAATGAACAACTTAGAAAACAAAAATTAATTTGTTGAATCAGTTACTTGAACTTCTTGAACGTTACGTGCTTTAACTTCAATTTCAACACGACGATCTGGTGCTAAACATGCTTTTAAGCTAGCGCCACGAAGTGCATTACATTTAGTACCAGTAACTGGTTGAGATTTACCCATACCACGTGCACTGATTAGGTCAGCTGGAACACCTTTAGATACTAGATATCTCATGACTGAGTTAGCACGTTGTTCTGATAGTTTTTGGTTATAACTAACTGAACCGATACGGTCAGTATGACCAATTACTACAACTGCGCTTTCAGTTGGTTTGATTTTAACTAGGTTTGTAAGCAAGTTGTCTAATGCTTGACGACCTTCAGCTTTTAAGTCAGCTTTTGCATAAGCAAATAGTACATCTTCATTTAATACATAACGGTTTTCTTGCGTTTTTAACTCAACTGGTGCTGGAACAGCTGGGGCACCTAAACGGTAAGTAATACCTAAACTTACAGTTCCTGCATCAGGAGATGCATCAGTTTTAGTATGAATGTGATTAACATATTGGTATTCTAAACGAGTAGAAAAGTCTTCGGCGAAACGATAGTCAAGACCTAATGCATAAACAGGAGATAGCTTAGTTTTTGTGCCACCGCGACCGTATTCTTCTTTGATATCTCCACTATTTTTCCACTTAGCAATAGTCATCATTCCACCAGCACGACCATAGATATCTAAATCGTCAGAGATGAATGATAATGGATAGCTTAATTTACCAGTTAATGAAACACCTTGTGCAGAGATCTTGCTATTGCCCGCTTTAGTTTTATCATCAGTCCAAGTTCTTTTATATTTAGCTGAACCTAACCAATCATAACCTAATTCAAAGGCTAAATAAGGGTTTGCTTGGAATCCAAGGAAAGCACCACCAGCAATATTGCTACGATTTGAAGTTTTAATACCAACTTCGTCTTTATCAAAGCCACGAACCTTATTTGCATCTAGTTTATAAAGTTCTGACCAACCTAATTTAGCACCTGTATAAATAGTGTTGTCTTCGTATGCTGCGTTAGCGGAAGTAGCTGTTAAACTTGCAACTGCAATTGCTAGAGCTAGAGTAGTTTTTTTCATTTTATTGCCTCAACTTATATGTTGTTATAGACGATGTTTAGTTTCTTTATTGTTTAAAATTTACTTCAAATAAAAAGAACTATGACTTATTTTTATATAATTATGTTACCCATAATCTGGTGCCTAGTATAGCATAGATAATAGGCAAATCTATAATTATTGCTATCGCAATAAAAAAATATTTAAATAATTTTATCAGATGATTTTGTTAATTGTTATGTAAAAGTCATGAATAGTATTAGCTAATGAATTAGCCATAATAAAGAAGTCAGCTTCTAGTCTTTGATCTAATTCATCTGAGCCGATATCTTCATTTTCGTCTAAAATAACCGAATCAAATTTAATTCGTTTAAATGTTAAGTCATTATTGACGATAAAGCTGACTCCCCTTTCATCAATAATTTTAATTTTAGTGATCCATTTTCCTGAATCAAAATGGACACGCATTTCATCGCCGGTGATTTCTTGATTTTTACAACTGATAATCCCATTACCCTCAAGCGGATCTTTAAGTTCGGCTTGGTCACCCAATAAAAATGGTGGGAATGTCAAGTTTTCTTTAGCCCATGTGGTCATGACCTGCTCAAGTGGTTTATCAATTGATAAAGGTGTTAAGGCAAGTGAACCAAGCTCTTTACGTAAAATAGCTAAGATATCTTCTGCTTGTTTAAAGCTACTACAGTCAACAATAATACGTTTATTTTGTGTATCGATCCATAACCAATAGTAATTATATTTACTAAATGCTCTTGGCATTAGATCAATCATGACTTCGTCTTTTAAGGTGGCTTTTTCGTTTTTGGTCAGTTTTCTACTTAAAGCTTGTTCTTGCTTATCGATTTTCTCTAATAACGCTTGTTTAATTACGGGAGCGGGTAATATTTTTGTTTCTTTTTTGATGCGTAATAATAAATGCCCTTGCATATCAATAATAAAAGCACTGTCATTATTATCATGATAAGGCGACACCCAACCCATTTTGGTGGTATCTAAATTACCACAGGGAGTAAAAGGATGAGATTTTAGTGCTTTTTCAATTGCATCTTTATTAAGTAATGTATCATTATTAAGTTGATAAATGATGGCATTTTTAAACCAAAGCATACTTTTCTATTTCCTGAATTTTTGTGATAAAGATTTTATTTTGTTTAAACAAGTCACCACTTATAGTGGATGAGTCGTGATATTTATTATTGAATATCAATGTATATTCATTAAAAGTTATAAGATACCCCCATATAAATCGAAGTTACAGTGCTATTGCTAACCATTGGGCTATCGGCCGCATCACCGGTTAATTTATCGATATGAACACCACCAAAAGTCGCCATGTTTTCGGTTAATGAATATTGTGCAGCTATTTCAGCATAAGGCGTCAATGAGTTATCTGCATTAAAGTATGGTAATCCTGAACGGGCGGATTCTTTATGAGAAACACCATAATAATAATCATTATGTTTGCTGTTGGACCAATTTATACCAATGGTAGGCGCAACAATTAAATTGCCTTGCATATAAGGAACGGTATAATCTGCATTGACTAAAATACTATTACTTTTATTTAGTACATCCGCCCCGACGCTACTAGAAAAACTTCCCCAATTGGTATCAATGGAATATTCGATTTCTGCAAGTAGTGTTGAATGGCGACTATTAAGTTGCCTTAATTGGCGATTATCTGAATCATGTGGTTTAAATTCATTAGATAAATAACGAGCGCCAATGGAGATGCTTTGATTATCTTCATTATACGCATAAACACCAGCCGATAAGTCATCAATAAAAAATAAGTCATTATCATAATCAATATGACCGATAGGGTAATAATTAGCGCTATAACTTTTATAAGGTGAATTTGCCCAACCAATACCAGCACCGATGGAAATGGGATTAGCTAACGCATTTTTGGCGGCGCCTAAAACGATGATTGACAAAATAGAAAGTGCACAAGCTGTTTTTTTCATTTTTTATACCCATATATAAAAAGTGATCTCCTGTCGCTAGTAACACAAACTTTAATATCGTTTATTTTGCTGTTTCGCTTATCGTCACACAATCTATACATTAATTGTACATTGTAACAAACCAATTTCTTGAATAATAATGCCACATTTTATCGTGTTTGAATATGGATTAGTGAGATAATTATGAGTAAACCAACTTTAGAAATGATTAACAGTCGTCCTGATGATGCGACATTGTTAGCGGATGAAGCTAAATATTGTTCTTTTGGCGATACCGTGCATTATGTTGAACCACCAAAAATCTTTGATGGTTGTGAAGGTAGTTACATGTATGATAAAGAAGGTAAAGCTTTTCTTGACTTACAAATGTGGTATTCTGCGTGTAACTTTGGTTATGCTAATGAACGTTTAAATAATGTGCTTAAAAAGCAAATTGATACTTTACCACAGTGTGCTAGCCAATATTTGCATCCAACTAAAATTGAATTAGCCAAAACCATTGCCCAAGGCATGGAAAAACGTTTTGGTTATGAAGGACGAGTACATTTCAATGTGGGTGGTTCACAATGTATTGAAGACTCTTTAAAATTGGTTCGTAATGCATCTGGCGGTAAATCGTTAATGTTTGCTTTCCAAGGTGGATACCATGGCCGTACTTTAGGGGCTTCATCCATTACATCAAGTTATCGTTATCGTCGTCGCTATGGTCATTTTGGTGATCGTGCTATGTTTGTTCCATTCCCATACCCTTTCCGTCGTCCAAAAGGAATGACAGCAGAAGAATATGGTGAACATTTGGTGGCTGAATTTGCGCGTTTATTTGAAACCGAATACCACGGTGTTTGGGATCCAAAAGTTGGACAAGCGGAATATGCAGCGTTTTATGCCGAACCTTTACAAGCAACAGGTGGTTATATTGTTCCTCCTCGTAATTACTTTAAAGGTCTTAAAAAAGTATTAGATCAGTATGGTATTTTATTAGTCGTTGATGAAATCCAAATGGGCTTTTACCGTACCGGTAAACTTTGGTCAATTGAACACTTTGATGTCAAACCTGATGTTGTGGTTTTTGCTAAAGCATTAACTAATGGTCTTAATCCGCTAGGTGGTTTATGGGCACGTGAAGAATTAATTAATCCACAAGTATTCCCAGTTGGTTCAACTCACTCAACTTTTGCCTCAAATCCACTTGGTACAGCAGTTGGTCTTGAAGTATTAAAAATGACTTCTGAAACCGATTACGAAAAAATGGTCATGGAGAGCGGTGCTTACTTCCTCGAAGGTTTAAAAACACTTGAGAAGAAACACAAAGAGATCGGCGAAGTTGATGGTTTAGGTTTAGCGCTGCGTGCTGAAATCTGTACTGAAGATGGCTTTACAGCCAATAAAGCACTTGTTGACAAAATGGTTGATATTGGTATGTCCGGTGATCTTGATTGGAAAGGTACCAAAATGGGCTTAGTGTTGGATATTGGTGGTTACTATAAAAACGTGATTACCTTTGCGCCATCGTTACACATCTCTCGTCAAGAAATTGATCAGGGTATTGAACTGTTGGATCAATTAATTACCCGAGCTAAAAAAGAGCTTTAATTATTTTATTTTCATTTTCCCGTCAATGTCTATTGGCGGGACCGCGAGTTACAGCCAATCTTATATTTAACGTTATGAAATATATCAATCAGTTAGAACCCAATGAATTAATAGACAATTTTCTAGCTCATCCTCCACAAGAATTTTCCGCATGGCTGAGTGAAGATGGTGTGCCTGTTTTTTCTGCCAAGTTTGATCTTCTTACTACTGCAGATGATGATTTCAGACATAAAATTCAAAAACTGCCTTTTTACCATAAATGGCAGCGCTATTTACAACCCAATACTTGTTTTGTTGGCGCAACTGTTTCGGAATATGCGTTACTAAATGATAAAGTGGATGCTAATCAATTAGCACAACATCTTAAAATGGCTTATGCTAAGCAATATCCTTTTTTGATTGTTAAAGATATACCTGTCGCATCGCCTTTACTGAGTGAAAAAGAAAATGATTATTCAATGCATCTTATTTCGTCATTAAAAAAACAAGGTTTTATTGAAGTTGAAGGGCAAGCATTAGCTTGGCTACCGATTGATTTTGCCAATATGGATGAAATTTTTTCACGATTTTCTTATAGTCGACGTAAAAATTTTAGGCGAAAACTAAAATCACGAGAAAAATTAGTGATTAATATGTTGCATAGTGGTGATGAGTGTTTTTATGACCAAGCGGTTTTAGATGAGTATTATCAATTGTATCTTAATGTTTATCAGCAAAGTGAAATCCATTTTGACTTATTGACTAAACCTTTTTTTACTCAGTTGTTACAAAGCAAAACCCAAAATGCGCATATTGTGACTTATTACCATGATGATAAGTTGGTGGGATACAATATTTGTTTTGTTGTCAACAATATGCTTGTTGATAAGTATATCGGTATGGTTTATCCACAGGCAAGAGAGCTCAATCTCTATTTTGTAAGCTGGTTTGTAAATCTTGAATATGCTTTGCAGCAAGGATTTAGTCATTATATTGCGGGTTGGACCGATCCTGAAGTAAAAGCATCACTAGGTGCAAAATTTACTTTTACTAAGCATCTTGTTTATATTCGTAATCCATTATTCAGAATTATATTACGTAGATTGATTGGTTTCTTTGAAAGTGATAAGGAGAAAGTAGCATGACCTGTCCTATTATTCTCAATTTTGATAGAAGCGTGGGTGATATTTGTTATGCTCAAACGGTTGATGTTACGCAGTGGCAAGATACAATTCGTTTTGGTTGCACTAAGAAACAATTTAGCCAATTTAAACAGGTATTACAGCAATCTTTACCCGAAAGCCATGGCACGGTATTAATGGGCAGTGGTGATTTTCATCATATTTCATTACTACTTATTGAACGTTTAGCAAAGCAATATTCCGCAGATAATCCGATCCAAGTTGTGATTTTTGATAATCATCCAGACAATATGCGCTATCTATTTGGTGTGCATTGTGGATCATGGGTTAGTTATGTGGCAAGTTTGCCGTTTGTGAGTCATGTACATGTGCTAGGCATTACCTCTCATGATATTGGTATAGCACATTTTTGGGAAAATAGATGGAAACCGCTGCTTCATAAAAAATTGACTTACTGGAGCTTAGATATCAATGTCGCATGGGCAAAAAAAATTGGCTTAGGACATGCTTTTAGACATTTTTCCACACCAGATGACCTTATTGCTAACTTCTTATCCGAACAATATCATAGCGCACAACCAGTCTATTTATCGATTGATAAAGACGTATTAAGCGAAGAGGTGATTCACACCAACTGGGATCAAGGCAAACTACAAACGTATCATCTGCTTGATACTATATCGTCAATTAAACCTAGAATTATCGGCAGTGATATTACGGGGGAACTGTCAATATGGCAGCCATCAAATTGGTTTAAACGTTTACTCAGTTCGCTTGATAAACAACCGACCATATCACCCAATAACCTTATAAATTGGCAACAAGAGCAACATCAACTTAATTTGACATTATTAAAAGCATTAGCGGTATAAATTGGTGTGAAAAACTTTCAGGAAAGTAGGCGTTTAAGTATAAAATCTTACCTACCTTTCCTTATTATAATTGGAACTTAACGTTGATGATAGTGTGAATCTTGTTTCGATAATTTGCTTTCTGCTAACGCCAAAAAAAGAATGCCTGAAACAATGAGTATTGTACCAATTAACTTGAATAAGGTGATTGGTTCGTTAAACAACCAGATCGAAACAATCATGACAGTCACAATTTCAAAGTGTGATGCCGCAAAGGCAGGGCCTACAGGGGCTTTTTTTAATAACGTCATCCAAGTGAAGAAAGTCAGAATATAGCCCACTATTGAAATATAAATCCAAGGATTAGTAAATACGCGAATTAACCATTCAAGGCTCATCTCTAAAGGTTGCGCTTCAACCGCTGTTAATTTAAAACTACATTGCGCAATTGTGTCAAAAAAGAGCAATACAGAAAAACCAATTAAGTAAAATCTAGCCATATTAAGACATCCCTACAAAAACAACACCGGCGGTGATTAATAACATTCCGATCAAGCGGTAACTAGTTAGTAATTCTTTGAAAATAATACGGCCAACTAGCATGATAGTAATAATATTAAATGAGGCAAGTAATACCCCTTGAGAAAGAGGCACTAAAGTTAAAAAGGCTAACCATAATAAAAATTCAGCAACATACGAAGTAACGCCAATCCAAATCCACTTATTTTTTGCTAAATCTAGCCAATAGTACCAACCGTCGCGATTGTTGGGTGCGATGGCGGCAAATTTAAAAGCGACTTGTCCTAAAGTATCGAAACAAATGTTACTAACCCAAAGTAAAATAACTAATGGTGACATTATGCTTTTATTCCTTCTGCTATATTATCAAAGAAAGAAGCACACTCCTTGATCACTTCGCGGCGCTGGCTATCAATGGTAATTAAATGATAGCTATCATTTAATACCACTAACTTTGTTGGTCCTGATACTTGCTTTTCGACCAATTTGGCATTCGTTTCTATATTGGCGATATCATCGTTACCTGAATGCATAATTAAACAAGGCGAAATCACTTTGGGCAATTGCTTGCGCATAGTTTTTGCCAATAACTGCATTTCGGCAAGCGCAGGGAATGGATTTCCTGCAAGGCCTGCTGATGCAGCATCACCACTTAACATACTTTCAGAGACTACCGCACGAATGCGTTCATCTTTAAGCCCATAAGGTGGTTGTTCAATGAAAACCTGTTTTTGAAAAATACCCAATTTTTTAAAGTAAACAAGTAAGAAAAACAGTTTTTTTGCCCAAAATGGCATACTCCAGCCATCGTAACAAAATGTGGGCGCTAATACACCAACTCCTTTGATTTGTTCAGGTCTGTCTACTGCCAGTTTGAGCGCAAGTAGTGCCCCCATTGATAGTCCTGCAACAAAAATATTATCCACATGTTGCGCTAAATAATCAGCGCCATCTTGCACGCTTTTATACCAATCTTGCCAAGTTGTTTTACACAGATCTTCTTCTGTACCGCAATGCCCTGCTAACTGGATTGCATAAACCGTAAATCCAGCTTTATGTAAACCATTAGCTAAAATCCGCATTTCATTGGGCGTTCCTGTTAATCCATGGATTAATAGTACGCCATTTTTGTTACCTGGTAGAAAGTACGATAAATCTTCAATTGTACTCATTAGTATTCCTTATTCTTTTACTATCATGACCGGAATTAGCCAATCCTGAGCCTGTTGTAAGGCTTGTGTTACATTAGCAAAACTCTTGATTGCACAGTGCTCAATCTTATTTTTTTCACAATAGTGAACTAGTTTGTCTTTGGCAAACACGAAATCAACATTATGCGATACACAGTAGTCTGATGAACCATCACCAACATACAGTATTTGTGGAAAATATTGTTGTTTTTTTACATGATTACATTTGCAATTACCGCTTTTTTTGATGCAGTCTTGGTTTGCATAGGGGAACTCAAGGCGCCAACTGCGCGCATTATTGTGCATCAATTTATTGGCAAAAATTGGCAAATGTTTAATGCCATGACGTTTTAAAATAAACTCAATGGCATAATCAAGACCGTCGCTAACTACGTGGACAGGGATATTATTTTGTTCAGTATATTGAATAAAGGATTTAAAATCCGGATCAATTTCAATTTGAGATAAGACGTCATTGAGCTCATCTAAGCTTGCATCCATTAAGGCAATTTGCTTGCTCATACATTCTTGAGAGCCAATTTTGCCATTAACCCATAATTCTTCAAGCTCATCACAACCATCTTGACCGAAATGGCTCAGTAACGTGTCGGTAACATCTTTTATACTAATTGTGCCATCAAAATCACACAAAATAATGGGCGTGTGATGTTGTGTATAAGATGGATGCAACAGAGGGTTTGTTATTGATGAAAAAGCACTCATATTGGATATAAAAATAGTCTATTTAAAGATATTGGCGCAGATTCTCTCATAGAGTGACAATAAACTTTGTAGGCTCTTTGTATATATTTTGTAACGAGGGGATAATTGTCTGTATAATGAGGCATCTCTAAGTAAAAGTGGCAGTGATTAAGAACAAATAATGAGTGAACGTATATTAATCATCGAAGATGATCAGCGGTTAGCTAATCTAATTCAAGTTTATCTTATTCGGCAAGGGTATCTTGTTGAATGGCATAATAGCGGTGCAGGCGCTGAAGAAAGAATTCAACAGCTTAATCCAGATCTGGTTATATTAGATGTGATGTTACCTGAAAAAACGGGTTTTGATATTTGTCGTGATATACGCACATGGTTTACTAACTACATCCTTATAATGACAGCTAGCGAAGATAATATTGATGAGATCGTTGGGTTGGAATTGGGGGCGGATGATTATTTAGCTAAGCCCGTTGAGCCAAGATTACTGCTTGCCCGCATACGAGCCTTATTAAGACGAAAACAGATAGAAACCGACAAAGACAATCATAAAGAATTGATTGTGCCATCAAATAATAAAACGCTAATATTTGACAATTTAGTTATCGATGGCGAAAACCGAAAAGTGCTCTTGCAAGAGCAAGAAATTGATTTAACAACAGCTGAATTTGATCTGTTATGGTTACTTGCGCATAATGCAGGGACAATTTTATCCCGAGATGATATTTTTTCTCAGGTAAGAGGGATCGATTTTGATGGTAGCGATCGTTCTATTGATGCACGTGTGTCAAGACTTCGTCGAAAATTACTCGATGATCCAGATAACCCATCGCGCATCAAAACTGTACGTGGTAAAGGCTATTTATTTATGCGAGAGGGAGAAAACCATTGAGACAATTATTAGCCAAACCGCTATTTTTTAATCGCCGAATTGTATTTTATCTAGTCATTTTACTTTTATTGCAAAGTATCATTGCTTATGGTGCTTTATTGGTTTTTGATTCATTACCTTCATCATTAACCGATATGCCTGATGATCATATTGTATTTCGAGAATCTCAACGAGGCACGGTAAACCTGATTCGTATGCAAATTAACGAGCACAAAGATCGTCCCCTTCAAGAAGTGGTTAGTGAATTACAACCTTATTTTGGTTACCCTATCGAAGTATTGCCAATTAATACACCATTACCCGATGCGGTACTTAACGAGTTACACAAGCTGGACTTTTCTTATGATAGCGATAAAGAGGTCGTTTATATTGATTTAAAAGATGGCAACTTGTTGCAATTAGGCCCCATTGCCATGCGAGATATTTTGGCATCCAACACCATGTCATTGACCATCTTTCTCATTATTTGGGCTGTATTTAGTGCCATCACCTTTTTTATTTTAATTTATATGGCGTTTAGTGCTGTTTGGAAAGATTTGGTTAATATCAGGCAGACCGCCGAACAACTAGGACAAGGTAATTTAAAAGCACGAACCGAAAATGTTAAAGGTTGGTTGTTTAAGCCGCTCGCTAACGTATTAAACAATATGGGCACACATATTGAACACTTAGTAAGTACCAATCAAACGATTTCTCATGCAATGGCACATGAGTTACGCACCCCGCTTGCACGAATGCGATTTGAACTTAGTATGCTTGAAGAAGCTAACGACGAACAAGAAAAACGTCTTCTACAAAAAGGTATGAGTGATGATATTAACGAGCTTGAAACATTAATCAATGCCAGCTTGAATTATTTTAAAATGCAGCAAAGCAATATCGAGCTAAACTTAACGCGTGTAGCACTCAAAGAGTGGGGCGAAAAAGTGTGCCAATCACTGGCGTTATTCAAACCTAAAGAGTTTGAACTAACTTGTAATAGCCAAGATGCATACGCTATGATTGATACCAATTTAGTTGAAACTATTGTAAAAAATCTGTTACTTAATGCGTTTAAATATGCAGCTCATAAAGCGGTTTTAAATATCACCAAACATGAAAATCGTGTTATCCTTGAGATCGATGATGATGGCGCAGGTATTCCTTTTGATGCGCGCGAAAAGATTTTTATGCCTTTTGCCAGACTTGATACTAGCCGTACACGTTCAACTGGTGGTTATGGGCTTGGTTTAGCTTATGTAAAATTAATGGCAGAATTTCATGATGGCAAAGCGTTTGTTGTCACCAGCCCGCTTGGAGGGGCTAGATTTGTAGTTTCGCTAAAATCGGGGGATGAATAAAAGTAGCATTTATTGGCGAACACTGTCAAAAAGCAGTCAGAAAAATATTGATTTTATTTGATTTTTCATGTTTGCTTTGTTGTTGAAAAAACAGGCTATTTTGTTAAAAAATGGCATTGTTTAGCTAAAAACCAATTTTGTCGATACAAATAGCCGGTTTTCCGTTTCAGAAATAACAAAAATTTGTTATATTCATCAACCAATACAAGAAGTAATAGCAAAGCAAATATTCTTAATTTGTTTCTAATAAATATATCATCAGAGGTTTTTTATGAGCGGTTCACTACCGACAGAGACTGAAACTCGTCCGACTAATTTTATCCGTCAAATTATTGATGCGGATCTTGCTGCTGGCAAATATAAAACAACGCATACCCGCTTTCCGCCAGAGCCAAATGGCTATTTACATATTGGGCATGCCAAATCAATTTGTTTAAATTTTGGTATTGCGCAAGACTATCAGGGTAAGTGTAACTTGCGTTTTGACGATACTAATCCAGCTAAAGAAGATATAGAGTATGTTGAGTCGATTAAACAAGATGTCCGTTGGTTAGGGTTTGAATGGGATGGTGAGATTTGTTACTCATCTGACTATTTTGACCGGCTATATGATTATGCAATTGAACTCATCAATAAAGGGCTTGCTTATGTAGATGAACTGTCTGCTGATGAAATTCGTGAATATCGTGGTACTTTAATGCAACCGGGTAAAAATAGTCCTTATCGTGATCGTAGTGTTGAAGAAAACCTGGCTCTTTTTACACAAATGAAAGAAGGCAAATTCGCCGAAGGAAAAGCCTGCCTAAGAGCCAAAATTGACATGGCATCGCCATTTATTGTGATGCGCGATCCGGTGTTATACCGCATTAAATTTGCCGAGCATCACCAAACAGGCAATAGATGGTGCATTTACCCAATGTACGATTTTACCCATTGTATTTCAGATGCGATCGAAAACATCACCCATTCACTTTGTACGCTTGAATTCCAAGACAATCGTCGTTTATATGATTGGGTATTAGATAATATTACTATCGACGCGCGTCCGCACCAGTATGAATTTTCAAGATTAAATTTAGAGTACGCCATTACCTCTAAACGTAAATTGAATCTACTTGTAGCTGAAAAAATTGTCGATGGTTGGGACGATCCACGCATGCCAACAATATCGGGACTACGTCGCCGTGGCTACACACCAGCGTCAATTCGGGAATTTTGCCGTCGAATTGGGGTGACCAAACAAGAAAATACTGTTGAAATGAGTACCCTTGAGTTTTGTATTCGTGAAGACCTGAACGAAAATGCACCTCGTGCAATGGCAGTGCTAGATCCAGTTAAAGTTGTGATTGAAAACTTTTCAGACAGTATTGATGAAATACTTAGCATGCCAAACCATCCAAATCGCCCTGAATTAGGCATGCGTGAAGCGACATTCACCCGTGAAATCTATATCGACCGAGCTGATTTTAGGGAAGAAGCTAACAAAAACTACAAGCGTTTAGTACTTGGTAAAGAAGTGCGTTTGCGTAATGCTTATGTGATTCGTGCTGAGCGCGTTGTAAAAGACGCCGAAGGCAACATCCAAACGATCTATTGTAGCTACGATCCTGCTACATTAAATAAAAACCCAGAAGATGGACGTAAAGTTAAAGGAGTTATTCATTGGGTTTCGGCTAAGTTTGCAAAACCAGCTGAAATTCGCTTGTATGATCGCCTATTTAACACACCAAACCCAGGTGCTGCCGAGGACTTTTTAGCGACGATTAATCCAACTTCTTTAGTCATTAAACAAGGCTTTGTTGAAGCAAGCTTACAAAATGCCAAAGTTGAAGTAGCTTATCAATTTGAACGTGAAGGCTACTTCTGTTTAGATAGCAAATATGCAATCGATGATAAGCTAGTGTTTAACCGAACCGTGGGTTTAAGGGATAGCTGGAACGAAGCATAATTTAACTAAGTCATTCGCCGACTTATTGGGGCGGCGAATGATTGTAGTTGCCACCTCATTTACATTACTTCAATCTAATTCAATAAATTATTCTTCGTGTTTAAACAATTTTGTTTGTTGATCTAAATAGCTCAGCACATCAGGCATTCGGTGTTTGCCTGCCATTGATTGCACGCTATTGGCAGCATTTATTAGCGGTATGCCTATCGAGGTAACATATAACGGGTGCTTACTTTGACCGCGAAGAACTTCGATCAAATACTCGCTATTGCCTGAAAACGGCTTTTTAGCAACACCAATAATAGGAATGGTTTTGTTTAATGCATGATACAAATGCCCACCTAGCCCTATCTTACCTTCATCCAAATGCACATAACCATCAATCACAATACAGGTAAGTTTACTTAAATCAATTTTATCAAGCAGTGACATAATGCAAGGCAATTCACGTTGATAAAACTGACCCGATTGATAGGGCGCAACATTATCTTGATAATCTGTGATTACCTGTTCAATTGCTGAGGTTGAATCAGTCCAATTATGAAATACAACGCCGACCGATTTGGCGCGGTTATCAATGTAATAAACATCAATTGCAAGTATCATATTAAGTTATCTTCTATTCTCACTCTTTTTAATTATGAAGGCTTCTTAACTTCGTTAAGTAGTTTTAATTCAATAATGATTAATGCCATAGCACCAATAACTAAACAAATCCAAATTAACCATTTAGGCAAAAATGAATTCTCTATTGAATCAGCCTTTGTTTTTGATAATACCTTGTTTCTCGATTGACTGTGGGATTTTTTCTAATTCAGCCGAACAATTATCGGCAATAAAGTAGTTCTGTTTGTAATAAATGGTGATTTTATAATTCTGTCAACTGAAGTTTTAAGGTGACGATTTGATCTTTCAAATTAGAAAAATTAATAAATACCACTATATTTATATTTTTTATTTCATGGCAACTTATTTTTTATAGTTAATTAAAATAATAATTTACAAATTTTTAGATAAACAGTAAATCAGTAATTGAATAATAAATCAATATTTTTTGAACAGCCCACTATTAGAATCAACTCCAAAAACTAATTTGTATACTCAAACGTATATTTTTCTGAAAGATTTTGACGAATATTTTCAGGTATTCCATTAAAAGCTTAATCAAGGTTTTTCTTGTTAATTCTTTATGATTCTTTATAATTCTGTAAATCCAAAGGAGAAAATTTTTTAAAAATGCTATACTTTGGAATGATTAAAAGTAAATTTAACTTATTTCATAATCAGGCTATGGAAATTAAGATTAAATAAAAAGTAGATAAATTTATGGACAGAATATTATGCAGTACAATTATGGACAGCAGCTCTGGCTGCGTTATATTTTAAATACGTCTAAATCTCCCTTTAGTCGAGTTTTTTCTTTAACCTCATTAGTATCATCAAGATTTCCTATAGCATTAGCTATGTTGTTGCTATTGTCGTATTCGTTACATACTCAGGCATTATCAGCAATTACCACGGGAATCATTGAAGGTAGCGCGCCGTATTTAACATTTGATGGGGGGAAAACCAAGGCCAATACAACAGATGGTTTTCTTTCTTTTACGTTATCAGATGGTACTACAATCACGCCAGAAACCAACAACTCATCAAATTCAAACCCAATTATGTTACCTCGAGTCGGGGAAAGTTTTAATGATATTGACATGTTAATACCAAAATCAATGACATCAATAGGGTTAAATGAGCTAATTACTACACATAAATTATGGGGTGATGATGATGGTGATGGCGATGTAATTGTAGAAACTGAAGGATTATGGGGTGGTGATGAGGGCGATGTAGTAATACCAGGTAGTTTAGAAATTCTTTTACGCGATAGATTTTACAGGAAGGTGAGTCGTAACGATGTTTTAGATATTTGTAAAGCACCTTATCAAATGGTGATTTTTAATGACGAGGGAGTGTTAAGTACACAATACGGTGTGCCTAATCGTACTCCTTTCGAGTATAACGGGACAACGTATTATATCAATCCTCAATCATCACTAAAAGCCTGTTATGCCCAGCCAAGGCCTTCCTATTGGGGGGGTACTTATCCAACTGATGGTCCTGCTTCCATGTGGGATCCTGATGGTTCAACAAGTTTTTTTATTACTCAATCAACCGACCCAGCATCTTACGATCGAAACTTCCCGACTACTGGTTTAAATGGCCTCTACTTTATTTTAGGAATAGGTGGTGGTGGCGGTCAATTGACTTGGGAACCTGTCACCCATGAGGGTATAACTGCCACAATGGCACCGGGTTTAGATGGTAAACTTGTAAAGGTTACTTTAACTGGTCCGGAGGCAGAAGATCAATGGGAGAATCTTAATCCTAGTCGAATTGCTAAGCCAAATTTACCGCAGACCTTTGAGTTAGTGGGTAGAGATAGTCAGGGTAATGTAGTCGTAAAATATGGATTTGTATTACAGCAGTGGTTTGTCTACCGACAAGACGGAAGGCAAAGGTTACCTTCAGACTCTTGGTGTAGCGGTTTAGGATATCGTCTTTCACGAGTAAAAGACCTTACCAATGCAGTCTGTTCGGGTGAGAACTCTGATAAGTGTCAAGGCGCTGTTGGTGCTACGCCCTCATCAAGTGGTAATTATTACCAGCGTCGAATAGGCGGTGGTTTTTTTTCTGAGTGGGGATATATACAGCTGTACATAGGTATGGGTGACTTCAATCATAGCTTCCCGACTAGTGATGGGTTTGAGATTTTTCAAGGTAGTGTGCGTACTAACCCTGATCCGAGGCGTTCCGCGCTTTGTGTCGCTCCTTAGCTCTTAATTCTCGCGTCATGGAAGAAATTATTTGCCATTTTAAGAATCAACAACCAAAGAAAGCCATCTTAGCCTAAGACAGGCTTTGAGTTGATAACGTTGGTAGGTTATACTTTTTTGCAGTTAAATAGCAAAAGAGTATAACCCAAAAAACAAAACCTCTGGCACTGAGGTTGAAGGACTCTATAACTAATTGATTTGGCTAAAAATAAAATTTTAGTAAAATCAAATATCTAAACAATAATTTTGATGTTTTTTAATATTTTTACTCAAGGCAAAGTCTGGCTTCTTTTTCTCTTTTAAGTTTTGCTAAGTGAGTTAATAGGCATAGAACATTTGGTAGGAATCCAAATGCGTCTTAGACGTACAAAGCGGCTTTCCAATTTGTTATCGCTTGACTAACTGTATTTAAGATAGCCACATTGTTCACTTTCTTTTATAATGTTGTTCTATTTTTTAACCTATGTTTGGCTTAAAAAGAGTAATTAGCATGAAAATTTTAGCTGGCTGTTCTGCTTTATCTGCATTTCGTATTAGTAAAATCTTATCTACTTGTTGTGAAAAATCCATCCCTGTTATCGATATTGAAGCCCAATATCTCCATTTTGTTGATTTGGCTGGCGAGTTAACGGCTGAACAACAGCTAACTTTAGATAAATTATTACAATACGGTCCTAAAACCGCACAAATCAATGTTAAAGAGACATCTAGCAAGCAACTTTTTTTAGTTACTCCAAGAGCCGGAACCATTTCGCCTTGGTCGTCAAAAGCGACGGACATTGCGCATAATTGTGGCTTGTTACAAATTCGCCGTATTGAGCGAGGAATCGCTTATTATGTGCAAGTGAGTTCGCCATTAACCGATTCACAAAAAAACGATTTTTTATCATTGATTCACGATCGCATGATGGAAGCCGTTTTTAGTCGTGTTGAGCAAGCCGAGCAGCTATTCCACGTTGAGTCACCAACACCTGTGACAACCGTTGATTTATTAGGTCAGGGACGCAAGGCGTTAGAAGACGCTAACCTTAAATTAGGTTTGGCATTAGCGCCTGATGAAATTGATTATTTAGTTGAAAATTTTGAAAAATTAAATCGTAATCCGACTGATATTGAACTTTATATGTTTGCGCAAGCCAACTCTGAGCATTGTCGCCATAAGATTTTTAACGCTGATTGGATTATTGATGGGGTAAAGCAGCCTAAATCACTGTTTAAGATGATCAAAAATACCTTTGAACACACCCCTGATTATGTTTCGTCCGCTTATAAGGATAATGCTGCGGTGATGGATGGCTCGAAAGTTGGGCGCTTTTTTGCGGATAATGAGAATAAAACCTACGGTTATCATCAAGAATATGCGGATATTTTAATGAAAGTTGAAACGCATAATCATCCAACAGCCATATCACCTTGGCCGGGTGCAGCAACGGGGAGTGGGGGTGAGATTCGTGATGAGGGTGCAACAGGGCGCGGGGCTAAACCTAAAGCTGGTTTAGTGGGTTTTTCGGTTTCTAACTTGCGGATCCCTAATTTTGAACAACCTTGGGAGCAAGATTTTGGTAAGCCTGATCGTATTGTCAGTGCGTTTGATATTATGATGGATGGTCCATTAGGGGGAGCAGCATTTAATAATGAATTTGGTCGTCCGGCTTTATTGGGTTATTTTCGCACTTATGAAGAGCGAGTAAATAGCCATAATGGCGAAGAAGTGAGAGGTTATCATAAACCGATTATGTTAGCGGGTGGTATGGGTAATATACGCCGTGAACATATCCAAAAAGATGAGTTTCCTGCTGGCGCTAAGCTCATTGTGTTAGGTGGTCCAGCAATGAATATTGGTTTAGGCGGTGGCGCTGCTTCATCTATGACATCAGGTCAATCCGATGCAGATCTGGATTTTGCTTCTGTTCAGCGTGATAACCCTGAAATGGAGCGCCGTTGTCAAGAAGTTATCGATCGTTGCTGGCAACTAGGTGAAGATAACCCTATCTTATTTATTCATGATGTGGGTGCTGGTGGGTTATCTAATGCGATGCCTGAGCTAGTTAGTGACGGTGGCTGTGGTGGTCAATTTGAGCTCCGAAAAATACTCAGCGATGAGCCGGGTATGTCCCCGTTAGAAATCTGGTGTAATGAATCGCAAGAACGTTATGTCCTTGCCATCCAATCCGATAAATTAGCATTGTTTGATGAGCTTTGTCAGCGTGAACGAGCGCCTTATGCCGTTATTGGTGAGGCAACAGCGAATAAAGCGCTGATTTTGCATGATGAGCATTTTAATAATAACCCGATAGATTTGCCACTGGATGTACTGCTTGGTAAAACGCCTAAAATGCAACGTGATGTAAAAACACATCAGGCGCATGGTGATAATTTTTCAACTGCTGACATTAATTTATATGATGCGGTCAAACGGGTTTTACACTTACCAACGGTTGCCGAAAAGACCTTTTTAATTACCATTGGTGATCGCTCTGTGACGGGGATGGTGGCGCGAGATCAAATGGTTGGACCTTGGCAAGTACCAGTTGCCGATTGCGCTGTCACCACTGCAAGTTTTGATAGTTATTATGGCGAAGCTATGTCTATGGGAGAGCGCGCGCCAGTTGCGCTAATTAACTTTGCAGCTTCGGCAAGGCTTGCTGTTGGTGAGGCGATTACCAATATTGCCGCAACGAATATTGGTGATATCAAACGCATTAAGCTTTCAGCTAACTGGATGGCCGCCGCTGGCCATCCGGGCGAAGATGCTGGGCTTTATCAGGCCGTTAAAGCAATAGGTGAAGATCTATGCCCAGCATTGGGACTTGCAATTCCGGTTGGTAAAGATTCGATGTCGATGAAAACTACATGGCAAGAAGATGGTGAACAAAAAGCAGTGACATCACCGTTATCATTGGTGATTTCGGCATTTGCGCGCGTTGAAGATGTGCGTAAAACCGTAACACCACAATTGCGTACCGATCAAGATAATACGTTATTGTTGGTTGATTTATCGAAAGGTCATCAAGCATTAGGGGCAACCGCACTTGCGCAAGTGTATCGTCATTTAGGCCAACAAACAGCGGATGTTCATGATCCTAAAGAGCTGCTTGCTTTTTATCAAGCCATTCAAGCTTTAGTCAGTCAAAATGTGTTGCTGGCTTATCATGATCGTTCCGATGGGGGGCTGTTTGTGACATTAGCCGAGATGGCTTTTGCTGGGCATTGTGGTGTTGATGTTGATATTTCTCAATTAGGCCATGATGTGATTGCTTCGCTATTTAATGAGGAGCTTGGTGCTGTTATTCAAGTGGCCAATAGTTGTTTAGATGATGTGATGGCTTGCTTTAAGCAGTTTGGCTTATCCCATACGGTTCATGCTTTGGGTAGTGCTAAAGCAGGACAACAATTTATTGTGCGTAACAAATCTGCTGTGGTTTATAGTGAGTCGCGCTCAATGTTAAGAACATGGTGGGCCGAAACAACTTGGCAGATGCAGCGGTTACGTGATAATCCTGAGTGTGCCGATCAAGAACATCAAGCGAAACAAAATGAAGATGATCCGGGCTTAAATGTGCACTTAACTTTCGATCCACAAACGGACATTGCAGCGCCTTATATTGCTAAAGGTGCAAAACCTAAAGTCGCTATTTTACGTGAACAAGGTGTTAACTCGCATGTCGAGATGGCGGCCGCATTTGATCGAGCAGGCTTTGAAGCCATTGATGTGCATATGACTGATTTACTCTCAGGTCGCATTACTCTTAACCAATTTAGTACACTGGTTGCTTGTGGTGGCTTTTCTTATGGCGATGTGCTAGGCGCGGGCGAAGGTTGGGCTAAATCGATTTTATTTAACGAAAAGGTGCGCGATGAATTTGAACGATTCTTTCATCGCAAAGATACGTTATCGTTAGGGGTTTGTAACGGTTGTCAGATGATGTCAAACCTTAAGGATCTGATTCCAGGGGCTGATTTGTGGCCTCGTTTTGTGCGTAATTTGTCAGAACGTTTTGAAGCGCGCTTTAGCTTAGTGCAAATTCAATCAAGCCCTTCGTTGCTATTTACTGATATGGCGGGATCACATATGCCAATTGCGGTTTCACACGGAGAAGGGCGTGTTGAGGTTTGTGATGATACGCATCTAACTAATTTAGAAGCATCAGCATTAATAGTGGCATGTTATATTGACCATTATGGCAAAGTAACACAGCAGTACCCTGCCAATCCCAATGGTTCACCAAACGGAATTACTGCGGTGACATCTGAAGATGGGCGAGCAACCATTATGATGCCACATCCAGAAAGGGTATTTAGAACAGTTGCTAATTCATGGCATCCAGATAATTGGGGCGAAGATAGCCCATGGATGAGAATGTTCCGTAATGCTCGCAAACAATTAGGTTAAATAAAAAAATCGCCGATATTTTTGTCGGCGATTTTTTTATTAGTGTTTAGGGCTTAGGTGGTTGTTTTTGTCTTTCAATTAGAGGTGTAGCTAACTGGCTATTCATTTTTTGCAACACTTGCTCGGTGGTTTCCCAATTGATACAAGCATCGGTCACTGACACACCATATTTAAAGTTTTCTTGCGGTTGTTCAGAAGATTGGTTGCCTTCAAACAGGTTACTTTCAATCATCACGCCAATAATTGAATTATTACCATGCTTGATTTGTTCAATAATTGAGTCGGCAACAATCGGTTGATTGCGATAATCTTTATTGGAATTGGCATGGCTACAGTCAATCATTAAGTTAGGTAATAACCCTGCTTTTTTCATTTGAATTTCACATAATGCGACATTTTCAGCATCAAAGTTAGGTGTTTTACCGCCACGCAAAATAACATGACCATGTGGATTGCCCATTGTTTGTAAAACGGTCACTTGCCCTTGTTGATTAATGCCTACAAAACGATGAGGCATAGAGGCTGATTTCATGGCGTTAATGGCAACATCCAAACTACCATCTGTGCCATTTTTAAAACCGACAGGCATCGAAAGCCCTGAAGCCATTTCTCGATGGGTTTGTGACTCTGTGGTTCTTGCACCGATTGCTGACCAGCTAATTAAATCGGCAATATATTGTGGTGTATTGGGATCTAATGCTTCGGTAGCAATAGGTAAGCCAATTTCAGCAATATCGAGCAGTAATTTACGTGCTTTTTTTAGTCCATGCTCAATATCAAATGAGCTATCCATATGAGGATCGTTAATCAAACCTTTCCAACCAACAGTGGTTCTTGGTTTTTCAAAATAAACACGCATGACGATAAATAAGTGATCCTTAACTTCGTCTGAGAGTTTTTTTAATTTATGCGCATATTCAAGTGCCGCAATAGGATCATGAATAGAACAAGGACCACAGACGATAAGTAATCGGTGATCTCGTCTTTCTAAAATATCCACAACAGTTTGACGAGACAAGGCTATTTGATTTTTTAAATCTTCAGAAAGAGGATAAAGCTGTTTAATTTCTTCGGGGGTGATTAACATGTGTTCGTCTCGGATTCGAACATTATTTAGGGTATCTTTTAACATTTTTCTTTTCCTTGTTAAAATCATTTATATTTTATATGTAAAATATTAATTACATAAACGCTTATTATGTAAACACAAAATTACATAATAGTAAATGAAATTTTTACTGTTTACTAAATGATTCATTTTTATATTTTGTGACTTGATAAAAAGATACTTGCAAAACGGGTATCTAAACAAACCAGATCTAAAATTGTGTAATTAAATGTTTACATTTCGATAAGTTGTAGGAAAACACCGAGTTGTTTACACTTCATGATTAAAATAATCCGCTAAAAATGCATAAAGTGTTTTATCTGAAATCACATTATGTGGTTTAACCGTATTATAAAAGTTAATAAATTGCTTAATCTTTTATTTTCTATCTTTTGAATTGCTAACTATTGTTGATTAGGTTACTTCTTCATAAATTTCCGTATCAGGCTTTCGGCTTTGCCATTCGTTTGTGGGCAGGTAGGTTTAGTGAATTTTTGATTGATACAATGGTTATCACATGTTTTAACGAATAGATACTGCGAAGTCTCAATTAATCGTGAAACGGTATAGAATCCTGAATATTTTTTACAAAAAATATAACTGAAAACGTGAACACTTTTCTTCATTAAAGTACCTATCTCTTATGGCTTTGCCATTCATGTGTGGACAAGCCGGTTTTGTGAATTTTTGATTGATACGATGGTTATCACATGTTTTAACGAATAGATATTGCGAAGTCTAAATTAATCGCGAAACGGTATAGAATCCTGAATATTTTTTACAAAAAATATAACTGAAAACGTGAACACCTTTCTTCATTAAAGTACCTATCTCTTATGGCTTTGCCATTCATGTGTGGACAAGCCGGTTTTGTGAATTTTTGATTGATACGATGGTTATCACATGTTTTAACGAATAGATATTGCGAAGTCTAAAT
>NZ_JAAEDV010000013.1:0-95621 GCF_013345045.1 Gilliamella sp. ESL0250 | reverse complement strand
CAACGCTCTTTAACTCGCCTTGATTATCTATCGTGTCGTGACCATCGCCCAGATTAAACAGGTAAGTATCGTTTCCTGCTCCGCCCGATAAAAAGTCGTTCCCTTTACCGCCCGATAAGATATCATTGCCTTTATTCCCTAAAATGGTATCATTACCATCCGTACCGAACATCTGTAAACGGTTATTTAACACTTCATCCCACGTTAATTTTGTGCCATCGGCAAATACAAACTCTTCAATAACGTTACTAGCATTAATTCTAGCGGTTGCAGAGGTTGCATTGTCAAAGATATTCTTAAATGTTAAGCTACTTTTTCCGTCAATTAATGTTATCTTTATATCAGTCCCTTGGCGTGAAAATCTAACATCTTCAGCTTTAATGTTATTCATAAATAATAGCTTATCCATTCCTGATGAGTCACAAATTGACTCATGACCCGATAAGCCAAATACATAAAAATTATTACCCGCTAATGTATTTTCACCCAATTTATTTTTAATTGACCGATAATATTCATCAGAACTACTGTATGTCAAATAACCATCAATAACTTCTTTCAATAAAAGTTTTTTTGTCGGATCAGTTACCTGATCAAGATGATTCTCTAATCCTGAAAAATCAATCACAACATTTCCATTATTAATATCTATTTTTAATAATTTAAACGCATCTTTAAATTCGGTTTGTGATAAAAGGTTGGCCATAACATAATGTTTGAATTTATTATATTCTGCCATTAATAAATTAGTAGCAACAGTACCTACAGGAGGAGTTTTATTACCATAATAAATATTAGTATATTTTTCCCCTGTAATGATTTCTAATACAGTTAATTTTCTAGCGTCTATATTACCTCGACTATTCGGATCGACCTGATTCACATTGGCCCAGCTAAAAATAATATCATCAATAACCTGTAGAATGTCAGTTGTTACAGGATTAGCAATAAATTTATCGAGTAAATTTCTTAATTCCGAATTTTTACTTAAAGCAAGAGATAAGTTAACAAGATTACCAAATCCACGTACAGACGGATATTTTTTTACCTCGTCAATATAGTGTTTTTCACCAGTATAAATAGTATTTGCTTGATTTGTTGCAAACCAAACATCGGTAGATTGTCCTTTTTTTCCATCGGTGTAGGTGATTTCACCGGTTAAGCGATGCGCATTTCCGTTGCTATCCACATAATTTGATGTTGAATATTTTGTACTAATCGAGGAAATCCCCGCTTGTTCTAAGCTAAGTAGCTCATTTTCATCGGTAAGACCATTACTGTTTTTATCTTGCCATATTTTTAATTTTTGCCAGATACTATCTTTAGCATCAATAACACCATCACCATTTTCATCATATTGGGCTAATGCTTGGTACCCATTTTTAGCTGTTTTGCCATTTTGTAGTAATGAGCTGTCACCAAACAGTTCTCTTCCATCATCAATGACACCATTATCATTTAAATCTAGCACCAACAATCCATCATCAGCACCAACCCATCCAGTATTTTCGGCAAATTGGTTAGCATTTAAATCAAAATGAATATTTTTATCTTTACTAATTGTCTCAACACCATCACGATCAAGATCAATAATAATAGGAGAGAATGCTGTTTTAGCAGCATCAGGAATAGAAGGAAATAATGATGAAATAGGTCCCATAATAGCGTTTCCAACACCATTAAGTAGACCATTTAACTTATCCATAAGATCAATTAGTCCATTTCCATCGTTATCTCGGAATAGATCAGCAAACTTATCCACCATCGCATCAGAAAGCAAACCTGCAACAACAGCTGCGCCTAAACCGATACCGATAACGGCAGCAGCTGGCGCACCGGCTGCACCGGCAACTACAGCAGCTACTGTTCCAGCCAATGCCCCTAATATATTGCCACTAATTTCTTTAACACCAAACTCAAGTAAGATTCCTCTTGCCTCATCAGCATCGCCTCTATCAAGTGCAGCCTGAGCTTCTGCCGATGCAATGCCAAGCCCGATCCCCGTCATAATATAACCCACAATAGGCAGACGTTTTGCAATTTTCTCACCCGCTGACGCTAGATATTTAGATGTTCGATTAACACTTTTTCGCATTTCTGGCGATAAATTATGATAAGCATCTTTAAGATTGTTAATATACTCACTATTTAACTTTCCGTCAGGCTCATTAAGCTTTAACCAAGATTTAACATTATCTGGCGCTAACTTAGTTCCTGCTGCATCTAAACCCGCAATATTTTTAATATGCTCAAAAGCTCGCCCAATTCCCTCGGTTTGTTCGATAGATTTTAATACCGATGTTGGAATACCATTGACTGACGTCACTTTGGGATTATTTAATAATGCCGGTAATTCTGTGGCACCAAAAACCCGCCCCGAGTTCATTCCAAATCCACCAAGTACACGAACATCACCAACTGCACCATCAACAAAGCGTTTAGAAATAGCATCCCATGCGCCATTAGGTTGACGGGTGCCATTGCTGTTTGAACCAAAAAGGAATTCAATTGCTTTGTTAGATAACTGACTATCTTCACCTTTACCAAAGATCTGCTTTAACTTGCGATTTAAAGGCGAATTTATTAAAAAAGCATCAGATAAAAATTTAGATGCTTCGGTATTATCAATAAGGCGAAGAGAAGAGTTATTTTTTAATTGATCGATAATCTGTGATGTATGCACGCCAGAATCTAACATCCCCGAATAGAGGATGGTTGTTTTGCCATGGGTATTTATATCTAATTGTTGTATTAAATCACGTAATCCATTGGCATCCTTGACCTTAAATAATAGTTTTTCCGCTCCCTCTTTAGTCAATCCCGCCATATTGGTCTATTCCTCCAGTATAATAATTGATTATAGTGTTAGCTTACAAAATACTAAAAATTACATCTAATCAGTGCTTCCTCATTAGCTTCTACATCTCTAATTCCATTAGATTTATAGGCAGTTAATGCTCCTTTTAAAATGGTTAATAAATCCGCTTTCGACATACTAGACAAACAACTGGGATTCATTGACACAATATTCCAAGCAATTTTTACAGGAAATGAGTTGGCATATTCCAAACCAATCGCTTCCAAATCGCTAGGTTTCCAACGGCCAGCTTCCAGAATAAAATCAATATTCTGACCATCAACATGCAGGATAAACACCTGCTTATTAGTTGGTTCAGGGAGACCCGAAGGACTATCATAATTCAGCACCCAACCACAGTTAAATAACCAATACCCTCGTTCCTTATCCACACACCAAGCGTGTTGATGAACGTCAAAACTCTTCAATAGTTCAGGCATTTGAGTGAACCAAGGATTGTACTTATTCCATAAATTATCTAAATCATATTTTTTGGCATCTTCTTTCGAGACATAGGCATTGACAAATGACATGAGTTATTCCTTAATTCAATCGCGTTAAATAAATTTGGATTATTTTATATAAAATATAAAAAAAGATAAGCAAAATTATAAAGAAGATAAGTGGTTTGTAAATAAACAAAAACAGATTATAAGTATTAATTATCATTGAATAATTTGATTAAATAATTATTATAATTTGCTTAATAATTGATCATGAACAATATTAATGTATATTTTAGCTACTATTTTTCGGTTTTAATTAACCTAGGCTTTGATTGAGTAATATATTATTTTAGTACAATATTTGAATGCTATTGAAGCGTACGTCTATATTTGGGAGGGAATAAATAGAGTTGAATTTAGAACATTTCAGTGAATGGTTGTTTTTATATCTAATTGTTGTATTAAATCACGTAATCCATTGGCATCCTTGACCTTAAATAATAGTTTTTCCGCTTCCTCTTTAGCCAATCCCACCATATTGGCCTATTCCTCCAGTATAATAATTGATTATCTTGTTAGCTTACAAAATACTAAAAATTACATCTAATCAGTGCTTTCTTATTATCATTTAAATTTCTAAGTCCACGTTTATAAGCAGTTAACGCCTCTTTTAAAATGGATAACAAATCTTTTTTCGACATATTAGGTAAACAGCTGGGATTCATTGACACAATTTCCCAAGCAAATTGTATCGGATATAAGTCGGTAGATACTGACTCGCTAGGATCCAAATCGCCACGAGTCAAAATAAATTCAATATTCTGGCCATTAATATGCAGGATAAATACCTCCTTATCAGTGGGTTCAGGTAAACCAGAAGGACTATCATAAGTCAATACATCACCACAGTTAAATAACCAATATCCTCGTTCCTTATCCACACACCAAGCGTGTTGGTGAACATCAAAACTGTTCAATAGTTCAGGCATTTGAGTAAACCAAGGATTGTACGTATTCCATAAATTATCTAAATCATATTTTTTGGCATCTTCGTCTGAGACATAGGCATTGACAAATGGCATGAGGTATTCCTTAATTCAATTGTGTTAAATAAGTTTGGATTATTTTATATAAAATATAAAAAGAGATAAGCAAAATTATAAATAAGATAAATGGCTTGTAAATAAACAAAAACAGATTATAAATATTAATTGTCAGTGAATAATTTGATTAAATAATTGTTATGATTTGATCAATAATTACGCTATAGCAATATTGATATATGTTTTAGCTACTACCCCTTATGTGATATTTGAGTTTCATTATTACCAATAAGCGTAAACATTCTTATTGAATCTAACACCTTTATTACCCACTGTTGAAATTAAAGAAAACTGCCTTTGAATTAAAGATTGATTAATTTCTTGGAGTTCATTGTGAATAGTTCGCGCACTAATTTGATACTCTTCCGACAACATCTAGGCGGTGATCGAATAGTCGATAGAAATAAATTTTTTAAATAACTCAATGGTTCTTGTTCGCATAAGCTTATTCGCCTATTGACTTCATAAATTAAGTATAGATGAAAGAATATAAATAAGACATTTTACCGAAAATCGCTTTAACTTTTGTTTTCTATTCTTTGAATCTTCGCATATTTGCCGATGATACCACATTGACATTAAAGCGCGACTCTTTTTCGGCTTTCGCATTCGTTTGTTGGCGGGCGGGTTTGGTGAGTGTTTGATTGATCTGACGGTTATCACACGTTTTAATAAATAGATACTGCAAATTCGTAATTAATCACGAAACGGTATAGAATCCTGAATATTTTTTACAAAAATATAACCTAAAAGTGAACACCACATTTTTATTAAAGTCGCTATCGCTTTCAGCTTTCCCATGCATTTAAGGGTAAGCGGTTTTGTGAATATTTGATTGATCTGACGGTTATCACACGTTTTAATAAATAGATACTGTAAATTCAGAATTAATCACGAAACGGTATAGAATCCTGAATATTTTTTACAAAAATATAATCTAAAAAGTGAACAATAGGGTAAATACCTAGCTTATTTTCGTATTTTATATTCAATAAATTTTTCAACATTCAACAAACATTCAATGCTGTAATTGGTGGTTTTATAACATTCTTTCTTATTGGTTAAGGAGCGAATAGCTTCAATCAAGCTTTGTCTAGCATGTTATCAATAGTTAGATGGTGACTATAAAGGGTTTAGTCCAACCTGTTGCGGTTATCTTTTTTATGATATAAGCGCTAGATCGCTTGTCGGTGATAACATGTTAGTTAGTTTGTTTGTTTTTTTATGTATATTTATTGCTGTAGTTTCTCAAATGACTGTAAACACTGCGAGTAATTCCTACAAATAAGGATAAGCAAGCTAAAATGAGAATGCTGTTATTATGTTAGTCAATTCTATGACATGCCTAGCAAAATTACTTATAGAATTAGGCATAACCGTATTGAGATAATCAATACGGATGACCATTGAGATTAGGTTTTGATGGCTGATTTTTGCCGAACAATTTCAAATAAACAAACACCAGTTGCTACCGACACATTAAGTGATGACACAATGCCAGCCATGGGGATGCTCACTAATTCATCACAATGTTCTTTTGTTAAACGGCGCATCCCTTCACCTTCCGCACCCATCACCAAAGCAAGTGGAGTCGCTGTTGATGTTTTATAAAAATCAGTTTGATAAAGCGTTCTATCTGCCTCGCCAGCAGTCCCCACAATCCAAACTTGATATTCATCTTGTAACATTCGCATCGTGCGTGCCAAATTGGTCACTCTAACCACCGGTACGCTTTCAGCCGCACCACACGCTACTTTTTGTGCAGTGGAATTAAGGGGTGCTGAGCGATCTTTTGGCACTATAATAAAATCCACACCCGCGGCATCAGCGGTTCTTATGCAAGCGCCTAAATTATGCGGATCGGTCACACCATCTAAAATTAAGATAACGGGGTTTGGCTGCCCTTCCATAAGTAAAGGAATATCATTTTCTTGATAACCTCGACTTGGTTTAACCATGGCTAAAATACCTTGATGTACCCCATTTTTAGATTTTTCATCTAACCATTGGCGATTAGCGATTTTGACTGGCAAGCCAAGTTGCTCTAATTGACGCACAACGGCGATAAGGCGTTTATCTTCACGCCCTTTAATAATAAATACTTCAATAATTCTTTCTGGCGAACGCGCTAATAATGCTTCAATGGCGTGCAGGCCATAAACTGTTTCACTCATTTATTTGCTACTCTTTTGTTTTATTGACTGATTTTGTTTTATTACTTGATTTTGGTTTCGATTTGCTACGTTTTTTACTTTTAGCTTTTACTTCAACTTTCGTGTTTTGTTTAGCACTTGATTTAGCCTTCTTTTTGTTACTTGGCTTAGCACTACTTTCACTAGTTGTTTTTTTACCTTTTCGCTTAAGTGGCAAATCAGCATGCTGATCGGTTTGAGATTGTTTAGACTTCTGTTTTGCTGTTTTACCTTGGCGTTTTGGCTTATTATTACTGCCAACCAGCGAAAAATCAATTTTACGTTCTTCTGGATTAACATTATCGACTTTTACTTGCACTTTATCGCCTAAACGATAAGTAAAACGTGTATTTTCACCAATTAAACGATTGTGCGAAGCATCATAAATATAATAGTCGTTTTCTAACGAGGAAACATGCACTAAACCATCAATGAAAAAATCGTCTAATCGAACAAAGAAACCAAAATTAACTACGCTTGCAATCGTACCATTAAATACTTCACCAACATGATCTTGCATATAATCACATTTGAGCCAATCAACCACATCACGCACGGCTTCGTCAGCACGCCGTTCGGTCATTGAACAATGTTCACCAAAATAGAGCATTTCGCTAGTGGTATAGCAATGTCCGCCAGTCTTACTGGTTTTATGCTGTTGGTCAGCTAAAATCCATTTAATCGCTCGATGTAATAACAAATCTGGGTAACGACGAATTGGCGAGGTAAAGTGCGCATATTCCTCAAGCGCTAAACCAAAATGCCCTCGATTTTCAGGATCATAAATGGCTTGCTTCATGGAGCGTAAAATTACCGTTTGCAACATATCATGATCGGGACGCGTTTCAACCACCGTCATTAATTCGGCGATATCTTTCGGTTTTGGACTAGCGCCACCACCCAGCGATAAGCCAAGTTCACTTAATACGCTGCGCAGATTGTTCATTCGATCTTCATCTGGCTGGTCATGCACACGAAATAATGATGGCACTTGCGCATCAATCACTAATTTTGCAGCCGAAACATTGGCTAAAATCATACACTCTTCAATAATTTTATGTGCCACATTACGTTGTGCAAGCTCAATACTTTCGATACGTTTATCGGCATTAAAGATAAATTTTGGCTCATCTGATTCAAACCCTATCGCACCGCGTGCAATTCGTGCATTATCAAGCACTTTATATAATCCATATAGATTCTCAAGATGTGGCACTAATTCTTGGTAATGTTGACGTAGCGCTTTATCACCCTCTAAAATTTTAGCTACTTTAGTATAGGTTAATCTAGCATGTGAATTCATCACCGCTTCGTAAAACTCATATCCTGTTAATCGCCCTTTGTTCGACACAGTCATTTCGCAAACTAAACATAAACGATCAACTTGTGGATTTAACGAACAAAGTCCATTAGATAATACTTCGGGAAGCATTGGTACAACTCGTGATGGAAAGTAAACCGATGTACCACGCAAGCAGGCTTCTTTATCTAAGGCCTTATCAGGCCTAACATAATAACTTACATCGGCAATCGCCACCCATAAACGATAGCCCCCACCACGGTTTTTTTGGCAATAAACCGCATCATCAAAGTCCCGTGCATCTTCACCATCAATAGTGACTAAAGGCAATTGACGCAGATCTTTTCGACCTTTTTTAGCACTTTCTGGCACTTGTTCGGTGAATTTGCTCATCTCTTTTTCAACAGTTTGTGGCAATTCATAAGGAATTTCGTGGTTTCGCAGTGCAATATCAATCGCCAAATTAGTCCCCATGATCTCACCAAGCACTTCTTTTATGATGCCAACGGCTTTTTGACGACGTTCCGGACGTTGCTGTAACTCAACCACTACCACCGTTCCCATACGAACCGTGCGATCAGGTTTGCCGGCAATTAAAATATCAAAGTTTAAACGGCTGTCATCAGGCACAACAAAACCAACGCCTTGCTCAACAAAATATCGCCCAACAATTTGATTATTGCGTGGTTCTAAAATGCGTACAACCCGAGCTTCCATTTTTCCACGGTATTTAGTGCCCATTGGCTGCGCTAAGATCACATCACCTTGTAAAACTTTTTTCATTTGCTCTGGCGATAAAAAATAGTCCTCAGGGTTCCCCTCTACCCGCAAAAAGCCAAAACCATCACGGTGGGCAATAACCTTACCTTTGACCATGTCAAACTTTTCGGGCAAGGCATAACATTTGCGACGCGTAAACACAACTTGCCCGTCACGCTCCATAGCCCGCAAGCGGCGATGTAACGCCACTTTTTGTTCTTCATCTTTAATAGCAACAGCTTGGGCAATTTTTTCTAAACTTGCCGGTTTTGCTTCTTGTTTAAGGTAATCTAAAATAAGTTCACGGCTAGCAATAGGGGAATCATACTTCTCAGCTTCGCGATCAAAAAATGGATCTTTTATCATAAGGGATATCCTGTGACTAATATTAGCGCTAGCATAACATAGAGTGCTATAACTTAAAATGAAGATTCAATTTATAAACAAGCGTCAAAAAGTTGTTAATCTATTTTAAAGTAGGATTGTGTCAGTATTCGATACTAGACTTAAAAAACAATAAGAATCAAAATCCCAAATAATGAGAACGTTTTTTGGCCAAATCTCCTAAAAACCCCCTCGCAAGGCTGTAGAATGTGACCTTTGACTGCCCAACGCAATTACTCGTATCATTCTGATACTCGCCTCTTCGAGGCCATCTTCGCTTTGCTTAGATGTTCGAATTTATTCCAAACAAATTTGGCTCTCGGCAAAGCATAGCCTAACCAAACATCCCTGTTTAGCGTGCTAAATGGCTATATTAGCGTCATATTCTGACACCGGAATAAGACAAACAACATAGCCAGTTATTTTGGGAAGTTATTTTGTTTTTATAATTATCTTGATGATTTTATTTTAATTACCGCGTATACCGCGTTAAAGAATCAAGGCGGTAGCTCGTTCACCGCCGAATATTTCTAAACCGCCTATACGGCGTTAAAGGATACTGATTATTCATTACGTAAGATGCCTATTTTCTAAACCGCCTATACGGCGTTAAAGTGAAAATGGGCAAAAAGCGCCCGCTGCTGGACTTTCTAAACCGCCTATACGGCGTTAAAGTAGAACTTAAGATTCGATAAGTCCTGCTGTATAAAGATAAACGACAATTTCATCTTTGAAAACCCTTTTTTTGAGCTATTTGTTAATATACTGATTTTATTTAATTTTAAATTATCGTTAAAAAAAGGGTTGGCAGAGGTTTTAATTGAAAAAATTCTTAAAAAAATAAATCAATACGTTTTCTGACTGATTTTTAGATAGTAGTTGGTTGTTTTTTCAAAAAACAACCAATCACCGCTATTTGTTTTGTTCCCGCTCAATCGCACGATAACCAATGTCTTTACGATAAAAACAGCCATGCCAATAAATATCTTTTATTTGCTCATAAGTACGCTGTTGCGCTTCAAGTATGGTATTGCCTAATGCGGTAACGCATAGCACACGCCCGCCATTGGTGTAAATGCGACCTTTTTCTAAACTGGTACCCGCATGGAAAATTTTGCAATCTTCGGTTGATTCTGTCGGTAGTCCAAGGATCACATCTTGGGTATTATACTCACCTGGGTAACCGCCTGCTGCTAGGACTACTCCTAATGCAGGTCTAGGATCCCATTTTGATTTTACGGTATCTAATTTGCCATCAAGCGCAGCCAAACAGAGTTTGACTAGATCCGATTGCATTCGCATCATTATTGGTTGTGTTTCGGGATCGCCAAATCGGCAATTAAACTCAATAACTTTTGGATTACCTTCTTTATCAATCATTACACCCGCATATAAAAAGCCAACATAAACATTGCCTTCTTGCGCCATGCCATTGATCGTCGGGTAGATGATTTCATCCATTATTCGTTTAAAAACAGCATCACTCACCACTGGTGCTGGCGAATATGCCCCCATACCACCAGTATTTAATCCTGTATCACCATCACCAACTCGTTTATGATCTTGGCTTGTTGCCATGGGTTCGACATTTTTGCCATCCACCATGACAATAAAGCTGGCTTCTTCACCATCAAGAAACTCTTCAATCACTACTCGGTGACCAGCATCACCAAAGGCATTACCAGCTAGCATATCACGGACAGCGTCTTCGGCTTCTTTCACTGTCATAGCAACAATTACCCCTTTACCAGCGGCTAGCCCATCAGCCTTAATCACAATCGGTGCACCCTTTTCACGAATATAGGCAATGGCTGGAGCAACTTCGGTAAAGTTTTGATATTCTGCGGTGGGGATTTTGTGGCGAGCTAAGAAGTCTTTAGTAAAGGCTTTTGACCCTTCAAGTTGTGCAGCGGCTTTAGTTGGTCCAAAGATTTTTAATCCCGCTTTTTGGAAACTATCAACAATGCCAATTACTAACGGGGCTTCGGGCCCCACTATAGTTAAATCGATTTGTTCTTGCTGAGCAAAACTAAGCAGACCACTTACGTCGGTAGCTTTGATGTTGATATTTTCTAAGCTAGGCTCTAGGGAAGTACCGGCATTGCCTGGCGCAACAAAGACTTTAGAAACCAATGGTGATTGTGCAATTTTCCAAGCAAGTGCATGTTCGCGCCCACCATTACCAATGACTAAAACTTTCATAAAAGATCCTTTAATGATGTCTTTTTAATAATAAACAAGGTCGCCCTATTAAGGTCTAAAATTAGTGCCTAAAATGGCGCATATGCGTAAATATCATTGCAATATTGTGTTCATTGGCCGCTTGGATCACTTCGTCA
Source organism: Gilliamella sp. ESL0250 (assembly GCF_013345045.1). Taxonomy (NCBI): domain Bacteria; kingdom Pseudomonadati; phylum Pseudomonadota; class Gammaproteobacteria; order Orbales; family Orbaceae; genus Gilliamella; species Gilliamella sp. ESL0250. The sequence continues at coordinate 84,241 of NZ_JAAEDV010000013.1, read as the reverse complement.
TCACGAATCGATCCACCGGGCTGAATTACACAAGTGACGCCTGCTGCGGCAGCGGCATCGATCCCATCTCTAAATGGGAAAAACGCATCTGATGCAACAACAGAACCAGCAACGTCTAGATTTTCGTCTTGCGCTTTAATGCCAGCGATTTTTGCGGAATAAACTCGGCTCATTTGCCCTGCACCAATACCAATTGTCATGTTATCTTTTGCATAAACAATGGCATTTGATTTAACAAATTTAGCCACTTTCCAACAAAATAGCGCATCAGAAAGCTCTTGGTCGGTTGGCTTACGTTTGGTGACTACCGTTAATGCATCTGGCGATATCATGCCTAAATCACGATCTTGCACTAACAAACCACCATTGACACGTTTAAAATCTAAACTTGCTGACGCTGATGTTGACCACTCACCACATTCAAGCACGCGCACATTTTTTTTAGCTTGAATGATGATCAGTGCTTCTTGACTAACTGAAGGTGCAATAATCACTTCAACAAATTGTTTATCAACAATCGCTTGAGCAGTTTTAGCATCTAACGCTCTATTAAACGCAATAATGCCACCAAAAGCTGAAGTGGGGTCGGTTTTAAAGGCTTTTTCATAAGCGTTTAAAATGTTATCGCTAACGGCAACACCACAAGGGTTGGCATGTTTTACAATCACACAAGCGGGCTCGTCAAATGATTTTACGCATTCAAGTGCAGCATCAGTATCAGCAATATTATTATAAGAAAGCGCTTTACCTTGCAGTTGCTTTGCCGTTGCAATCGAGGCTTCTTTGACATCTTGTTCAACATAAAAAGCCGCTTGTTGATGGGCGTTTTCGCCGTAACGCATATTCTGTTTTTTAATAAATTGTAGATTTAACGTTCTAGGAAACTCGCCCGATGGCTCATTGGTTTCGCCCATATAAGGGGGGACTAATTGCCCAAAATAGTTGGCAATCATGCCGTCATATTTAGCCGTATGTTCAAAGGCTTTTATAGCAAGGTTAAAACGATATTCAAAAGAAAGGGAATTTTGGTTATCATCCATCATGTTAATGATATTGGCATAATCATCACAATCAACCACAATGGTAACATCTTTATGATTTTTGGCAGCAGATCGCACCATCGTTGGGCCACCAATATCAATATTTTCAACGGCGTCTTCTAACGTGCAATTGGCTTTAGCAACCGTTTGTGCAAATGGGTAAAGATTGACAACCACCATATCGATTGGCGTAATTTGATGTTGTTGCATCACGTCATCATCAATCCCTCGTCGCCCTAAAATGGCGCCATGAATTTTGGGATGTAACGTTTTAACTCGCCCATCCATCATTTCAGGAAATCCGGTATAGTCAGAAACTTCCGTTACCGGTATCTGGTTTTCCATTAACAATTTTGCCGTCCCCCCTGTTGAAAGAAGTTCCACATTTCGTTCTGATAAGGCTTTGGCAAACTCTAAAATACCGGTTTTATCGGACACACTAAGTAAAGCACGGCGGATAGGACGAAACTGCTGCATGAGAGGGCTCCGAAGTTAATATCTAAAATCTTAGTTATTGGGTCAACATTATATATAAATTCAAATTAGATGTTTAGCATTAACTTGTTAAAAATGATCGAAACAGTTAAATGATAAAGTTTTACGTTAATTACAGAATATATATTTTGAGGGTAGATAACTCCCTGTTAACTTTTTTCATTTTTTGTTTTCTATAAAAATAGATTGCATCACCGCCATAATCATCAACCCAGAATGATAAACTATGATTATGAGGAACGTCATAAGATAATCGTTGTCTATTCCTGATGAATAATAACTAACAATGGTAAATTGCTAATATCCTATTTTTCATAAATAACCTTAGTATACGGTTTAAACGTCTGTTTCCACAATAATCAGTTAGATAAAATCATTAATTAACATGCTGTAATATTTTATCATTTTGTATCAAACTCACTTAAATTATATAATAATAATTACTATTATAATATTGAAGGAATTTAAGATGTGCCTGCCTACGTTTAAATATCATCCAAATGCATATCAACTCGATATTTTTGTTAATGAAGAGGGGATTTGTTCCGTTTGTAATCAAAAACGAACAATAAAATATAATTTGGTACCTTATTGTGTTGAAGATCCTGATTATATCTGCCCATGGTGTATTGCCGATGGGTCGGCTGCAGAAAAATATCAGGGTCAATTCAATGATAATTATGGTGTAGAAGATGTCCCGCCCGAAATGTTAGACGAAATAGTATTAAAAACCCCAAGTTATTCATCATGGCAACAAGAAGTTTGGTTATCACATTGTAATGAACCTTGTGCTTTTATTGGTTATGTTGGTGCCAAAGATATTGAACCCTATTTTGATGAAATCTTAGATGACATCCAAGACTATCCCGATGAATTGATAAAATCGTCTTTATCGAAAGACGGGGCGCTTGTTGGTTATTTGTTTGAGTGTGTGCAATGTGCTAAAAAAAGGTTGCATGTTGATTGTGATTGATTTTAATAACTCTATACAGAGTATCGATTTAATATGCAAAATTAAAATAAGAAATAATAGTGTGCAATATCCCACTGATAAAAGGAAATAACAAGGAAAACTACAACCATGAAAAAAATACCATTGTTATTAACTATATTGTTGTTTAGTTGGTTTAATACTAATTATACGTTCGCTAATACTCAAACTGCATCATCTCAATATAAACATAGAGAGCATTTTGCCACTTTTGATGATTTTTACCAAAGTTTACCTGTGTTATCTATGCCGTTTGATACTCATTCGCTACCTAAAGGTAAATTTGTAGATAGCAAATTTTTTCATTTTGATGATGATGATTATCAATATTATGATAATCCCCTAGATAAAGAACGACGTTATTTTACATTAAAAGATCTCACCGCTATTGGTCGTTTTGAAATCAATAATATTCGATTTGTACTCTATAGTTTTACCTTTGATAGTGAAGGTGAAGGCATTATGGAGGATTTAACCATACTCAATGCCTTCGATGAAAACGGAAAATATTTAGATGCGCTTATTTTGTCAGCTAAAACTGGGCATGAAGATCATTTGTTCTTTTATTCATCTTTAGTGCTTAATAATTTATTTTATGTGCATATCAATGCCAATTATGAACTAGGTTATTTTATTGATGTCAAAGATAATCATTATGATTATGAAAAGAATGCAAAGTTAACTTACCAGTTTAAAAACAATCAATTCTGGCGAGAAGAACATACGCCAAACTGCCAAACCCTTGACCTTAAAGGCTATTTAAACAACCTCGATAAAAAGCAGTTTGCAGACATTGCCGATGTTGCTGCTTTTAATGATTATATTGCTTGCTATCCCGTATCTGAGCATCTTAATACATATAAAAAAATTGCCGGCTATATCAGAGATACCCGTTACCATTTTTTAAGTGATGCAGAGTATCATCAACTTAAAAACCAACTTAAAATCATCTTAGAAGATTAGCTGAAGCAGAACGCGATAATTGAAGTTAAAATTGCTTGATAATTGAGATGTTTTGGATTTTCTGTATATGAAAAGGAATTACTTATATTGAATTAACTGTATTCAGTTTGACATATTTTCTACATAGATTACAATTATATCTGTTATTCTAGGTTGGCTTGAATAACAGAATCAAGTCATATTTTCAACTAGTTTTATTTATATTACGGGAAGGAAAATAATGTCAAAACAAGCAAGCGGATTTTTTGCAGATAGTATTTTATTGGCAATTGGTCGTGCTGTATTGCGTAAGCAGATTCGTGATAATCGAAGTATTTCAGACACAGAGGCTATGGGACATGCGATGGTAATACAGGGGCGTTATAATTTTGTGCCACAAGATAAAATCAATATTTTCTGTAACGAAGTAGTTCGTGCTTTTCGCTACGTAGAACAACGAGAATTGCAATCTGTTAGCCGTGTAGCGTATACACGTTTTCAACTTTACGAGTTAACAGGAAATTCAATATTAGATACCCAGTTGATAGCTGATCTTGAGGGCGCTTCAGCTTAAATAGAAATGAAAATTTTTTATTACCTATACTTCAAAATAACTAAGCCCAAATATTTTTACTTGGGCTTAGTGGTTATTGGACGTTAATATTGTTTTCTTGTGCTTCTACAAGAATATTCTGCTCCAGTTGCTTAAGTTCATTCTGTTCGGCTTGAATTTCTTTTAGTCGAATAGCTGATTTTTCCATATCACTAGCGTTCTTTACTTGCCAATCATGATCCGAAATAGAATCATAAACCTCTGTTACAATTCTTTTTGCCTCATTAACATTAAACAATGCTAATGTTTGATAAGGACTTTTGAAAAAATTAGCAATGACCGCAATATGGTACTCGCTTGCTTGTTTATCACTTAACAATATTTCATAAGCGCCATTAATATAGTATTGATCCTTTCTTGGATTAGCAAAAACACTATTGTGGCGCTCCAAAATATTGGATTTTAAGTTATCCTTTAATGCCAAATGAAGGTTATCAATTGCAAGCAAGTCTTTTTTGAGTGCATCAGTTTTGTTTAATGGTTGAAAGAATATCTTATCCCACTCATTAGCCAATGAAGTAATGCGATTGCGGATAATATCCAAATCCCTTTGGATGTTATCTTTTATTTGCGAAACGGTTTTAATGTCTTTTTTCATTGACAATAACCCGTTTAACTTTGGTAGTTTCATAGATAATTACTCCTATAACTTAGTCATTAGGCAATTGCATCTTGGAAGAAATATCCAGCATGTTTAGCTACACATATTTCTTTTACTGATTCGCCAACTCGAACCATTTGACCGCCACGAAGTCCCATATTAGGCTCTGGGATTGTTCCTGATACACGATCACCAAATTGAGCAGTCAATCCCCATGTTACGCCACTTTGGGTTGTTGCTTTCTTATTAATATATAACAATGAAGCGTGGTTACCCCAAACGCGTTGTAGTACTGGTTCCTTACCAGGTTTAATCATGTTAACCCATGAAGTGCCAATATAAATTTGCTCTAAACGTAAAATTTCACGCAAAAATTCAATCGGAACAATACCATCTTCACCGGTACTACCATTAAATGCACGAACAACTTTAGGATGTTGACATAAACGCGAGGCGACATCATTACCAAGAACTAATACATTAGCTCGAACAATCATGGAATCCAAAACATGGGATATATCCGTTAATGGCGAACTGCTGTTATTACTCCATTGGGTTGAACCTGATAGTATTTTTTGATTGCTTGTTGTATAGTTTTCAGGGTTAAATACCATATTGGCTACACGAACTTCACGATCTAATAAGATTAAATCGGTTGTTGCCTCAGCTGCATGAGCTAATGGGTTGTAATTACTTTTAGCGTTATCAATATCTGCTTGCGGTACAGAAGAGTCAAGTCCATAATCTTCAACAGAAGATTTTTCTTCTGTTGTTTTATAATCGATTTGATTGGGTCTAGACTTTCGTCCCACTAGAGTTGATGGAATAGTAAAACGCTCGGCTATGTCATATTTTGTCCATGCAAAATCATATTTATCGACAGGTGAGCGTGGCATAATTTCATCTGCTATTAAATCAGTGTTACGGTAAGCAAGTGCAATAGCACTTAAAAATGTATCTGGAGTAAATGGGTGTTGCATATAAATATCCTCAATGTGATTAAAAATAAAGGCTAATAAGCCTTGTTTGATTATTTGCCGTGATTAGATATACAAAATCTCACCGCGCCATATAAAGCCCGTTTTGATTGTGCCGTCTTTTTGTTTTACTCGTATTGTGTTTTGAGTGTCACAATGTCGATAATCTGTTAAATCAATAAATTCACCACTCGAAGCAAAATTGATTGAGCTTTCAAATCCACTTTCTGAAAAGTCAATACTTGCAAGCCCTTTCACTGCTGGTGGCATTGCACCTAAAAAGCCAATATGGCGTAAGTATCTTTTGCCTTTTATTGGGTTTTCAGGTGAATGAGGTAAGTAAAATGAAGCAGACCGATGTTTATAGGTACCTTTATGAATTGCCTCGGCTAATTCGTCGGCGAACTCGGCACAAGCAAACAACTTACCTTGGTACATGTAAACATGATGAACCGCCCCTAAATCAGGTAAGTTATTTTTAGGGTGTCCAAGCGTTAAATTGGCTTGATAGAGATTAGGGTCATAGCTGTCGGCTATTTCATGCAAATCTTGCTCAGTAAAAGTGAATTTTCTACCGTCCATTGCGGTAAACGTACCAGGTTTAAATATTTCAAAATTACGTAGTTTAGGCATCTTGAGCGTCCTTTTGAGCTAATGGAGTCGTTATTTTTTGTTTTACTCTTGTAATCACTTTGCGAATACCTCGCTCTGTCATCCGATATTTTTGGCTAAGTTCGTGGTAGTTATTACCTTTAAACTCATGATAAATTTGTGCATCCCGTTGACTAATTTTGAAAGAATAGTCTTTCGGGAAAGTAAAATTTTGACCGCCAAAAAGCTCCGCAATTGCACTGGCAACATTACAACCTAATTGGGAAGCGATTTCTTCTGGCATACCAAAATCAAATGCTTCTTTTGCAACCTGCTTTGAAACATGAGTGAGTAATTCATGGCGTTTAATTTCCATTCTATTCATAATCATTAAATTGCCCTCTTTTAGATAATTTGTTGGAACAAGGACATATTAAACAGGCGTGCAATGAATGTAATATGAACAAGGGCAGATAAATAGTGGACAATCAAAACGGTTAAAGATGAGAGCGGGTAAATAAAAGCTAAAGAAAAATAGGCGCTAAAAATTATTATAAAACGTTTATAAAGTGATTAAATTAATGATTGATACATTTGGGCAGAATTGATAGAAAAAGGCTTAAAATGCGATTTAAGCCCATTTGATATATTTAGATTTGCAGTTATCAAATCATGCTGTTTTCGTTTTAACTAAATTATTAATAATATTTCTTAAATTATCTTCGATTTTGCCTAAGGATGTGCAAAATGCATTAGTATTAATGGTAATATCCTTACGGGTACCTTGACTGCCGGCACAATCAACAATCAAACGCAAAAAATCAATATTATCCTGAATACGCTCAAAGTCATCATCAGATAAGATATAAGTTAAGCTGTTATGTATTGGTTGCTTGCTCATGCTACCACCTCCATTTGACGAATAATTAGAATCAATTCAACCCCGACTTTGGCGTACATAGCTCTAGCTTCTGCCTCGTTTTTGGCGCGAACTTGAATACGTTGTAATCTAGGAAGTGTATTCACTGTTAGAAAAGTAAAAATTTTATTTTGCCCAAATGTAGGCGATACGGTATTATTGCGAATAGCCATACTCATTACCCCTTGTAATGTTTGTGGTTAGATGCCTCGATAGTGTTAGCGCACTTCGGGGCATTGTTTTTTTCAAACGCTCATTAATATATAAGTGTTTAAACAGATTAAACACCTTTATTAATAAAATGTCAATTTAATTGTTTAAACACTTTTATCTTTATTTTTGATTTTAAATAGAATACAATGTTTAAACACTTCAAAGGATAACTTATGCCAACAAAACATATTAATAAAAAATCCGTATACAAAGGCATTCGATTCCCACATGAACTAATTGCAAAGATTGATAGAGCTGTAGAAGAGGAAAAAAATAACACTCCTTCTATTAGTTTTTCATCTTGGGTGATGAATGCATGTCAAAAAGAATTGGATAGGAAAAAACGTAAACAACCTAAATAAGGATTAACATGACTATACTGAAAGAGTTTGATTCCGCACTTGAAGATATTGAAAAAGAATTCATAACTGAAAGCTTTCAAATCGCAGGCGAATTTATTGCTATGCAAAGAATACAATTATTTTCGTTAGCGTTACTAGGAGATACCTTAAGAGTTAGTCAAGCTGTCAATAATGTGTATGAATCAATTGTGTATTCAAAGGTAATTAAAGGTAATCAAGAATATGCCGACTTACTAATTCAACTAATTAATGAGTTTGAATCTTTGGTTCGTGAGGGGGGCATCGGCAAGCATAGCTTTAGATCGGCTTATAGACGAAAAATATTTAGAACGATTAAAGCATTTACAAAGTGTTAATAAATTAAATTAGTTAAAATATAGCACACAAAGCAAAAGAAACAATTAAACTACCTACAATTGATGAACAAGGGATTAATGAGGTGATGGATATCATACTCAAAGCGAATATAACGACGAATGTGATTTAGTTAATAAAGTTTTAGGTCAGGCTCAATGGCTGAGGCTTTTGAACAGTTTTCGCGAACGGTTCGCACATCTAAATTGGCTTTTATCCGTGAAAATAAACTATATCAATAATTTAAATGAATGAAAACCGCGAACGGTTCGCTATTTTCAGGAACGTGGGAAGATTTTTATCTGTTACTCGGTTCATCTAGAGACAAAATTGAATTAGATATAGCAAACCTAAAATCATTCGGTGAGGAAGCCCTAAAATCTATGTCTCGCATGGGTATCGTTTACCGTGAATTACACCAATATCGCAAATTAAAGCATTTACAAAGTGTTAATAAATTAAATTAGGAGTCAAAAATATAGTACGCAAAGCAAACCCTACCCCACAAAACAATCAATTGAACTACCTGCAATTGATGAGCAAGATTAATGATGTAATGAATACTATGACTACGATTCAAAGTGAATATAACGAAGAGCACGATCTAGTTAATCAGCTTTTAGGTCAGGCCAAAATGGCAGATGCTTTTGCTAAATTTTCCCTAACAGTTAGGACTTCTAAATTAAATTTTGTTAAAGAAAACAAACTATATCGTAATTTGAAAGGTAAAAAAGTCCTAACGGTTAGGACTTTTTAACAGGAACTTGGGAAGAATTTTGTAATTTATTAGGTATATCTGTACAGAAGGCTGATTTAGATATTCAAAATTTAAAAGAATTCGGAGAAGAGGCTCTTGAAAGTATGTCTCAAATGGGCATCAGCTACCGTGAGTTACGCCAATATCGCAAATTAAAGCACTTACAAAGTGTTAATAAATTAAATTAGAAGTCAAAAATATGGTACGCAAACCCAACCCAACCCCACAAAAGAAAAAATTGAACTACCTGCAATTGATGAACAAGGAATTAATGAGGTGATGAATACCATGACCACCATTCAAAGCGAATACAACGAAGAACGCGATCTGGTTAATCAGCTTTTAGGTCAAGCGCAAATGGCAGATGCCTTTGGCAAATTTTCCAAGACCGTCTTGACTTCAAAAATGGCTTATGTCAAAGAAAACAAGCTTTACAAAGGATTAGCAGGAAAGAAAACTCAAGACGGTCTTGGGTTTTCTGGGACATGGGAGGAGTTTTGTAATTTATTGGGTTATACCCCTGAACATGCAAATGAAGCAATTTCGAATTTAACTAATTTTGGTGAAGAAGCCCTTGAATCTATGTCACGCATGGGCATAGGCTACCGTAAGCTATACCAATATCACAAGGGCGAAATTTTTTAAGCACTTTTTTATTTCATATTTTGTAACACTTTTTCAAAAAACAATTTCATTATTTCCCTGTTTATTTTGTTATATCCCATTTATCTCATCATTCTATTATTATTTATCATGTTCTATTTCAATTAGCCGTTATACTCCAAAACTATTTCTTCTATGATAGTAATAAAAACCTTGTTCGTGGCGTATTGTGCATACAATGACGCCACCAATGGATAACGCTAGGTTAGTGCGCCAATTGAGCAATAATAAAAACAACTTGTACTACGGTAATTTGATATGATCAATATAGCCTTTAACAATATTAATACTTTTTTCAAATAGCTGTTTTTCGCTTTCGGTAAAATCAAGCTCTATGATTTTTTTGATTCCATGTTGATCAAGAATCGCCGGTACACCAATAGCAACATATTTATAGCCATATTCTCCGTTTAAAATGCAACTGAGCGCTAATGCTCGGTGACTATTGGTGAATATATGTTGGCAGATTTCTGTGATAGTGCTGGCAATACCATATTCGGTGCAGTGTTTTCGATTCGCAATTTCAAAGCCCATTTTTCGAGCTTGGCTGCCCACTTCGTCAAAATCTATTTTGTTTTTTTGTAAATCATTTAAATTAATACCATAAACTGATGAATGAGACCAAACTGGAAACTGTGAATCACCATGTTCGCCCACAATAAAGGCGTCGATGCTTTGTGGTCCTATGTCCATTTTTTCGCCCAATAATCGACGTAATCGTACCGTATCAAGCCATACCCCTGTACCAATTACGCGATGACGCGGTAGCCCTGATAGTTTCCAGACTTGATATGTGATAGCGTCGCAAGGGTTGGTTGCAATTAAAAATATGCCTTTAAAACCATTTTTCATCATATTAGGTACTATGCTGGCAATAATTTTTGAGGTTCCTGCAAGCTCTTCGGCTCGGCTTTTTTGGGCAATGCCTGATGTAACGGTGATAATGGCAATATCTATGTCAGCGCAATCAGTCGATTCACGCAAGCTAACTTTGACCATATTTTGTCGATAAGCTGCGGCATCTAATAAATCTTGCGCATGTCCATAGGCTAGCTCTTTATTGAGGTCAACGAGTGTGATTTCTTCACAAATACCTCGGTTAACCAATGTATAGGCTGTTGTTGATCCAACATTACCCACGCCGATAATCATCACCTTTCGTAATTTCATACTAATCCCCCCCTATTTTATTTGGATTAAAAAGGAACTATTTATTTACCCTTATACTCTCGTTAATTAAAGATTCAAGTCAAAATGACTAATTAATGATATTGTTAAAAATCTATAAGGTAATAATCCTGTTGAGATTAATTATTGAACAATAATTGTTTTATTGTTAGACTGCCATTAATTATAGAAGAAAGGAAATTATTAGATGAAAAATAAAATAATTTTAGGATTATCCCTAGCCACACCATTAGTAGTAAATGCACTTGAGCTACAAGGAAATCAGACATATACAAATGAAGTTAATATTCCTGTTACTCACAATTTAAACAAAGTCAATGGGGAAATATCTTCAGGTATCTTTATATTTGCTAATAGCAATACTGTTTTTGAAAAAAATGTCACGATCAATATCCAAAGAGAAGCTAATCGCATAGAAGATGGCGTAACAATTGCAGGGCTAGATTCTTTTCCTTCAACTCCTTCTACATCTTCCACTATTTTTAATGGTGATCTTACAATTCATATGCAAGGACATGATTCTGATGCAATTTCTTTACTTGGAGATTCAACCATCATCGTTAATGGAAAAACAACATTAAGCGTTAACGATCGTGAATGGTCAGATACTATTTTTATTTCTGATGGAAATTTAACATTAAATGGCGAATCATTTATTGATGGTAATATTAGTTCTATTGAAAATGGGGTCTTAAGAATCAATAATAAATCAATAATTAATGGCGATATCGATGCAAGCTTTGGAGGAACAATTATATTAGATTTAGCCTCCGGTTCCAAAATTGTAGGTCGAGTGTCAGGATTTGGCGATCCAGATGATCCTAATAGTGGTAATCCTGATACCACTGGAGTTATAAAAATGAATCTTGCCAAAGGCGCTTCTTGGGAAATAACCGATGAAGATTCTTATCTTACCGAACTATCTGGACAAGGTTCGATAAAATTTGTTAATGATAATTCTAATGGTAACTATGTAGAGTTAACCATTGAGAATTTAAAAGGTGAATCAAGTTTTGATTTACGTACCGACATTGCTGCAGAGAAAAGCGATAAAATTATTATTTCAAAATCAGCTGACACAAACCGTCCCATATCCGCAGAGGGAACTCATACCCTAAATTTAACAAATAATGGAGCGTCTAATACCACAGGTAAAGAAAAATTAACTTTAGTCGAAATTGATAATAATGCCACAAGTACTGCTGAGTTTAAGACAAATCATAATGTTGAACTTGGTGGTTATCAATATTCCCTAAATAAAGAGGGTAACAATTATGTGTTAACAGCTCATCCTACTATTACTTCATCAGCAATGGCTAGTGCTGGGTTTCTTAACAGTAATTATTTAATGAGCTATATTGAAACCCAAACTTTACTCAAACGCCTTGGTGATATTCGAACAAGTGGACAGTTTGGTGATGTTTGGTTACGCGGTTTTTCTGGTAAGTTGGATTCATTTTCTGGCGGTAAATTAAGTAAATTTGATATGAGCTATCATGGATTTCAATTTGGTGCAGATAAACAGTTATCTGAAGACTCACCTTTTGTAGTCGGTGCTTTTGTTGGACAAACTTATGGTGATCCAGATTATCGCAAAGGGGACGGATCTTTAAAATCATTTAATACTGGTCTTTACGCAACTTATTTAAACAATGACGGATTTTATGTTGATGGTGTTGCCAAATATGCTCGTCAAAAAAATCACTTTAAGGTTAAAGATACAGCCAATAATCATGTTCAAGGAACAGGTCATACCAATGGACTTGGTTTATCTTTGGAGCTAGGTCAGAAATTTAAATTGAATGATTTTTATATTGAACCCCAATCTCAATTGTCTTACAGTCACCAAAATGCTACATCAATTAATGCTACCAACGGACTTAAAGTAAAATTAGGCAATTATAATTCGTTAATTGGTCGAGCATCTGCATTATTTGGATACGAGATCAATTCAGACAACAATAATATCAATATCTATGCTAAAACAGGAATTGTTAGAGAATTTAATGGTGATACTTACTATAAATTAAATACAAGTAAAGAAAAGCATTCATTCAAAGGCAATTGGTGGAATAATGGGGTAGGTATAACTGCACAGTTGAATCAACAACATAATATTTATTTGGATTTAGAAAGCTCACCGGGTAGCCGATTTGATTTATTACAAGTCAATGGAGGATATCGTTTTTCTTTCTAAATTAACGATTTACCAATAAAATTACTTTCACATTTCCCTAAAATCCATAAACCACATAGTTAAAAATATGTGGTTTATGCCAATTCATTTGATCATTTTTTTCTACTGTAACTATCATTTAAATAGATGGAATTAGCTACTATTTATTTTAGTTTTATATAAAATGAATTAAAGACATAACTAGGTAACCAGTTAATAGAAATAGTAAGTTTTAAAAAGGATTTGACTTTTATTTCTCAAATAATAATAATTCTCATTAACGTTTAAGTTAATTGTTATTATGAATTAGTCATCATGTTTCATCATTACAAGTAATTAAATAAAAAAGATATTTTCTTGATTTGTTACGGCTAATCATTCGTGTCTCGCTATTTGATTATATGTTAAACGCAAGGAGTCGCTAATGAAGTTCAATTTTTTGAAAATTTTAAGCGCTATTTTAGCCTCGTTGATTATTTTAATGGGTGTGTGCGCATCTGCCCATGCGGTAGAAAAAAAATTTAAAGTGGTAACCACCTTTACCATTATTCAAGATATTGCGCAAAATGTTGCTGGTGATGCTGCTGATGTTGAGTCAATTACCAAAGTCGGGGCTGAAATTCATGAATACGATCCCACCCCCAAAGACATTACTAAAGTGCTTTCTGCCGATTTAGTATTATGGAATGGTCTTAATTTAGAACTTTGGTTTAAACGTTTTTTTGAAGACGTTAAAGATGTACCTTCGGTTGTCGTGACAGAGGGTATTGAGCCGATGCCAATTCAAGAAGGCAGTTATAAAGGTAACCCGAATCCGCATGCTTGGATGTCACCAACGTTGGCTTTAACTTATGTTGAAAATATCCGTGCAGCGTTTGTTAAATATGATCCGCAAAATGCCACGATCTATAATAAAAATGCAGCCGATTATATTGCTAAAATCAAAGCACTTGATGCACCATTACGTGAGCGTTTAGCTAAAATTCCTGAAGCCAAGCGTTGGTTAGTCACCAGTGAAGGTGCGTTTAGTTATTTGGCTCGTGACTATAATTTGAAAGAAGCTTACCTTTGGCCAATCAATGCTGAGCAACAAGGCACCCCTCAGCAAGTTAGGCATTTAATTGACTTAGTTAGAGCAAATGATATTCCTGTTATTTTTAGTGAGAGTACTATTTCAGATAAGCCCGCCAAACAAGTTAGTAAAGAAACCAATATTAAATATGGTGGCGTTTTATATGTCGATTCACTTTCAACTAAAGATGGCCCTGTACCCACTTATATTGATCTACTCAAAGTGACCGTTGAAACTATCGCTAAAGGATTTGAAAAATAATGACTCAAATTTGCTTGAATGTTGATGATATCACCGTGACTTATAATAATGGTCATACCGCAATTTATGATGCTAGCTTTCGCTTAAATGGTGGCACTATTTGCGCGTTAGTCGGCGTTAATGGTAGCGGTAAATCGACGTTATTTAAGAGCATTATGGGCATGGTTCGTCCAACTCGTGGTCATGTCACATTTAATGATATGTCAGTTAAGCAGACCTTAAAACAAAATATCATTGCCTATGTGCCACAAACCGAAGAAGTCGATTGGGATTTTCCTGTGCTCGTATCAGATGTGGTCATGATGGGGCGATATGGACATATGTCCTTTTTGCGTATTCCAAGTAAAGAAGATAAAAAACAGGTCGATCTTGCCCTTGAACGCGTTAATATGCTCGATTTTAAGCATCGTCAAATTGGTGAGCTATCAGGTGGGCAAAAAAAACGGGTATTTTTAGCTCGAGCGTTAGCTCAGCAAGGTAAAGTGCTGTTGTTAGATGAACCCTTTACTGGGGTTGATGTTAAAACGGAAAATGCCATTATTGATCTGTTGAAAGATCTGCGTAAAGAAGGCCATTTGATTTTAGTTTCAACTCATAACTTAGGTAGTGTGCCTGAATTTTGCGATCAAGTGGTATTAATTAATCAAACTGTTTTGGCCTTTGGTCCAACTAAAACAACCTTTACACCACAAAATTTAATGACTACCTTTGGTGGTGCGCTGCGTTATCTGAGTTTGTCGGGCGAACAATTGCACGATGATGAAGATCCTCGTAAAGTATCGATCTTAACCGATGATGAACGTGCTGCAATTTTTTATGGGGAAGGTAAGCATGACTCACCTCATCGAGATTTGCTAGTTAACCATCACGATAATGAACCAAAAGGGTAATAATAAATGGAACTGTTACTTGAACCATTCACCTACGGTTTTATGTTAAAAGCAATTTGGGTAAGTAGTATTGTGGGTGCTGCCTGTGCTTTTTTATCGGCTTTTTTAATGTTAAAAGGTTGGTCACTCATGGGCGATGCGCTTTCGCATTCTGTTGTGCCGGGAGTTGCAGGGGCTTATGCGTTGGGGGTGCCTTATTCTGTTGGTGCTTTTTTTACCGGATTACTCGCTGCACTGGCAATTACGCTCGTACGTGCCTTTACGCGATTAAAAGCAGATGCCATTATCGGTTTTATCTTTTCAACCTTTTTTGCTGTCGGTTTGTTAATTATTTCGCTCAATCCAACATCAATCAATGCGCAAACCATTATATTTGGTAATATTCTAGGGATTGATGATAGTGATATGTGGCAAGTGCAAATCATTATTTTGGTGTCATTTATATTACTTTTCTTTTTTTGGAAGGATTTGTTAGTCGTTTTTTTTGATGAAACCCATGCCCGATCCATTGGATTAAAACCACTACCATTAAAAATCCTATTTTTTACCATTTTAAGCGCCTGCACTGTTGCGGCACTGCAAACTGTTGGCGCCATTTTAGTAATTGCTATGGTTGTTACACCTGGTGCAACCGCTTACTTATTGACTAACCGATTTTCGCACTTATTGATTATTTCGGTGCTAATTGGCGCTGTAACAAGTGCTATTGGTGCTTGGATCAGTTACTTTTTAAATGGTGAAACTGGTGGCGTTATTGTTACGTTGCAAACGCTAATATTTATTGCTGCATTCTTATTTGCTCCGCAGCAAGGGTTAATTGTAAATCGCCTTAGGATCCGCCAAAGCCGTTTACATAAGGGGAGGCAGGTATGACAGAGTTTTGGGAATATATCTATTATCCGCTTACTCTTCCTCTTATTCAACGCGCAATCTTAGCTTCGTTAGCAACCGGTATTGTGTGTGCCCTACTATCTTGTTTTTTAGTGTTAAAAGGCTGGTCGTTAATGGGGGATGCGATTTCGCATGCGGTTTTACCCGGCATTGTGCTGGCATATGTAGCAGGTATCCCGATTATCATTGGTGCTTTTGCTTCAGGTCTATTTTGCTCGGTTGCAACAGGTTATATTAAAGAAAACAGTCGCATCAAAGAAGATACGGTCATGGGGATTGTGTTTTCAGGGATGTTTGCTTTCGGTTTAGTATTATTTTCTAAGGTGGATACGTCGCAACATTTAAATCATATTCTATTTGGTAGTGTGCTTGGCACCAGTTATGACGAGCTTAAACAGATCATCTTTATTGCTGTAATTGTGTCGCTTTTAATTATTATTAAACGCCGTGATCTGATGCTCTATTGCTTCGATCCTGTGCAGGCTAAAGTTGTAGGACTACCCGTTAAGTTACTACATTACGGTTTGTTGAGTGTTCTGGCTTTAACTATTGTAGGATCATTAAAAGTCGCTGGGATGATTTTAGTTATTGCGATGTTGATAGCACCGGGCATAACTGCTTTTTCGTTAAGTAAACGCTTTGAATGGATGTTAGTGATTGCCGTATTGGTTTCGACATTTTCAACGGTGATGGGAACCTTGATAAGTTACTATGTAGATGCGTCAACCAGCGCTTGTATCGTTATTTTACAAGCAACTCTTTTTTTATTTGCCCAAACTTATATGTTTGTTGCTCACAAAAAAGTGCACCGTTAAAGTGATTTTTTTCTACTATTGAAACCGCTTTTAAAACTGCTTTTTAATGGCGATAAAAAACAGCGTAAATAGAGTTGTAACCCTATTTACGCTGTTATTGATGCTTATTACTTTTAATTTTTACTCATCATCCAGATATTTACTGTTATCTGCATAATTATCAAAACGTGAAAACTGACCTTGGAATTTTAATCGTACTTTACCAATTGGACCGTTTCGTTGTTTTCCTAAAATGATTTCGGCAATACCTTTATGTTCAGATGCTTCGTTATACACCTCGTCACGATAGATAAACATAATCACATCGGCATCTTGTTCAATAGATCCCGATTCACGTAAATCTGAGTTAACCGGTCTTTTATCAGCACGTTGCTCTAAGCTACGGTTAAGCTGTGAAAGTGCAACAACAGGAATTTGTAACTCTTTCGCCAAGGCTTTTAGTGAGCGCGATATTTCGGCAATTTCTAATGTTCGGTTTTCAGAAATATTCGGCACACGCATTAATTGTAAGTAATCGACCATAATCATACTTAACCCTTTATGCTCACGATAAATACGTCTGGCTCTTGAGCGTAACTCCATTGGCGTTAAGCCTGATGAATCATCAATATAGATATTTTTCTTTTCCAGCAATAAGCCCATAGTGCTTGAAATTCTTGCCCAATCATCGTCTTGTAGTTGCCCTGTTCTAATTCGGGTTTGGTCAACACGCGAAAGTGACGCTAACATACGCATCATAATTTGTTCTGATGGCATTTCTAAGCTGAATATTAATACTGGCTTTTCTTGCTCTAGGGCAGCATTTTCACACAAATTCATGGCAAATGTGGTTTTACCCATTGATGGCCTTGCTGCAATAATAATTAAATCAGAACGCTGTAAACCAGCCGTTTTTTTATCTAAATCAATATAACCGGTTGAAACCCCTGTCACACCATCATGCGGGCGTTGGAACAATTCTTCGATCTTAGCTACCGTTGCTTCTAAGACTTCGGTAATACTTTTTGGGCCTTCGCCTTGTTTAGTCCGGCTTTCAGCAATTTGGAAGATTTTACTTTCCGCCAAGTCTAAAATTTCGGTACTATCGCGCCCTTCGGTGGCATAACAGTTATCAGCAATATCATTTGATGCGCTGATTAATTCCCGCAAAATCGCTTGTTGGCGAATAATATCGCTATAAGCAACAACATTAATCGCACTTGGCGTGTTTTTAGAAAGCTCCGCCAAATAAGCAAAACCACCTACATCGGCTAATAGGTCTTTACTTTCAAGACTTTCAGAAAGGGTAATTAAATCAATTGGTGTCCCTTTGCTAACCAAGGTATGCATTTCAGAAAAAATCAATTGATGATGACGTGAGTAAAAATCCCGCTCAGTGATCATTTCAGATACCGCATCCCAACGTTGATTATCAAGCATCAAGCTACCCAGTACCGCTTGTTCAGCTTCGATCGAGTGCGGTGGAAGCTTGATATTGTGCAGATTTGATTTTTTCGTATCTTGATTTTTATAATCTTTGTTTGTGCTTGTTCGATCAGTATTCATTACATTCATCTTTTGTTCTAAATTGAATTTATTGCTAAGCTACGTTGCTTATTTTAAAAATAATGGACCTAAACTCGGATCGGGTATTTGGTATTCGGATGGATAATCCACCTGAACTAAATATAATCCTTCTGGTTTTGCTGTTGCGGCAGCTTGCGTTCTGTCCTTAGCTTGCAAAAGTTCATCAATCCACTCTGGACGCTGATTACCCGCACCAACTTCAAGTAAACTCCCCACAATATTGCGTACCATATGGTGCACAAATGCATTGGCTTTAATATCAACAATAATATATGCACCTTGTCTTATCACTTCAATGTGATGAATATTACGCCAAGGCGTTCTTGATTGGCATTGAGCCGCTCGAAATGATGAAAAGTCGTTTTCACCTAATAAATACTGCGCAGCTTGGTGCATTAATATTTCGTTTAATGGCAAATAATAATGTGACACCCCTTTAGCTAAAATCGCAGGGCGATAGCGATGATTATAGATCACATAACGGTAACGTCGAGCTGTCGCACTAAACCTTGCATGAAAACTATCCTCAACTATTTGTGACCAGCGCACGGCAATATTATCAGGTAAATGCGAATTAACCCCCATTGTCCAAGCGCTCGGTGAACGCGCAGCTTGGGTTTCAAAATGCACTACTTGTCCTGTCGCATGCACGCCAGCATCGGTTCGACCGGCGCAAAATACGTTGATTGGCGCATTAGCAATAATGGATAACGCAGATTCTAGCCGCTCTTGAATAGAATCGACAGATTGCTGGCGTTGCCAGCCAAAATAACCACTGCCATCATATTCAATACCCAGGGCAATTTTACAGGTAGTCATTAATCAGTATCTCAAGCGTCTCAATTAACATCAATGCCCCTAAATAACGGATATTATCGGCCACTGACCAAAATTGAATTTGTTCATAATGACCATAACTGTGTCTTAAATTCGCCAATTTTATAACCAAATTGTGTTCTGATTCGGTACTGACTTCGGTCACTGGCGTTGGCAAATTATCGCCTTGCACTTCAACACCAAATTCATCAAAGCGTGCCATATCTAATTCAATTGGCAAACTACTTGATACATTAATGGCTTGTGACACGCCATAAAACACGGGCACAATCACTGACTCGATAGAGACAGGAAGTTCATAATTACTCAATACTTTACGGATTTGATCAACTTGGGATTTTTCTCCGAGTATTGCATCGTGATGTTCGTGCGATACCGGTAATAGATTAAAAGCTAATTGCTTATCAAACAGTTGATTATCAACCGGCATACCATTTAACAAGCGAGCACTTTGCCCTGCCAGTTCATCCACGCCAGATTTGCCATACAATGATGCTGGGATAAAACTAGTCGCATGTAAATTTGTTAATAATTCCATATCAGTTAACGAAGCAACACAACGCAACAACTGACATACAGTGGCACTAGCAACGGCGATAATGTTTTCATTACGGTATTCGGTCAATACACTATTATTAACTTTAGGTACCACTAATGGAATATGATCTTGCTGAGCAAAATAACCACTTGCATCAATCACTATACACCCCGATTGTGCTGCGACTTGCGCATACTTTTCACTGGTTTTAGCATCAGCAACAAAAAAAGCAAAATGGCACTCGCTCCAGTCCATTTGTGTACTGTCAATCACTGTTAAATTTTTGCCAGCAAAACGAACAATTTCACCAGCACTGTTATCGCTACCTACTAGATAGAGATTTTCAATTTTTAGACTACCGTCTTGTAAACTACGTTGCTGTAGCAACTCAACTAGCGCAGAGCCAACTTGGCCTGTCGCCCCCACAATAGCAATATTCCATGCAGACATATTTATAAACCCAATAAAAAATTTAGCGGTAATTATATCACTATATTGTCAAAGATAGCGGAAAAAGATACATGACAATAGCATTAGATGAATAGATTTCAATTGACTGTGATTCTGAACATTAAAACGATAAGCCATCATTAAGATGGCTTTGTTGATACTGAGCTTTTGATAATACTCGAAAATGAATTTAGCAGTTTACATTTTCACAGGTTATTTGACTATTCAAACAAATAAGAGAATTTTTTAGTCTTCACCAATAACGAATTATCTTTACTAATAAAATTTATACTTACTTATTATATTGATTGCCAAATAATACTAATTGGCTAACTCATCTTCCACGTGTTTGATTGCCTGCCGATGTTGATCAATTAAGCAAGTCAAAACTTTATCTAAATAAGGTTCAATATCACTTTCATAAATCGGCGCTGGTGTAATTAAACACGCTGTATTTATATTTTGTTCCAATGCCAGCAATGAATCTTGCTGTTGTTTTTTATTATCAAGCTGCTTTACTTTCTCTTTTAGCTGATCTTGATAATAACGATAGACTCTAAAATCAAGACTATAATCAGAAGATCCATTTTTAGCTGATTGATTAAACAGTGCAATGGACTCTTCTAATGTTAAACCATATTCAACAGCACCTTCGTGAAATTTAGTATTAAATTGGTTAGGATAAATAATTTGATAAGTTGCTTCTGGCATGTTAATTTGCATTTCTTTAAGCCCAAATTTCATATTACTCGAGTCAATATTGTAATGCTTCCATAATGTAGGAAACGTCCCTAACTCAGACTCAATCGGTTCTGATTTTATTGACAATAATGTGTAAATATCGCCACTTGGGGCAATATAGTAATGCTGATAGCCATTCCAAAGAGTAGGATTATTAGAAAAAGAGTTATTTGCTAAAAAAAGCTTATCAATTACCTGATTTTTGCTGATTAAAGATAACGTAATATCTCGCCCTGAATTAGGTAAATCTTCCTCGTTTTTATTCTTAGGATTAGTTGGGCTAATGCTTAATTTTAGTTGAAAATCATTACCATTATAGACAATAGGATCATCATCGATTAATTTATCTAACTGTTTAAAATCAAATTTCAAATTGTTGAGTGGGCAACGGCTATCATATTTTAGCTTTTCTTTTTTATCGAGTTGATGATATTCATCTTCGTTTCTAGCGCAATCTTGTTGCAATTGGTGCATATCAACACTCATAAAAAATGGTTCACCACGATATTTAGGGTTAATATCAAGTAATTGCCCCCAGGCACAATAACTAAACATAAATAAAATTGCACCCAATAAAAATTTCAGTTTCATATAAAATTCCTTTTATCCATTTTATTTTAGTATGGCTTGATTCTATCTTTTTTGTTAATAGAATAAAACACTAATCTGTATCTAAATTTTTAATAATCATTCTTTTATTCAAGTAAGTAGATCGTCCACACTATATAATATGGTTATATTATTTATGCCATGCTTTAATAAAACATATCCATTTAAACTTCTTTAGATATCTGTCATAGATATTTTGGAACATAGATCGACAAAACAAAATTTGATCGCTTACAAATCAACCTGATATCGGTAAAGTAATAAGTCACTTTAATCCACTTTTAAGCGTAATTATGACAAAAATTACCCTATCAACGATTGCCAAAAAAGCCAATATTTCTGTTGCTTCAGTTTCTCGAGTGTTAAAAAAGCCACATTTGACATCGCCTCAAACTCAGTTACGTGTTTATCAAGCTATTGAGGCGTTAAATATGGACACATCAAAAAACTTCAACCCCTATCAACCAATACATAATAGTAAAAAAATATTAATTATTGATAACCAACTGTTTTCAAAAAGCTTAATCAATATTGGTTTAGAGCAAGTTTTAAAAGAAGAACAGTATCAACTGTTTTATCTGCAGTTTCCTTATAATAAAAAAAGTGATATTCATCATATTATTCGTTATGTGGCACAAAATGCCTTTGATGGGATTATTATTATCAATGATGCCCCATACTTAAAAACACTGTTCTCTTATAAAAGCACATTACCCCCCATTGTATTAGTTAATCATTTTTCACTTGATTTTGTTTGTGTTCACTTTGACCATTTATTCATTGGGTATCAAATGACGCAATATTTGATTGATAATCATCATAACCAAATTGCCATTTTACTTAATGATGACAAAACGATGAATTCAGTACTTTTGCAGCAAGGTTATAAGCAAGCTTTGTTACGCGCAAATATTACTATCGAACCCAGGTATATTATTCAAGGCTGCTTTACCTATCAACATGCTAGATCAGCTATTAAAAAATTAATAAACGGCACAAAAACACCCACTGCTGTGATTTGTGCCGATAACTTTAGCTTAAATTACTTACACGAAAATCATTTTAAAGATCAACATCATCGATCACCTAATTGCATGGTTTTGGGAACATTACATCAAGCCAATGAAAGTAAAGCAAAACTGACTAAACCACTTACGATATCGTATTTTAGTGCCTCTAAAGAACTTAAATACAATGAGTTAGATAGTTTATGCAAAATTTGTAAACCTTTGTTTAAAATGGGTAAACAGTCAGCCACCTTACTGTGTGACATTATTAAAGGCACAATAAAACCCATTAAACATTGTACAATCATTAACGCTGAATCGATGTTTTATTAATGTTTGAGATGCTCGTTTTTTACTAAACTTATTTTGATTAACGTCGGTTGTGGAACTTGCCTTGTAGATTTAAACTATGCAATTGGGCATGATTAACGTTTCATACCCATTTTACTTACCAAATGCGTTTGATCGTCTTCACTGCAAATAACAATCGTGCCTTCTGATACCGCACATGTAAAAATAATTCAGGATTCTATACCGTTAAAATAAAAAATATTTGTTTTTAAATGATTTATTGATTGGATATGCAAAAGGGAAAGCCACCCATTGCAAAAGGAATGCAATTAATATCAGTATCAAGTTTTATGTTGTCAGTTATATAGCTCAAGGGAACAAGCCTATCCCTAAACCACAATCCACTATAAATGGGTATGACTTACGAGTATTTAAAGGGATTGATAAGATCTATAATAGTTGATAGGAAGAATAAAGGATATAAAACATGAACAATCAATTAAATAAAACAAGTAAATTTTTAAGTTATATTTTAAGACATCAACCAGAAACTATTGGTATAACCTTAGATACTGAAGGATGGGTCGATATTAATATCTTGATCCTACAAGCTAATCAACATGGTGAATCACTTACCAAAGAATTAATCGAAGAAGTTGTCAAAACAAGCGATAAAAGACGTTTTACGATTTCAGAAGATGGTTTAAAAATACGCGCAGCACAAGGACATTCAACTCAACAAGTTAAAATTAAATATGTTGAACAGGTGCCACCTGAATTTTTATATCATGGCACAGCAACGCGCTTTATTGATTCAATAAAAAAACAAGGATTAATTGCAGGTGATCGCCATTATGTCCATTTATCTATTAATGAACAGACAGCTAATACTGTAGGGAAACGCCACGGTAAATCTATTGTATTAAAGGTAAAAGCCTTACTAATGCATCAACAAGGCTTTAAGTTTTATCTAGCTGATAATGGCGTTTGGTTAACCAATAATGTTCATACTGACTTTTTAATATTTGACTAAACCTAATTCAGCCCTATCAGCTTTATATTGGGCTGATTCTGCTTTGGCTTGTTTTGACTATTTGTCATCAAAATTATAAAAACTACCACTATCACCCTATCTTGAGAATGGAAAAGTATTGTCATTACTCTCTAAAACAGTGCAACCTCCAGAATCCACAAAAAAATAAAATCAATGCACTTATCAAATATTTTTTGATAAGTAAAATTACAAATTTTATCTGTACTTAAATGTATAGATTTCATTAAACTTCCTTACAAAATTATTATCACTCATTAAACAATATTCTTGTTAAATTCAGCCTTTATTTCCCACTATTGCAATTAGTCGGTATAATGCCAGCAATTTTATTGTAAAGTGGATTATGCATGAAAACGCTATTTGCCAGCACATCTCGCGGGCTTGAAGAGTTATTAAAAAAAGAGTTAGAACAAATTGGTTCAACCAATTGTAAGATTACGCAAGGCGGTGTCTATTTTGATGCCAACGAAACAACTTTATATCAATCACTATTATGGTCACGTTTAGCATCGCGTATTTTATTGCCAATAGCCGAATTTGATATCTATAGCGATTTAGATCTGTATTCTTGCGTGTTCAATATTAAATGGACTGATATTTTTGCTGTCGATAACGCTTTTGTGATTAACTTTGTTGGTGTTAATGAGTTTATTCGTAATAGCCAATATGGTGCACTTAAGATCAAAGATGCTATTGTCGATCATTTTTTACGTAATACCAACCAACGACCCAATGTAGCAAAGCAAGATCCAGATATTCGGCTTCATGCTTATTTAAATAAAAACCATGTCACACTGTCTTTAGATTTGAGTGGTAATAGCTTACATGAGCGTGGTTATCGCCAGCAAACGGGGCAAGCACCATTAAAAGAGACCCTTGCTGCTGCCATTATTATGCGTTCAGGTTGGCAAAGTGATGAACCATTACTTGACCCAATGTGTGGTTCGGGCACGCTACTGATTGAAGCCGCTATGATTGCATCAAAAATCCCACCGGGATTACAACGCAAACAATGGGGATTTTTTGCTTGGAAAGGCTTTAATCCAACTTTATGGAATGAGCTATTATTTTCAGCCAAACAAAATGTTTGCAAACCCAATACCCCTTTTATTGGTTACGATAATAACTCAGCAGTACTTGAACGCGCCAAACAAAATGCCATCCAAGCAGGTGTGGGTGATTTAATTACGTTTTCAGTGCAAGATGTAACGCAATTAAGTAATCCATTACTAGCACAAACAACCGGTATGATTATTAGCAATCCACCTTATGGCGAACGCTTAGAAAGTGAGCCAGCACTTATTGCTTTGCATACGGCACTCGGTCAACAAATTAAACAAAATTTTGGTGGGTGGAAATTATCGCTATTTAGCGGCGCACCACAATTATTAGATTGCTTACAAATGCGAGCAGACAGACAATTCAAAGCCAAAAATGGTCCGCTGGACTGTATACAAAAAAATTATGTCATTGCTCAGCGTAACACTGAACATCCAATCAATAATCCAACGTTGCCAGCTACAGACTTTGCTAATCGATTACGCAAAAATAGACAAAAGTTAGAAAAATGGGCGGCTCAAGAACAGCTAGAATGCTATCGACTTTATGATGCGGATTTACCTGAATACAACGTTGCTATCGATCGTTATAAAGATAAAATAGTAATGCAAGAATATGCCGCACCTAAAAATATTGATCCACAAAAAACGCGCCAGCGACTTTTTGATATTATCAATGCAACCATGTCAGTACTTGAACTTACTGCCGATCAGCTAGTATTAAAAACGCGTGAAAAGCAAAAAGGTAAACAGCAATACCAAAAGCTTGAGCAAAAGCAGGACTATTTTTTAGTACATGAATACCCAATTAATCAACGCAAAACCGCATTTTGGGTCAATGTGACCGATTATTTAGATACCGGCTTGTTTTTAGATCATCGCTTAGCACGAAAAATGATTGGTGAAATGAGTGCCGGCAAGGACTTTTTAAATCTATTTGCCTATACAGGTAGCGCAACAGTTTATGCCGGACTTGGCGGAGCAAAATCAACCACCACGGTCGATATGTCACGCACCTATTTGGAATGGGCTGATCGCAATTTAAAACAAAACGGTTTAACGGGTAAAAAACATCGATTAATTCAGGCTGATTGTTTGCTCTATTTATCTCAGGCTGATGAGCAATTCGATTTAATTTTTATCGATCCGCCTACATTTTCAAACTCGAAACGCATGCACGAAACCTTTGATGTTCAGCGTGATCACCTAAAATTGATGACCGATTTAAAACGCTTGTTACGTCCTAATGGAACAATTATCTTTTCGAATAATAAGCGTGGTTTTAAAATGGATAGTGTTGGTATGCAAAACCTAGGTTTAACCTATCAAGAAATTACCAATAAAACGCTATCGCTTGATTTTAAACGTAACAAACAGATTCACTGTTGTTTTATTGTGAAACATCAATAAATGAAACCGCCTACATGGCGGTTGATTTCATCTAAAAATTAAAATGATAACCAAATAAATTTTATTCGTTTTTTTTATTGCAGAAAAACTACCTTTTCAATATTACGGTGAGATACAAAACGTCCGTCCCGCTTTTGCTGTCATTGGCTTTGAAGATATTCGTCCATACGAATCAACTAAGTAATAGTTATCATTTTTATGATGATTGCTTACCCAAACCTCAGTATTTGATCCCCAAGGAAGTCGCCATAATTCTCGACTCCCCCATTCAGGATAGAATCCCCCTTTAAGTTGAGCTTGAGCCACATATTCCTCACGACTAGGAGGATAACCTTGATTCCAATCCAGTTTAGGATTTTTCATATTGGTTAACTCTGGTATAGTCGGAAGTCTATACCCTATACGTTCACAGTATGCACTACTTTCTTTAAATGTTGGCTGATTGTAATTTGATTTAATGATCCATTGACTGATTGTAAAACTATATATAGGTTTAGTTTTAGCTTTATCAGCATAAATTATAAAAGTTGTAGGGGTGAAAGATGTGTCTGATTGCCCTTCTTTGGGTCCTAATAGAGTAATTATAGCCTCATTAGGGAATCGACCATAGTACGTAATATCATCATATTCACCCACGCCATTAATAGTTAAATTAATATTCGAATTTGCTGGCTGTTTACTATAACTTAGTTCGTTATGCAAGATACCGGCAACGGTTAAAGTAAACTGTAAAGAATCGCCGGCAATGGTTGGAAAGTTAGACGAAGGCTGGTTAATATTTTGCAGTAAAAACCCTCTCTTTCGCCCTCTATACAAATAAATATCGTTTGGATCGTCAATATCAATAGTGCCTGATTTCCACTCCTTTCCTATATGATCAGCTCTTGGATCTTGGTATATTGGAAATGCCCAACAGACGTAGGGATTAGAAACTGTAGGTTTAACATGTACAATAAATAGTTTCTCAAAAGACCATCTGTCCTGCTTCCAGACATTTTCAGGCACCCCTGAAGACTCAGATGGTATCCCTAATTCGGTCGTAACTGATGAAATGCTAGACTTTAAAATCAATCTATAGCTATAACGGCAAGGATCAATAGGATCACTACGCTTATAACCAAATTGAGGCTCACTTATCCACCAATCTTCATCAACTAGATGATCTCCGTTATCAGCTATGATTAGTGTTAGCTCGCCGGCTCCTGACTTAATCTTGTCGCCATCATCATCAAAAAAATATTCTCTATTGTCACGGCTATTAAATTGTATTTCTTGCTCATGAAGTTCTGCCCAATCCGGTATTGATTGATTTTTAGGCACGACCGAATCAATATCGGCAAACGTTTTGAACGACTCTGGTAATAAAATAGGATTTTGTGGTGACGAGGGATTGTTTGCTGGGGTATATCGAAAAGTTTTATTACCCATTTTATAACTCATCCAAAGCGTATCTTCAGTGCTTGATATTTTGGTTCTACCTCCATCAAAACTTATATAAGGTGCGCTACCCATAATAACATTAGCTGTTTCTACAACATAGGTATTTTCCGTATTTACAGCACTTACAACATTGCTATTAAAAATTAATAACAAGCTAATACCGATAAATTGTCGTCTGATAAGGAAAGATAGAAACCTTGATTTTGAGCAATGGCAATCGCAAAATATTTGCGAATTAGAAAAACTTAAAACGGATAGTTTTTGTTTTGTAATTACCTGTAATTTATGACAGGCCATCAAACGGCTATTCCTTCGCATGCTTTCAATCCTTGATTACAATCTATATTTATTTTATGGAAATTTTTTGTTCATCAAATCTATGGAAAGTATAAATAAGTTGCCATGGTTTTGTAAATGTAGCTTTTATAAAATTTTTTAATTTATATCAAAGAAAAGGATCAACATCGTGGCTGCTTTAGTGTTTTTTATTGTAGTTCGGTTTTGAATACTAAAAAATATCAGAGTTTTATACTAACTTAATAAAATATCAACCCAAAGTCACACAAAAATTTAGTTAATATTTTTATTTAATTTATTTTTTCAATTATCTATTAACATCAAACGTCGTTAATAACCGACTCACCACCTGAAAATTCAAAGCATATTGAAATTCTTTTGCAGTGATATAAGCGCCTTATAAAGTGAATTGGTTGATTATTTTTTTTAAACATTAAACGTTAATTGACTAAAAATTAAAAACTTAATCATTTTCACGGGGGTCATTTTTACTGTACATTCCCCCCGTTTGCCTAGCTATACTGATTAAAAATAATTTAGATTACAACAGCAAATAACAACCAAAATCATACTCAACATATAAGCTAAAATCTATCTGACCACCAATACCGAAGTTTGAGCACCACGAACCACCCCAGCAGCATTCGATCCTAAAAGATGCGTTGAAATATTAGGACGGCGTGATCCTAAAATAATTAAGTCTGGTTTGATTTCGTCAGCTAATGCAAGGATTTCATCCCTTGGATGACCAAATGCGATAGAAAAAGATAAATGTTCATGCGGCAAATTAATCGAATCCATTAATTGATGGAGGTATTGTTCTGTTTGTACTGTTGCATGATCTTTAAATTCATCAAATCCAAAAGAATAAGCATTGATAATAGCCGATGAAACAGGCAAGGCATGAAAAAAGATGACTTCAGCATTAGACAATCTGGCTAAGCACTCTACATGTGGAATGACTTTTTTAGTTAATTCATCTTCAAGCACATCGATAGGAACTAAAATTTTTTTGTACATAACCCCCTCCTTGCTTTGTTATAGATTAGATTATATATTCAGCGAAACTAGAATAGGTTTTACCTAGCTAGTATGATACTAATTTTAAATGTAATCCTTAATTATTTTTATTCGTTTTATGATGGAGATCAACATGAATTGCATTATTTATCGTTCTGATGTCAAACCGACACTCGAACAAGCCACCACCCTTTATTGTCATTGTTCATTAGGCAAGCGTCGTCCACTTACCGATACCGTACGCTTTCAAGCTATGTTAGATAATGCTAATTTGGTGGTAACTGCTTGGCATGATGATAAATTGATTGGCATTGCGCGTTGTTTAACGGATTTTGTTTATATCACTTATTTGGCAGATCTCGCGGTGGATGAAAATTATCAACGACAAGGCATCGGAAAGCAATTAATTAAAGAAGTGAAAAACAATACTGACAAATCATGTTCAATTACTCTACTAGCTGCACCACAGGCAGTTGATTATTATGCCCATATCGGTTTTAATGCGCATCCTTCAGCTTGGATTTTAAGAGATAATTAAAATGAGAATCATATTAGCCTCGACTTCACCATCACGTAAAAAGATACTTGAAAAATTAGCTATCCCTTTCGATTGTGTGCCACCTATATGCGATGAAACACCGCTAGTCGGCGAATCAGCTCAGCAATTGGTGGTTCGGCTAGCAAAACTTAAAGCACAATCATTAGTGACAGACTACCCGAATAGCTTAATTATCGGATCGGATCAAGTTGGTGTCTTAGATAATCAAATCGTTTGCAAACCACATACTGTTGAAAACGCACGCACACAACTCAAAAACAGCAGTGGTAAAGCCTTTTATTTTTATACGGGAATGACCGTTATTAATACGCAATCAATGCAATCAACAAGCATTTGCGAACCATTTAAAGTGACCTTTCGTTCATTAAACGATGCGGAAATTGATGCTTATATTGCTAAAGAGATGCCACTACAATGCGCAGGCAGTTTTAAATGTGACGAACTGGGCATTACTCTGTTTGATAAACTAGAAGGCGATGATATTAATTCATTGGTTGGCTTGCCATTACTAAAACTCAATAAAATTATGATCGAAATGGGTTGCAATCCGCTGTTAATATAGGATAAATTGAATTAATAAATTACTAACTCAATCAACAAACTGTCCGGCTGATATTTTCATCAATTTTTGACTATAACCAGCAATATCATGATCATGAGCAACAATCAATAACGCTGTACCTTGTTGATGAATTTGAGTAAGTAATTGCATAATCTCGGTTGCACTCTCTTCATCAAGATCACTGGTTGGCTCATCGGCAATAATTATTTGAGGTCTACAAATTAGTGCTCACAATATCGCAATACGGCGCATTTCACCACCAGACATATGACAGGATAGGCATCTTGTCGGTGACTTATTTTAGCTTTTTCAAGCAGACTTTTTGCCTCACTTAAGCTAGTTTGATTTGGGCATTTGATTAGATAAAAGAGTGATTGGATATAGTCAAGTGCCATTAAATTAGGTAGTGAATTGCTGCCTTAAAGTATACCCTGTTTTAATGTAAAATTTAACCTGTTTTAAAAAATTGTTAAATAAATATTGTTTAATATTAATTAGTTATGTTATTTAAACCAGTAACTGATAGCGGCTAAACACCTTTGCTAAACAAGTCATTTAAGCAACCTGATGCTTTATCGATTAAAATCTATAACTAGTTAAATTTAAAATAATTTTACAATGAAACGGTATAGAATCCTGAATATTTTTTACAAAAATTACTCTAATTTTGCACCAATAAAATAAGGGATAATTCTTATATAAATGAAAAACTCACTCACACAACTGGGGAAAAGCAGAAAGCGTAATACTTCCCTTAATAGTTATATGGCATTATCCGCAAATATTTAGCGGTTCAAAAGATAGGAAATTAAAACTTAAGTTATTTATTAATAATCATAATTAAATAAAAACGCATAAAGCGATTTTTGGTAAAATGCCTTATGCAGTTTTAGCAAATTATTTTAATCATGCAGCGTAAACAACTCGGTGTTTTTCTACACATTAGCCGATATTTTTATTTTTTGTGTATTAAGTATATACTTTGGCAAAATTGATTTTTGAATAGATTGAGTAACAGATCGTATGCCATTATCGACATTAATTATTTTACCCCTTTTTATTATTACAATTGTTTTTGCCTCGCTTTTTAAACAGAAAAAATGGCAACTTTTAACCATAACTTTGCTGACGGTTTTTATTGTAATGGAGCTCACTTCTATCTACTTTAGTGGTGGCTTTATTGATTATCAGTTTTATGTAAATTTAAACATTAATGACATCATCGAAGGGTTATTTATTTTTAAATTGCAAGCTGTATTGGTTATTGTTGTCTTTTTTACCCTTATATTTTTGCTAACAAAACTCGCTGATTTGTGCAAACGCAAATGTCATTTAGCAGTCCGCTTGTTATTAGCATTTTTAGCAATAGCATCAATTAGTTATCACAATGGCCCATTCAGCCGTTTATACGAAATCTATCAAGTCACGAGCGCACCTCGTAAGCCATTTGAACAAGCGTTACAATCACTCAATATGACTAACTATACCAACAAAAATCAGCTTGTTAGCCATCAGGGTAAAAATATTATTGTGCTATCTTTGGAATCGTTTGAACAAGGCTTTTTTGATGTTGAAGATATAACGCCAAATTTACGACAACTACGTCAAAATTATACCTTTTTCGCTAATATGCCAATGAGTTCTGGTAGCACTTGGACTACCGCATCAATGTACACTTATATGACCGGTATGCCTTTTTTAATTGGCGGCTATACCACATCACCATTAATGCGTGCAGATAAAACAAACTTAGTCAGTTTGGGGGATGTACTTAAACAAGCGGGATATCAAACCCGTTATGTCATGGCAAGCCCTGATTTTGCTGGCATTGGTCATACTGCTGAGCTGTTTGGTATGCAAGTTATTTCCGAAAAAAACTATGTTGGACAATATCCACCGGCACCTTTTGGGTTGTATGACAAAGATATTTTTGATGTTGCACAAAAACAAATTAGCGAAATGCGCCAAACAAACAAACCCTTTGCTTTGTTTGTTTCAACTGTTTCAACCCATGCACCAAATGGTTTTGCTGATGAAAGAATGCGATCGGTTATTTCACCAAAGACGGATAATATGTCGTTTGTTGCAGCTTCGTTAGATCATAACTTAGGACTTTTTATCCAACAATTAAAAGATAAAGGATTATTGGAAAATACGGTATTTTACATTTTTCCAGATCATTTAATGATGGGTTCTGGCACACCAACAATCAATCGTCTTTCAAAAAAAGAGCGCAAACTTTATTTATTAACAAATGCACGCACACAAGATCTACAAAAAACGTCTGATCAAACCATTTATCAAATAGATTTGCCGCGTTTAATTTTAAACGGCGCACAAGTTGAAAGTAACGCCAAATTTTTGACAGACTATTTAACCGAGCCTAATTTTGATAAAAAACAGTTTATTGAACAAAATAAATCCACCATTGCAACAATCAATAATTCAGCCCAAGTGTTCAAATAGGCAAACAAAATGACGTCTGATACATTCATTTTAGTCATAACAATCAGCTTTTTAGGAATGATTTCACCTGGACCTGATTTCTTTTTAATACTAAAAAATAGTTTGAGTTATAACCGTAAATTGGCTTTACTCACCTGTTTAGGTGTCATCACAGCCATTTTAGTTCATATGAGCTACTGTGTTGCAGGCATTGCAGTACTCATCACTACCACACCGCTACTTTATAATGCTTTACGTTATGCAGGTGCTGCTTATCTAATATGGCTTGGTATAAAGGCATTAATTACCTCAAAACCAAATACGACCTATATAGGTAAGCAACAAAACAAACCGTCAATTTCGGCTAAATCAGCCTTTATACAAGGATTTTTATGTAATTTACTTAATCCTAAAGCAACCTTATTTTTTCTAGCTATTTTTACTCAAGTACTTGATGCCGAATCCTCAACGATGGATAAGCTTATCGTTGCAATGATTATTGGGATTGAAGCCGTTTTTTGGTGGCCTTTTGTGGTGTTTATTTTTCAAACGCAAAGCGTGCAACGGCGTTATTTTAGAATTCAATTTATAATTGATAAATTACTTGGGATCATTTTAATTATCTTGGGAATTAAAGTTATTTTGGGAGTTTAAATGATTAAAGTTTAAGGGAGGGATAGATATTCATACTAAAAAGCATACTTTCCTGAAAGTTTTTTACAAATAGGCTTTCTTCTTTGAATATTCCCCCGTTAATTGTTAAACTGATACTAATTTAGCTTTATAATCATTTTGCCTTTATTTACCGATTATAGATTAACCGTTCACTTTTTTATTCAATAGGCTAATTGAAATGGATAAATTATTACAATATGGTCGAGAGCTTCTTGAATTAGAGATACACGAAGCACAAAAATTACCAGATCGACTAGGCAACGATTTTGTTAACGCATGTCAGCTTATTTTAAGCACCAAAGGTAAAGTTGTGGTTTCAGGTATTGGCAAGTCTGGGCATATAGGTAAAAAAATTGCGGCTTCATTAGCCAGTACAGGCAGTCCAGCATTTTTTATGCATCCATCAGAAGCCTTGCATGGCGATTTAGGAATGGTAACACCAAACGATGTAGCTGTTTTAATTTCTTACTCAGGCCGAGCCAAGGAATTTAATTTAATTTTACCTATTCTTGCCGAAATGAAAGTACCCGTTATTGCTATTACTGGAGGATTAGATTCACCGCTGGCTAAATCAGCCCAAGCCATTCTTGATATTTCAATTGAAAAAGAAGCATGTCCAATGGGGCTTGCACCAACATCAAGTTCAACCAACACGTTATTAATGGGCGATGCGCTAGCAATTGCTGTCATGCGCGCACGAGGCTTTAAAGAAGAAGATTTTGCACGCTCTCACCCTGCTGGTAGCTTAGGTGCCAAATTACTCAATCATGTGAGCGATGTAATGCGAACCGGCGAACGAATTCCTAAAGTTTCACAAACGGCAACGGTGTTAGATGCCATGCTAGAATTAAGTCGAACAGGTGTAGGTTTAGTTGCAATCTGTCAGGATAATAATAAAATAACGGGTGTATTTACCGATGGCGATCTACGCCGATTATTATTAAAAAATGGTACATTACAAGATAGCATTATGGACGTTATGACCAGCCCAGGGCATCGCATCCCTGAAAAATGGAAAGCGGTTGAAGCGTTAAAATCATTTAATGATCATAATATTACCGCCGCTCCAGTGGTTAACAGTGAAGGTGAATTAGTAGGCGCGTTAAACATCCATGATTTGCATCAAGCTGGTATTAGCTAAAACTATTGATAAATACCTATTGCCAAAAGGTGCTATCTATTGAGATAATTACCGTCCTAAATTTTTGTCGTTAGACGGAGATCAAAGAAAAGTTACACAATTGAATTCTGGTTTGGTTTTTTGAATCACATCAAATTGATATTGTGTTGTATATTTTAACCAAAATTAATAGATGATGAAACTACAATGGCAGAAAAGCGAAATATCTTTCTAATTGGCCCTATGGGGGCAGGAAAAAGCACAATAGGCCGACAAATTGCACAACAACTAGGTATGGATTTTTTTGACTCGGATCAAGAGATTGAAAAACGTACCGGCGCCGATATTGCATGGATTTTTGACCTAGAAGGGGAAGACGGATTCCGTGCCAGAGAAGAAAAAGTCATTAATGAATTGACTGAAAAACAGGGTGTCGTTCTTGCAACTGGCGGAGGTTCTGTCTTATCTAAAGAGACACGCAATCGATTATCCGCTCGAGGAATTGTTGTCTATCTTGAAACAACCATTGAAAAACAAATGGCAAGAACACAAAAAGATAAACGTCGACCTTTATTACAAGGTGGTAACACACCTCGAGAGCTTTACGAAGAGCTTGCCGGTGAGCGCGAACCACTTTACGAAGAAATTGCCGATATTACAATTAAAACCGATGAACAAAGTGCTAAAGGTGTTGCAAGTTATATTATTGATAAAATAGAGCAGATTTAAGTCATTTATTTTAGGGATAATGGCTAATCATAAAGCAATAAATCTTTTGATAGGTTAAGGAGTAAGTATGCGTGTAGATAAAGATGACCGTTATATATCAGAACAACCTAGTAAGGACTCTACGCTCTCATTAAAATTGCCAAACCTTTTTAAAGATTTTCCAAAGAAAAAATTAATTATTTTTTGTTTAGCAATTGTGATGCTTTTATTGCTTAGCTTGATTATCTTTCATTCTGCTCGTAAAAAAGAAGCAACACCATTAACGCCACCAGAGGTTAATGGTGTCACTTCAACAGAAGAAACCAATAATGTTGGGATTAGTGAAAATCAAACTAGAATTGCTGATTCGATAGAGGAAGTGCTTTCAGACAATGCATTAAATCAAGCGAATATGCAACAGCCACTTGAATCCGATGATGAGACAAATGATAGCCTAACTTCATCAGCAAATAATCAAAATAGGGGTTATAGAGTAAATGGTCATTCTGCGACAATATTAAATAGCAGAGCTAATACTAATAAGTCTAGTAATACAAATATTACACAATCAACCAATACAAAAAAAAATAGCCATAATAAAAACTCAGCTAGTCGTAAAGATGAAAATAGTGATTTAGGAAAAAACATTAAGATAAAAAATGATCGTTATGTCATTCAGCTTAGTGCATCTAAATCAGTTGAAGGTTTAAAAAAATTCGTTAAACAAAACAATATAACGGATTACCATATTTATGAAACTAAACATAAAGATGGTTCATGGTTTATTTTAATCAAAGGCAACTATTCATCAGTAGATGAAGCACATAAAGCAATCAAGGCTTTACCAAGTGCACTACAAAAAGACAAACCATGGGTTAAATCGGGTGCAACGATTAATAAAGAAAAAGCATCAAAATAGCAAAGAATATCGTTTATTTATCCGATCAACGACAAATAGGAGCATCCGTTGAAGAAGCACCGAGCCTTTTTAAAATGGGCTGGAGGAAAATATGAGCTAGTGGAAACAATTAAACAATATCTGCCAGAAGGTGATCAACTGATTGAACCTTTTGTCGGCGCTGGTTCCGTATTTTTGAATACCAACTACAAAAGTTATATTTTAGCGGATATTAATCATGATTTAATTTCATTATACAAATTGCTAAAATCAAGTCCTGATCAATTTATCCATGACTTGAAATTGCTATTTGTCGCTCAAAATAATCAACCTGAAGCGTTTTATCAGCTTCGAGAAGTATTTAATCGCAGCCAAGACCAGTATTTTAGATCACTATTATTTGTCTATCTAAATCGGCATGGTTATAACGGCTTATGTCGTTATAACAACAAAGGACTATTTAACGTACCATTTGGGCGTTACAAGACCGTTTATTTTCCTGAAAAAGAACTCTATTTTTTTGCGGAAAAAGCGCAAAAAGCACAGTTTATTTGCGCACCTTATCACGAGGTGATGAAGAAAGCGAAAAAAAATTCGGTCATTTATTGTGATCCGCCCTATGTATCTCCAAATGAATCAGCGGGTTTTACTGCTTATTATTCAAATATTTTTGGATTTGAAGAACATAAAAACTTGTCACAATTGGCTGAAACCATGGCATATAAAAAAGATATACCGGTATTAGTGTCTAATCATTATACTGATTACACAATGAGCCTTTATAGTAAAGCAAGTCATCTTTATCAAGCAGAAATGCGACGTTCAATTAGCTGTGCAGGTGAAGGTCGTAAAAAAATCGACGAGATCTTAGCATTATATAAAAAGTCATAATCAGGCTTGAATATAAGGTGAGTTATTAGAGGTAGGTTATGAAAAAATTTATTATTGCCCCATCAATATTATCAGCTGATTTTGCTCGTCTTGGTGAGGACACTCAAAAAGTGCTTGATGCTGGTGCTGATGTTATCCATTTTGATGTCATGGATAACCATTTTGTACCAAATCTAACCATGGGAGCTATGTTTTGTAAAGCACTGCGAGACTATGGCATTACCGCACCTATTGACGTCCATTTAATGGTATCACCGGTTGAAGAACTCATCACCGCTTTTGCCAAAGCTGGCGCAACCAATATCTCTATCCACCCAGAAGCGACTATTCATTTGGATCGCTCTTTACAATTAATTAAAGATCACGGCTGCACGGCAGGTATTGTGCTTAACCCTGCCACACCGCTTGATTGTTTAGATTATATTATTGATAAAATTGATATTATTTTATTAATGAGTGTTAATCCAGGTTTTGGAGGACAATCGTTTATACCTTCCACAATTAAGAAATTACAACAAACCAAACAGCGTATTATTGAATCTGGGCGCGATATTCGTTTAGAAGTTGATGGTGGCGTAAAAGTTGAAAATATTGCGGAAATAGCCAAAGCAGGTGCCGATATGTTTGTTGCAGGCTCCGCCATATTTAGCCAGCCTGATTATAAAACCGTCATTGATGCCATGCGTAAAGAGTTAGCAGGAGTTATACATGAATAAACTAAAAGATATTCAAGCAATCGCATTTGATTTAGATGGTACATTGGTTGATAGTGTACCGGGGCTGGCACTGGCTACACAAAATATGTTGGCAGAGCTGAATCTACCGACAATTAGCAATGAACAAGTCAAAAATTTTGTCGGTAATGGTATTGATATCATGCTCGAGCGAGTATTTCAAGCAATTCAAGTTGATCCATCAACTGAGCTACTTGCAAAAGCTAAAAATCTATTTAACCAGCATTATGATAAAGTTATTGATGCAGAAACGAAACTGTTTCCCAATGTTAAAGAAACCCTAAAAGTGCTTCATGATAATCATTATCCGCTGGCATTAGTGACCAATAAACCTGCTCAATTTTTACCGGCCTTGCTGACTTCCTTAGGTATAAAAGAGTACTTTTCGTTAGTACTTGGTGGTGGTGATGTGATTAAATTAAAACCACACCCAGCGCCGTTGTATCAAGTAATGGCTACATTTGGATTGTTTAGTGATCAGTTACTTTTTGTTGGCGATTCTAAAAATGATATTACCGCCGCTCAAAATGCTAACTGTCCAACCATCGCCTTAAGCTATGGCTATAACTATGGTATTTCGATCGCAACCAGCAACCCTGATTTTTTATTAGATGATTTTAAAGACATATTAACATTATTACCTCAGCCAAAAGCTGATGCAAAAAAATAATTAGCATAAATTAGGAACAAATTATGAGTAAACCGATTGTATTTAGTGGCGCTCAGCCTTCAGGAGAATTAACACTTGGCAACTATTTAGGTGCGTTAAAAAATTGGGTGGCTCTGCAAGGTGAATATGATTGCGTTTATTGTATCGTCAATCAACATGCGATCACTGTACGCCAAGATCCCGACAAACTACGCAAAGCCACATTAGATACATTAGCGCTTTATTTAGCTTGCGGCATTGATCCCCAAAAGAGCACTATTTTTGTACAATCACACGTCCCAGCACATACCGAATTAGGCTGGGCATTAAATTGTTACACCTATTTTGGTGAGCTCAGTCGTATGACTCAATTTAAAGATAAATCGTCTCGTCATTCTGAAAACATTAATGCCGGTTTGTTTGATTATCCAGTGCTGATGGCTGCCGATATTTTGCTTTATCAAGCCAACTTAGTACCTGTTGGCGACGATCAAAAACAACATCTTGAATTATCGCGTGATATTGCTATGCGCTTTAATGCACTTTATGGCGATATATTTACTGTTCCTGAGCCATTTATTGCCAAAGTGGGCGCCCGCGTTATGTCACTGCAAGAGCCAACTAAAAAAATGTCTAAATCAGATGAAAACCGCAATAATGTGATTGGATTACTCGAAAATCCTAAAGATATTGAGAAAAAAATCAAACGTGCGATGACCGATTCTGACGAACCGCCAGTGGTACGTTACGACATAAAAAATAAAGCTGGTGTTTCAAACCTACTTGATATTTTAACTGGCGTGACAGGTAAACCGATTGCCGAGCTTGAAAAAGAATTTGAAGGCAAAATGTATGGCCATCTCAAAACCGAAGTTGCAACGCAAGTCATCGATATGCTAACTACTTTACAAGCCAAGTATCATCAGTACCGGGATGACGAAAGTTATCTGTTTTCAATCATGCAAGAAGGTGCCGAAAAAGCACGTTCAAAGGCCGAACCAACTTTGAAAAAAGTTTATGATGCAATCGGTTTTGTATAATTGCCAAATCAATAATTGATTATTACTAAAAATAAAACAGTATGCAATGGCTTTAATAGACTAAATAAATTGGCAACAATTAAAGCCATTTAACTATACAGGTTAGTTATGAAGATTATTATTCTTGGTGCCGGACAAACAGGTAGTGCGCTTGCTGAATATCTCGTTACCGAAAAACAAAACGATGTTACTGTGGTTGATGAAAACCATGACAAATTACAATCTCTACAAGAACGTTTCGATTTACAGGTGATTTGTGGGAAATCATCCTATCCTCAAGTATTAGAAAATGCCGGTGCTGAATCAGCGGATATGCTTGTCGCTGTAACGAATTCTGACGAAGTCAATATGATGGCCTGCCAAATTGGTCATGTTATGTTTAAAATCCCACAAAAGGTCGCACGCATTCGAGCGCCTGAATACAATGACGAAAATTACCCGCTGTTCAATAAAGATTGTATTAATATCGATCATATCATTGCCCCAGAAAACCTTATCACTAATCATATTAGTCAATTAGTACAATATCCTGGTTCGCTACAATTTGCGTCTTTTTATCGTAATCGTGTCTGTTTAGTGGCTGTGACTGCCTATTATGGCGGTGCGTTAGTTGGCAGTGAATTATCTGGACTTAAAGAGCATTTACCACATGTTGAAGCTCGTGTCGTGGCAATTTATCGTAAAAATCGCTTTATCCGCCCGCTTGGTTCCACCCTTATTGAAGCCGGTGATATGGTCTACTTTATAACCCCACCCGTCAATATCAAAGCGGTGACCAGTGAGTTACAACGGTTAGAAAAGCCCTATAAACGTATCATTATTAGTGGTGGTGGTGGCGTGGCTGTCGCTTTAGCAAAACGTTTAGAAAATGACTATCACGTCAAATTAATTGAGCGAAATGCTGAGCGAGCCGAATTAATCGCTGAGCAACTCGTTAATACAACAGTATTACATGGTGAATCATCAGATCAAGAATTACTTTCACAAGAACAAGTCGAACTTACTGATCTGTTTATTGCTGTTACCAATGATGATGAATCCAATATCATGTCCTCCATGCTTGCTAAAAGGATGGGAGCTAAAAAAGTGATTGTATTGATTCAACGCCAAGCCTATCTTGAACTGATTAATGATAGTGTGATTGATATTGCAATTTCACCACAACACGCTACGATTTCAGAGCTGTTAAGTCATGTAAGACAAACAGGCGTTGTTAAAGTCGTATCATTAAGGCAAGGTGAATCCGAAATTGTCGAAATTGTTGCCACTGGTCGTAGTGAAACATCAAAACTCGTTGGCAAAAATATTAATGGCTTAAAACTGCCTTCTGGTGCAACCATTGGAGCTGTAGTGCGCGGTGAAGATGTCATTATCGTTAATACCGATTTAATGATAGAAGACAATGATCATCTAATCATATTTTTGCCAGATAGAAAAGCAATTACGGACATTGAAAAATTATTACAATAACTTGTTAAAAATAGATAATCAGTTCATAATAATTAAATAAATTTTGACTCGGGGTGTTTTTTGTTTCAACAAAAAACTGAGATTTTACCCGTTGAACCTGATCTGGATTATGCCAGCGTAGGGAAGTCTAAGCCATAAATTCACTAAATTGGTCAATTCTTCCCAACATATATAAAATATAAGGAGGGAAGAAATATGCCAGCAGTCAAATCATTCAAAACCAACCAAGCAACCGCTTTTATCCATCACATTAAACAACAACGCCCACTCGTGCATTGCATAACTAATGATGTAGTCCAAAATTTCACCGCCAATGTACTACTTGCTATTGGTGCATCACCGGCAATGGTGATTGCCGAGCAAGAAGTTGCGGCATTTGTTACCATTGCCGATAGTTTACTGATTAATATTGGCACGATTCACAGCAGCATAGCCACAAGTATGTTATTAGCAGCAGCTAAAGCTCAGCAAACACAAACCCCATGGGTACTCGATCCTGTCGCTATAGGATCTGCGCTTAATTATCGTACTGAATTTGCATATCAATTATTGTCGTTAAAACCAACGGTAATTCGTGGTAATGCCTCAGAAATATTAGCGCTAAACGGTCAAAACTCATCGGCAAAAGGACCTGACGGTCAAGACTCAACCCAATCAGCTTTAACCGCTGCCCAAGAGCTTGCGCAAAAATATCAAACTATCGTTGCAATGACAGGAGATATCGATTACATCACCGATGGCAACATCATCTATAGCATAATAGGTGGTGATATAGCGTTAACAAAAGTGACTGGAACAGGATGTTCGTTATCTGCCATGGTAGCAGCCTTTATAGCCAATTCACCTGACATTTTATCTGCTACCGCCTCGGCATGTTTTATGATGAAAAAGGCCGCTGAACTTGCCAATAAACAGCAAGGATTAGGCACCTTTGCAGTATCTCTATTAGATCAACTCTCACTATTTAATCCATCACTTGAATAAGGATAGAAGATGAAAAAACAATTGGATTTAACCCTTTATTTAGTGCTCGATCCACTACTCTGTGGTGGTATTAGTGGTATGGTCAATACAACAAAAATTGCTGTCAAAAACGGCGTAACCGCTATACAGTTAAGATCAGAAAAAGAACTAGCAGGTAAAGATTGGTATCAAGCAGCATTAGCATTGAAAGAAATACTAAGTGATACGCCTGTCCCGCTATTTATAAATGATCATGTGGATATTGCTTTAGCAATTAAGGCCGATGGCGTACATATTGGACAAAGTGATTTACCTGCCGATGTCACTCGCCAACTCATCGGCAAAGATAAATGGTTAGGGCTTTCAATATCTAATCGCCAACAACTTGATACCACTCCTTGGCAACTAATTGATTATATTGGTATTGGCCCTATCTTTCCAACAACAACCAAAAAAGATGCAACGGCAGCACTGGGAATCGAACAGTTAACCAAGTTAGTAGCACTAAAGCAGCGCCCTGCTGTTGCCATTGGTGGCATTGATGAAAAAAATGTAACTAATGTTATTCAAACAGGCATTGACGGTGTTGCGATAGTTTCGGCTATTTGTGGCAAAAAAGATATTCAACAAGCAACGTTATCGCTTATTAATAAAATCAAGCAGGTTAAATAGGAAATACTATTATGACAACAATTGCATTGACCATTGCAGGATCTGATCCTAGCGGTGGTGCAGGTATTCAAGCCGATTTAAAAACCTTTTCTGTACTTGGCGCCTATGGCATGTCGGTCATCACGGCCCTAACGGCACAAAGCACACAAGGGGTTGATGCGGTATTAGCGATCTCGCCCGAATTTATTGAAGCCCAATTTAATACGCTTTATCAAGATATTCAAATTGATAGCGTAAAAATGGGAATGCTAATGAATAAAGAAATAGTCACAACCGTCCACCACCTGCTAAAAACCAATCCAATCCCGATCATCGTCTTAGACACCGTC
This sequence comes from Gilliamella sp. ESL0250, assembly GCF_013345045.1. NCBI lineage: Bacteria > Pseudomonadati > Pseudomonadota > Gammaproteobacteria > Orbales > Orbaceae > Gilliamella > Gilliamella sp. ESL0250. The sequence goes on along the minus strand of NZ_JAAEDV010000013.1, from coordinate 41,397 downwards.
ATGGTCGCCAAAGGGGGACATTCACTACTAAAACCTGACGCCATCACAGCCATTCGTGAACTTTTACTCCCCCTAGCAACCATCATCACTCCCAATCTACCAGAAGCCGCTGCACTACTTGATTGTGACGAAGCAAAAAACGAAGATGATATGCAAAAGCAAGGGCATGAATTACTCAAGTTAGGCTGTAAAGCGGTATTAATGAAAGGAGGACATTTGCCCAGCAATGAAAGCCCTGATTATTTAATCACTCAAAATAACATAGTTAAAATAACCGCTCCACGCATTCAAACAAAAAACACCCACGGTACAGGCTGCACATTATCCGCAGCGATTGCCGCATTATTACCTAAAAACAGCTTACCAGACACAATAGCCCAAGCCAAAAATTATCTACATGGCGCAATTAGTCATGCTAACGATTTAAATATAGGGAAAGGAATTGGACCAACACACCATTTTTACCGTTGGTGGTAATCGCACAATAAACAAACTAAATGGGATTTAAGTTGTCAACTATTGTATATAACAACCAATCCCATACCTTAACTAATGCAGATTCTTTGCTTCACTTGTGCTACAGGTAAGTGTCCCTTTTTTTCCTTGTTCATTTTTAGAGTAGTCAGCCCAACAACTTTTCATTGATAAATCAATTTTTTTTATTAACTCAATTCTTCTTACATTATAAGAGCAAACAACATAATAAGGTTCAACTTCCGTATAGTGATTAACTTCCCATATTAACTCATGTTTCTTACCATCAACCGTTCCTTTTGCTGGTTTTAAAGCCCCCATTCTAGAAGGATTATCGTAATAAACAATCATGCTGCTAAACGATACAGTCAAACTATTTATATCGTCAGAAACCTCCCACCCATCAGGCATGTTTTCAACTTCTTCTTTAACGTTGATTTTTTGTGGGCACTCAATCTGATAAGCATTAACAAAAAAAACCGCACCAAACCAAGCCATAATAGCCACAGTAACACTCAATATTTTACCTTTCATAATATATCCTTCTAACAATAGCTTATTAATAAACAGATAAAAGCATTCTAAAATTTCAAAAATCATGCCAATATATTAAATAAAACCAATTATAATTAATTAGTTATAAGTAATTAAGCTATTTTCACCATGTTAACTAAATTAAACAATTTTTTTATTATTTCTGTTTTGAGGTGAAATTTCAATAATGTGGCATAACGAAGGTGTCGCCAAAAAAGCCCTGTACCATAAAATAAGACTCATCACGACCATACGCAATTCAAACTCAAAATATCTACGGAACGGATTGCACACACCCTACCGCAATTGCGCATTAAAACTTAAATTAAAATAATGTATTGAAAAAATAAACTATGGTTCAAAATTTTAGTGGGATTTGAGTTATCGGCTATTACATATAACAACAAATCCCATATTTTAACTAATACAAGTCCTTTGCTTCACTTGTGCTACAGGTAAGTGTTCCTTTTTTTCCTTGTTCATTTTTAGAGTAGTCAGCCCAACAACTTTTCATTGATAAATCAATTTTTTTTATTAACTCAATTCTGCTTACATTATAAGAACAAACAACATAATAAGGTTCAACATCTGCTTTAAAATCGACTTCCCATATTAACTCATGTTTCTTACCATCAACCGTTCCTTTTGCTGGTTTTAAACTCACCTTTTTAGAAGGCTTACCGTGATAAACAATCATGCTGCTAAACGGTACAGTCAAACTATTTATATCATCAGAAACCTCCCACCCATCAGGCATGTTTTCAACCTCTTCTTTAACCTTGATTTTTTGTGGGCAATCAATCTGATAAGCATTAACAAAAAAAACCGCACCAAACCAAGTCATAATAGCCACAGTAACACTCAATATTTTACCTTTCATAATATATCCTTCTAACAATAGCTTTTTAATAAACAGATAAAAGCATTCTAGCATTCCCCAAAATATGCCAATATCTTAAACAAATTTTTTGTTATTTCTGTTTTAAATTGAAATTTCAATAAGGTAGCATAACAAAGAAGTCCCCAAAAAACCTAGTGTCATCAAATATAGAGATAGTCAGTATGCAGTCCTAACAAACTTATAACCAGCCTCATTAACAGCAGTGATAGCAGCTTCTTGCGAAATAAAACTATTTTCGATATCAACCTCTCGTTTGGTTAAATCAACGGTCACTTTTGCATTTGGATCAATATCATTAATCGCTTTTGTTATCATTTTCACACAATGCTGACAACTCATATTATCGACTATTAATTTCATAAAAATCTCTCTATTTCTAACGTATATTTAATAAATAACCAAGTAATATGCCTATTTATAACACTATTTTATTTGATTACATTTAATTTTTTTCACAAACATGATAATATTTACTTCCTTTTTATATTTATAACAAAATATTATGATGAAAAAAATAAAATATTCTTTATTGTTAGTTTGCAGTTTAATCCTTGTTGGCTGTTCTGAACCTAGTTCTATCGACCGTTGGATTGATAACCCTACCGCTAACGAAATAAAAGTCACAATTGATGGCAATGAATTAACTATTCCAGCTAAATCAGGTGTTAATTATACATTTGAATATGGCAAACATACCTTATCGTATAATAATGACAACTTCAATTTTGTCGTAAAACCGGCTCAATTTGGAGAATCAGGTCTGATTAACCCAACACAAAGCAACTACTACTTATACACAGTCATCTATTCAACGTCTGAGATGAATAATGAACAATACGAAAAGATCCTAAGAGAAAACAGAGAAATCAATAACATTCCAGCCATTATTGATGGTAAAGAGCAAGAAATAGAGATGCCAGCAAAATTAATCAATGATGTATTTATTGAAAAAAGCCAATATCATTGGGATTATTCTTATGATCAACCTTTCCCAAAAGAAATAACTCAAGAACTAGGATTAAAGAAAAACCAATCTTATCAAGAACGATTAAGAAAATTATATCGTGAAAGTGACTTTATTGAGTTATTAAAAGAAGATGAGCAAGGCGACATTAGTTTCCCTTACCAACCTAAAAAGTTCAGTGAGATAAACCAATATGTTATTCCTAAGATTGACTTAAATAGCATAAAATGCGAAGAAGGTCGCCAATATATGGAAAGTCTGTTAAATGATTGGAATCACCTTATGACATTAAAAGGTAGTGATTTTACAAAACCGTACGACAATTTGGCATCAAATGATGCAATGGCTAAAAGCTATGGTTCAGAAGACAAATGTACAGAAAAAAACGATCCTGAGAAAACTTATAGAAAAGAATTGAGGCAATTTGTTGATGCTCTCAGAAATACTCGTGATGTGAACTTTTATGTAATTAAATAGTATTGGTGGTATTATTTTACTGGAAAGAGGCTGCTTTGCAGCCTTTTTTTTGTTTTTGAGTAAAGGTTGTTAAATTAAAACTTTAATAAAATCAATACCTTTATTGACCTATTTTTGAGCGGAAAATCAGGCCTTTTTGGGTTGCTGAATAGGATGGGTTGGGTGTGGTGGTTTCGGACGTTTTGGCCTTGGATGAATAAAATAGCTACTGCGACCACGTCCGATTTAGGGGATTTTTTGCGAAATCCCCTAAAAACCCCTCGCAAGGCTGCAGAATGTGGCCTACGGCTGCCCGACGCCGGCGCTCGGTCTTAACGCACCGTTTGTGGACGCGCTCCAAGCGCACCACAAACTCGCCAAACATCCCTGTTTGGCGTGCTAACCTCGCTCTGTTGTCGGCACATTCTGACGCCGGAATAAGACAAACAACATAACCATTGTTTTTGGGATGGGATATTGTGGTTTTATAATTATATGGTTGATTTTATTTAAATTAAACACCTATACGGCGTTAAGGTCCGATCGATTCACTTAATCAAGTTATGCACTTTTCTAAACCGCCTGCACGGCGTTAAGGTAGAGCTCAAGATTTGATAAATCTTGCTATATAAAGATAAACAACAATTTCATCTTTGAAAACCCTTTTTTTGAGCTGTTTTTTAATATGTTGATTTTATTTAATTTTAAATTATCGTAAAAAAAGGGTTTGGAGCGGTTAAATTGCTGTTATTAAGGCACTATTCGTGGTTTTGTTGATTTGCTGCATGCAGGTGCTTTGCTTAGGTTGTGTAAGCGTTTGATTTTCTTTGAAAACACAAAATAAAAACTTCAATAAATCAATACCTTTCCTGACCACTTTTTGGATGCAATTTCATTGCTTTTTAACACAAAAACAACTCACAAAAAACACCTAAGATTATGTTATTTGTCTTGTTCCGGCGTCGGAATGTGCCGACAACAGAGTGAGGTTAGCACGCCAAACAAGGATGTTTGGCGAGTTTGTGCTGCGTCTGACAAATTTGTCTGGAACAAATTTGAACATCTTAGCAAAGCGAAGATGGCCTCTAAGAGGCGAGTATCAGGATGATACAAGTAATTGCGGAGGGCAGCCGTAGGCCACATTCTGTAGCCAAAGCGTGGGATTGCAAAGGGAATTCGCTTTAATTCCCTTTGCTCGGACGTAGTCACTGTGGCTATTTTGTTCACCTAAGGTCAAAACGTCCGAAACCTTGCCTTACTATAAATAGACTACAAATTTAAACCGCCACAGCTTAATCACTAGGATTGCCAGCCACGCTTTTAGCGTTGGCGGCGGAGGGAGGCGCGATTGTGGCTTCGCTCCAACAGCGCAACCCTAAGGGAAAATGCCCCAACTTACGCGGGGGCGTTATTCTTTGTTAGATTGTCCTCTATCTGCACCATAACCGCCCCCGTGGCCCAGGATTAAGAAACAAAAGCTAAGGTGCGGTGCAAATACCATAGCCGCTGCGCCTTATGCCTATCATGTTGCTGTGGTCTTTACCGATGATGCCGGTGCTCGAGTGGACAGTTGAGTAACCGTCCGCAAAGTAGGATGAGCCGACGAAGCCCGCATCAGAGTAACCTTTCATGTAGCCCCACTCCGTGAAAAGCCCTGCTCCTATGTAGCGCTTGTACCGGCTGACACCACGTACCGAATTGCTTAAATCCCTTGCCTTTGGCATGCTATACCCCAACCGATTACACCATGTTTTATGAGCTGAAGATTTTTTGAATTCACTACCCCGATTGACGAACCACTGCCTCAACACAAATCCATAGCTCACCTTATTACCACGACTATCCTTTCCCACCAATTCAAATGTCTGCGGCAAAGATGGCTTTATAAGCGGACTAGGATCAGCTGACTGCATTTGAGTGCTATCCGCACTAGGACCTCTTAATGTTATCCGTGTTACATAACTAGATTTATCTATAATCCATTCATCAGCTTGTATGGTCTTTCCTGTTGGGGATGTGAATGTACCAGAACGTGGCCTTGTCCAACTCACCGTTGCCGTTATATCACCACTCGTGATAACTGACCAACTCAACTGACTTGCATCAACTCCATCTATGAGCAAATCAAAATACAACCCATCAGCGCCCGTTGTAGGAAAATTTCGGTCGTAAGATGATGAACTCGTTGACTGAACTAAAAAGCCCTTAGTAGGATTCCATATATTAGATGGACCTGCGTAGTCGTCTGTACCAAATTTTAGATTCGGCCTTACTGAACAAATAACTGGCTGCGGTGAGTTCGGATTAATATAATAATCTACCGTCCCTCCACTGAAACTAATACTCCTTGGCACGCCATACTGTGTTGTTAAAGTTCCACCAGAACTTTCTAACCTTACCCTATAAGGCGCACTACATATACTTAATCCATCACTACGACTAACGGCACTACCATCTCTATCCGTAAATGATACCGATATATTCCCAGTAGCCGTTACTCCATTTGTACCCTGCCCATCTCCATCATCATCCCGCCAATAATTATATCTATTCACTAAATCATTTAAACTCACTGAACTGACTGATGATGGAATTAACATATCTATATCCCCCAAAGTATTTCCCACATAAGGCAAACTTATTGGACTTGTCGCACTTGATGTATTTGTCGACGGCGTAATAACTCGACCATTCTGCAACTTGATAAACAATAAACTATCCGTTGAAGTTTCTTTTGTCAGCCCCTCATCAAACGTTAAATACGGCGCACTACCCTCAATTATCTTTGATGTATGCGCTGTTAATGCCTGTGAACCCTCCGAATACGACAATAACAACAACGAAAATTTAGGTAATTTAGACAACTTCAAGAGCTTTGGTGATAAAAATAAGAAATGAGTCTGATTTTGACTATGACCAAAATGAAAAAAATTTAAGGCGTAGGTTTGGCAGACCTTATACCAGCTATGATAGTTATGATAACGCATTCCGATTGCACCGTTAAGTAAATTTATGTCTTTATTTAATTTTTTAAAATTATCTGCTCAATTAGCGAACATTCCATTGCTTTAAATGGCGTTTGAATCATAAACTATTGATTAATAATGTGCTACTTTTTTTTGCTAAAATTTTGTAAATTTTTATTAAATAGGTAAGGTTAAGCTTTTGTTGGTGTATTTTTGGGAATAGTTTTGATAGTGTTTTTTGAACAAAAAACAATAAAATTCTAATTAAATCAATAACTTTTATGACATATTTTTGGTTGATTAGATGACAATTATTAAGGCTCGCTATTCTTGAGTTTGCTGGTTTGTTAGTTGTTAGCGTTTTGCCTAGGTTGTATAAGAGTCTTTTTTAACCTGTTAAAAAGTCTTAACTAAATTATGAACACTTCATGTTTAATTAGTAACAAAAAAGGACAAACAATGAACTATCTGCTATAATTCTGTCAATTTTTACCGTTACCACGTATCGTGTTTTAATTAAATAAATTTTTTATTAAAGGAAAATTTTCTTTATGCCACTAAGTAATAATCAAAAATTAGGTCTATTTTGCCTCACGCTGTTTTCCGTTTTTTTCATTATTTTAATGCAAGTTCATTTAATGCCAGCTGTGATTGCTGGTTTATTAACCTATACATTAACGCAAAAATTAGATGAATTTTTATCGCGAAAAATGATACGTTTTAGCCATCAATCAAAATTAGTTTCGGTACTAGTACTCACAACACTGATTATGAGTATTTTTATTGGTGGTTTTTGGTATTTATTTGCTTGGTTTGTTGATATGGCGAAGCACCCTACCGAAACATTAACAAATATGAAATTAGTAGTAAATAATGTAGTAAACAGTCTGCCGTCAAGCGTGACCCATTATTTACCTAATGATATTGATGAAATTGAATCAACTATAATGGTTTATCTTAAAGATCATGTCTTTTATCTACAATCTATCATCAAAAAAGTATTCCATGATTTAGTTATATTAATTGTGGGAATGATTATTGGATTAATCTTAGGTTATAAAGAAAATCAACGCAGTAGCAGTGATAATCAAATTAAACAAAGAGCATTAACTAAAGCCCTAAAAACCAGTTTAAATCGATTAGTGGTAGTATTCCAATATGTAGCGATGTCTCAAGTTGTGATTGCATTGTTTAACACTATCATGACCGCCATTTTGTTATTTATTATTTTGCCTGTGTTTGGTATTCATTTACCGTTTAGCAAAAGTTTAGTGCTAGCAACATTTATTTTTGGCCTTATTCCAATTATTGGCAATCTAATTGTCAATGTCTTAATCTTTTTTGTTGCATTTACAGTATCATTCACCGTTGCAATGGTAATTATTGTTTATTTAATTTTAATTCATAAAATGGAATATGTACTTAACGCTAAAATAGTAGGAACAAAAATTCACGCTGGTATCTGTGAATTATTAATTGCGATGCTATTTTTAGAGACTCTTTTTGGCGTTATTGGTTTAATTTTTGCACCTATTTTTTATGCATTTATTAAATTATCTTTAAAAGAACTACGGATTATTTAAACAAATTTCTATATTGAACTTCAATAATGTAATTCATTAACGTGCAGCCAAAGCGAATTTGGCTGCTAGCTAAATGCTCTATGTAAATTAACTTAATCGGCTAAACTAAGCGGGCGAAAAGAAGCCTTAGAATCTTTTCGAATTCTTTCAGGTAGAAAATTGATTTTATTTAGGTTTTTCTTGTTATTTTTTTAATAAAATCAATAAATTACAGGCTATTTCTGTTTATTATTGCGGTGGGATTTATTTTTCTGGAATAAGCGCTTTTACTATCTAGTAGCAAAAGCGCATAGCTAGCCTCATCGCCCCGCCTAACGCAAGGGCTTTGTTCTTTGCTAAATTATCCTTAATTCGCACCATAATCCCACCCGAAGCCCAAAAAATCAAGAACTAAAAACAAAAGCTAAGGCGTGACGCAAAGCCCCTCATAACCAACATTCAAAGGGGTACGCAACACTTCACCGTCAAACGAGGTCACAGCAAAGTACGTTTTGTTATCTGTTGAAGGATCACTTACCGAGTAGCCATCGTTACCGAATCTTGCCCCGTAGTAATAATACATTTTGCCCCACTCTGTGAAAAATCCTGCCCCAATTCGACGCTGATAATGATTACCACTTGATGACGGCGTAGCGCCCACAACACCTCTACATAAATCATTGTCTGGGTTGTGATCGTAATCAAGACAGATGGCATTGGTGAGGTCTTTTGCTTTCGGAAGTCGATAGCCTAAACCATCACACCATTCTGCGTGTGATGGAACACCAGGCCATCTGTCATCTGCATCGCGGAGAACGAACCATTTCTGTAATACAAATCCATATGTTACAACTCCATTACCCTCGCTATCTTTACCCACTAATTCGAATGTCTGCGGTAAATTTGGCTTATAAACTAGACCTAGGTATGATGGACTCTCTGCTAGCAAAGAATCATTCAGCTTAGGACCTGTTAGAGTAACTCGCGTCACATCTTCTGGACCATCAAACCACTCATCCCGTATTCCTATCTTCCATTCTACTGTAGCAGTTATACCCTCATGCGTAACAGGTTCCCAAGTCAACTGACTTGCATCAATGCCCTCTATGTCTAAATCAAAATATAATCCATTAGCACCCGTGGTCGGAAAATTAAGCGCATATGATGAGGGATTGATTGATTTCACAAAAAATCCTTTCTTTGGGTTCCATATGTCAACGGGACCTGCGTAATAATCTTCTGTGCCCCAAACCAGATCTGGTCTAACGAAGTTGATAAATGGTGATGGCGATAATATGATTGCATCGCTACGATTACCTTTTTTGCCAACCAATGCCTGTGAATACCATGAAAACGACAATAACAAGAACAGTACCAACATCACCGGAACTTTTGGGGATAACTTCAAGGATACCAACGAGATGAGAGTAAAAATTCGTCTAATAGGGCTATTCTGGGAATTTAAGACATAGGTTTGCCAGTGCTGGTGTCTGGTGTCTGGTGTCTAAAATGATAATGCATTATGGTTCACCTGTCAAGTAAATTGTTGTTTTATTTATATTTTGCTTGTTTACCTGCTTGTTAAATAAGCTATTTTTTAAATTGATGAAAGTATAACCGTTTAAAAAAAGTTTGGCTAGTTTTTTGGGGTATTTTTTGGAAAAATTTGTTAGGCGTAACTTTGATTAAGTTTTATAAAAAGATTTAATTAATTGAAATGTTTGTTCTTTGTTTAAAGCAAATATTACGGAAGCTGCATCATTTAGGATCTATCTGTCTGTAAGTGACAACCCAATATATCCATTTTTATTAAGTGTAGGAATTACTCGCGTTGTTTACAGTAATTTGAGAAACGACAGCAATGAATATACATAAAAAAAACAAAACTAACGCCCTATCACAGACAATAAATATAGCGTTTATATCATAAAAAAAATAACCGTTACCGATTTGTCTAAACATTTTATGTTCAGTCGTCCAACCATTTATAGCACCGAAAGGCCTATGAGACATTAAATTGCATGACTCCCATTGCATATAAAACACGAAAACTGATAGCATAATTTGGTACGTGAATCGTGTATTCACTATGAAGTATTTACACAACGGTTCACTTTTTAGGTTATATTTTTTGTAAAAAATATTCAGGAATCTATACCGTTTGGTCATTAATTGAAACTTCACAGTAGCTATTTGAGAAAACAGAGTGATCACTATCTTATTCAGCAAAAATTCACGAAAACAGCCAGCCTTCAAATGAATGGGTAAGCCGAAAGAGTAATATGTACTTTAATGGCAATGTAGCATAATCAGCAAATCATTAGTGATTAAAAAGATAAAAAAACAAAAATTTAAACCATTTTCGGTAAAACATCTTATGAGTTTTTAGAAGATTATTTTAATCATGACATGTAAAAACCCGACGTTTTCCTACATGTAAATTTTTCATCGCCGTTATTTTTGAAATATATGCTATAATGGTGCTTTATTTTTAATAAAAAGAGAGATTATTTTGCAGCAGTCGTTACAAGATTTTATTATTGATAAGATTGATGATCTAAAAGGCAAAGACATTGTCACCCTTGATGTCCGCGGTAAATCAAGTATTACCGATTATATGATTATTTGTACGGGTACTTCAAACCGTCATGTTTCGTCTATCGCAGGGCATTTGCTTGATGAAGCCAAAAAACAGGGCCATTTGGTGTTAGGCAGTGAAGGGCAAAGTGATGCTGATTGGGTCGTGGTTGATATGGATTCAGTGATTGTGCATATCATGCAAGAAGAAAGCCGTCAGCTTTACGAACTTGAGAAGCTTTGGAGTTAATTGCGTGAAGATACAGCTTATTGCTGTTGGCAATAAAATGCCAAACTGGGTTACGACTGCTTTTGATGATTATCAGTCACGGTTTCCTAAAGATATGCCTTTAGAACTTGTTGAAATCCCCGCAGGTAAGCGCACTAAAAATGCTGATATTGCCCGAATTTTGGATAAAGAAGGCGAATTGATGTTAAATGCTTGCGGTAAAAGCAATCGCATTGTGACTCTTGATATTCCAGGTAAACCTTACACAACGCATAATTTAGCTGAACAATTAGAACGTTGGAAAATAGACGGACGTGATGTGAGTTTATTAATCGGCGGGCCTGAAGGTTTATCTGCTGCTTGCAAAGCGGCAGCACAGCAGAGTTGGTCGCTGTCGCCACTTACCCTTCCCCACCCTTTAGTACGCGTCATTGTGGCTGAAAGTCTTTACCGTGCATGGAGTTTAACCACTAATCATCCTTATCATCGTGAATAATTAAGGTAATAAAATGAGCGCCATTATTTTAGATTTGCAAATTGCTACAGAAGATACACTAAATTTACCAACCGAAGCGCAAATTTTGCAGTGGTTAAATGTTATTATACCTCAATTTATGGATAATGCCGAACTCACTATCCGTATTGTTGATGAACAAGAAAGCCAGCAATTAAATAATACCTATCGTCATAAAGATAAACCCACCAATGTATTATCTTTTCCCTTTGAATCTCCCATTGAGATTGATGTCCCTTTATTGGGCGATCTCATTATTTGTAAACAAGTTGTTGAAGCCGAGGCCAAGCAACAACATAAATCATTAACTTCACACTGGGCTCATATGATTGTACATGGTTGTTTACATTTACTGGGTTATGATCATATTCTTGACGAAGAAGCCGAAGAAATGGAAAATATTGAAATTGCTATTATGCAGCAATTAGGATTTGAAGATCCTTATCAACCGATTGACGAATAAAAATATGCAATTAACCGTTTAGTTAAATGGCAATTAAACTAACTCAACAAGCATATAAAATAAGTTACATTAATAACAAAGCAAGAAAGGAAAAGAGCAAATGAGTGATGATAATCACCGGAGGCCTAAAAAAGGGTTTGCATTATGGTTAAGTCAGTTATTTAATTCAGAGCCAAAAGATAAAGAAGAACTTATCGAGGTGATTCGCGAAGCCGAAGAAAACGAACTTATCGATCCAGATACCCTTGATATGATTGAAGGCGTAATGGATATAGCAGAGCAGCGCGTTCGCGATATTATGATTCCCCGCTCTCAAATTGTGACGATCAAAGATAATTATTCGCTTGATGAATGTCTTGATATTATTTCTGAACATGGCCACTCACGTTATCCTGTCATTAGTGAAGATAGAGATCATATAGAAGGCATTTTATTAGCTAAAGATCTTTTGATTTTTATTCGCCAAGGTGTTGATAATTTCGATCTCAAAAAAATCCTTAGACCAACCGTTGTCGTACCAGAAAGTAAGCGTGTCGATCATATGTTGAAAGAGTTTCGTATGCAGCGTTACCATATGGCGATGGCTATCGACGAGTTTGGCGGTGTGTCAGGACTTGTGACTATCGAAGATATTTTAGAACTTATTGTTGGCGATATTGAAGATGAATATGATGAGGTAGAAGATCGGGATATTCGCCGCTTAACACCTTCAGTTTATACGGTGCGAGCCCTTACACCAGTTGAAGATTTTAATGAAATTTTTGCCACTGATTTTAGTGATGACGAAATGGACACCATTGGCGGGCTGGTGATGCAACATTTTGGACGGTTACCTTTACGCGGTGAAAGCATTACTATTGATGGTTATCAATTTAAAGTCACCATTGCAGACCGAAGGCGAATCATCCAATTGCATGTAACTATTCCTGAAGGAGCAACTGTGCCCAATTTAGAGCTACCTGAAAATGTTTAAACAAATCTTATTAAGCCTAATTTTTGGTGGTATAGCGGTTTTTAGTTATGCCCCATTTCATATTTGGCCTTTAGCTTTTGTCTCGTTTGCTGGGCTTTTATGGCTTATTGCCGACAAAACGAAAAAACAAGCCATGTTACTCGGATTAAGTTGGGGCATTGGCTATTTTACGGCAGGGATACACTGGGTTTATGTTAGTATTCAACAATATGGCGAGTTACCTACTCTGGTTGCCATTATCGTTTTAGGCCTTTTAATTGTATATTTGTCGCTTTACCCGATGCTATTTACTGTTTTGTTAAGCATAGCAAATCGTTTTACTGGGCAATTTTCATTTAAACAGCTTGTGCTTGTATCTCCAGTACTTTGGCAAGTAACCGAATTTTTACGTGGTTATATCTTAACCGGATTTGCTTGGTTGCAACTTGGTTATAGCCAGCTTGATAGTTCTTTACGAGCCTATTTCCCTCTAATTGGGATAGATGGCGTTAATTTATTGTTAACTATTTTATGTGGGTTATTCGTTTATTGTATAAAGACCATAACCAGCAAAACACCAAAGCGGCACGCAATTGGTGCAATTATTGCACTGTTTACGATCTTTTTTGCACCAATTTCATTCGATAATATTAATTGGACTACGATAGATAACACTCGTTCGGCTAATTTTGCTTTAATTCAAGGAAATATTTCGCAGTCAATTCGTTGGACAAAAGAGCAACTCAATGACACGTTACAAACCTATGCAAAACTAACTCAAGAAAACATTGAAAAAGATAAAATTATCATTTGGTCAGAAGCCAGTATCACCGATTACGAAATAAATCAGCAATCTTTTTTACAATATCTCGATAATGAAGCTAGAGCTCATAATACTGAAATCGCTGTAGGCATTATAGATTATCGCTTTGGTGAAACAGGATATCAAGCTAACGGAGATCTCTACAATACTTTGTTGGTATTAGGTGAAAAAGAACCTTATCAATATCCAACAACTAATCGTTATCAAAAACACCATTTAGTGCCTTTTGGAGAGTTTACACCACTAGAATCAGTACTTGAACCAATTGCTGAATTGCTCAATATTCCTATGTCATCGATGAAATCTGGCGAAGCAAAACAGCCTCAATTACAAATAAAAGACTTTAAATTTACCACGGCCATTTGCTATGAAGTGATTTTATCACATTTAATGTGGCAAAATTTTACCGCAGACAGCGATTTTTTACTGACCGTATCAAATGATGCATGGTTTGGTGATAGTATTGGTCCTAAGCAACATCTGCAAATGGCGCAAGCTAGAGCATTAGAATTTGGTAGGTCTTTAATCCGTAGCACAAACACAGGCATTACCGCAATTATCGATCCACACGGCAATATTGTTAAACAGTTACCACAATTTAAAACAGCGGTTTTATCGGCAACTGTATCGCCCACAACGGGTTTAACGCCTTATGCAAGATGGGGAAATTGGCCTTATTTTGCTATGATGGCACTAATGCTTATCTCACTTTTTATAAAAAAACGTTCATAATTAACGATACTGGCATAATTATTGCTTAAATATAATTGGATTTAACTAAGTATTGGTGTAATCAATCATCGTAATATTGCGTTAATTATTGGTTACATCTAGCTCCAATGATAGATAAATAAACAGTAAAAAGTACTTTTATGGTAAAAAATAAGTTATAATATACGCCCTTTGTAAAAATATTAAAATTATTTAATATGATACAAACTAAACAGTAGGAGACAAGCATGAACAAAAAGACAAAATTAACCAAATTAGTATTATCATTTGCAATGTTAGGACTAATGACTGGTTCGGCTGTTGCAGAAGAACTGAGTGGTACATTAGCAAAAATTAAAGATAGTGGTGTTATTGTTGTTGGTCATCGAGAATCTTCTATTCCATTTTCCTATTATGGTGATAATCAAGAAGTTATTGGTTACTCACAAGATTATTCTAATTTAATCGTCGATGCGGTTAAAAAAGAATTAAACTTACCTGATCTTAAAGTAAAATATTTACCAGTTACTTCTAAGACGCGTATTCAACTACTTAACAACTATACCTATGATTTCGAATGTGGTTCGACAACTAATAATCTTGAACGTCAAAAAACAGTTGATTTTTCAGACAGTATTTTTATTGTTGGTACGCGCTTCCTAGTTAAAGCGGATAGCAATATCAATAGTATCGAAGATCTAAAAGGTAAAAATGTGGTAACGACAGCAGGTACAACTTCTGAAATCCGTTTAAACCAAATCAACAATAAAGATAACTTAGGTATTCGAATCATTACACCAAAAGATCATGGTGATGCGTTTAATGCGTTAGAAACAGGTCGAGCTGCAGCATTTTTAATGGACGATGCGCTACTTGCAGGCGAACGTTCTCGTGCAATTAATCCTGCTGAATGGAAAATTGTTGGTGAACCGCTTTCTTATGAAGCTTATGGTTGTATGTTGAGAAAAGGCGATACTCAATTTAAACAATTGATGGACAAGACAATTGCTGATGCGCAAAAATCAGGAAAGGCTTTAGAATCCTATAACAAATGGTTTACTCAACCTGTTCCGCCAAAAGGCGCAAATATGAGTCTTGAAATTTCGCCAAAAATGGTTGAGCTATTTGCCAATCCTAATGATAAAGCATTAGATTAATACTTTTCTTATCTTTCTAATCCAATGTACTAAATGAATTACATTTAGTACATGATCTAATTTAGTGAATTAAATATATTATGAGTTTTAATTGGACACTCTCTTTTGAACCTATTACAGCTTTATTGAGGAGTTTTTTAGACTCCATTATGAGCTTTAATTGGATGTTATTTTTTCAATCCACCCCTTATGGTGATGGAGTTTACTTAAATTGGCTATTAGATGGCATTGTTGTGACAGTTTCATTAGCTGTGACTGCTTGGATCATCGCTTTTGTACTGGGGTCACTGGTAGGGATATGTAGAACTTTAGAAAATCAATTTCTAAATAACTTTGCGGCAAGTTATATTCAGCTATTTCGTAATATTCCGTTACTTGTGCAAATGTTTTTGTGGTATATGATACTACCAGTAATATTAAGTGGTAGTGTACGAACTTGGTTTACATCTGACTTATCACCGAATATAAGCGCATTTATCACTGCCGCAATCGCGTTAGGGCTATTTACATCTGCGCGTATAGCAGAACAAGTAAGAACAGGTATTCAAACTTTACCTAAAGGTCAACGATATGCTGCTATTGCACTTGGTTTAACTAATCGACAAGCTTATATGTACGTATTATTACCAAATGCTTATCGACGTATTATTCCGCCATTAACGTCAGAAATGACCAATATTATTAAAAATTCATCGGTTGCTTCAACGATAGGATTAATTGATTTAATTGGTGAAATTGATCGCATTAATGAGTCAACCAATAGCATTATCGAAATATTATGCGGTGTCACGATTGCCTTTATGCTGATTAACTATGTGGTAATTACTGTCATGCGAATTGTCGAAAAACATACTCGTTTACCTAATATGAATCACGGAGGATAAAATGCAGTTATTTCATTGGATTGCCGATATACCTTCACTAGTATTAGATAATTATCACTTATTATTAAGTGGATTATGGTTAACAACTAAAATCACCCTTACAGCTGTGGTTTTCGGTATTATTTGGGGAACAGTACTGGCATTAATGCGTTTATCAAATAATAAGGTACTTAACGTTTTTTCTAAATGCTATGTCAATTTATTCCGCTCCATTCCACTATTATTAGTGTTGTTATGGTTCTATTTAGCACTTCCTCAGGTCATTAAATACCTGTTTAACTTGCCACCATATGCAGATGTGCGTATTGCATCAGCGATGATTGCTTTTGCGCTGTTCGAAGCTGCGTATTATTCTGAAATCATTCGTGCGGGTATCAATGCTGTTGCTAAAGGTCAATATCATGCAGCTTATGCATTAGGTATGACCAAAAGCCAAGCAATGCGTTTGATTATTTTACCTCAAGCCTTTAGATCTATGGTGCCATTGTTATTGACACAAGGTATTATCTTATTTCAAGATACCTCTTTGGTTTATGTCATGAGCTTAATTGATCTATTTGGCGCAAGTGTGTCGCAAATCGGTAATACACAAGGTGGTACCGTCAAGTATTCTATGATTATTTTTGCAGCTGCAAGTTATTTTATAATTTGTTTCACTGCTTCATGTTTAGTTAATTATTTCAAGAAAGGGATAAGTCGATGATCTCCTTAGAAAATATATCAAAATGGTATGGACAATTTCAAGTATTAAAAAACTGCACAACTCGAGTCGGTAAAGGCGAAGTTGTGGTGGTTTGTGGTCCTTCAGGTTCAGGTAAATCAACTTTGATAAAAACAGTAAATTGTTTAGAGCCTGTACAAAAAGGCAAAATTATTATTGATGGAACTGAAGTTACAAGTAAAGCGACTAACTTAGCAAAGTTACGCTCTAAAGTGGGTATGGTATTTCAACATTTTGAACTATTCCCACATTTAACTATTTTAAAAAATCTCACCCTTGCACAAATTAAAGTGTTAGGTCGAGCCGATGAAGAAGCTCGCGAAAAAGCGCTTAACTTGTTAGAGCGCGTTGGTTTACTTGCTCATGCAGATAAATACCCTGCACAGCTTTCAGGCGGTCAACAACAACGTGTTGCCATTGCTCGTGCGCTATGTATGGATCCGATTGTAATGTTGTTTGACGAACCAACCTCAGCACTTGATCCTGAAATGGTGAATGAAGTATTAGATGTGATGGTTGAGCTTGCTTATGAAGGAATGACCATGATGGTTGTTACGCACGAAATGGGCTTTGCACGTAAAGTTGCACATCGGGTTATCTTTATGGATGCAGGTGAAATTATTGAAGATACGTCAAAAGAGCAGTTCTTTACTAATCCACAATCAGATCGAGCTAAAGACTTTTTAGCTAAGATTATTCATTAAGTTAATTATTACAGGGCTTATCGCCCTGTTTTAGTGTTTCTTCCTTGATTTATCCATCATTTTATAAAGAATTATCTGTATTAGCGCATTTAGAAAATCAACTCAACCATTGTTCTGCAATAAACTAACTAAACCACTATGCCTTTGTGTTTGTGATTTAATTGCTTGTGACAAGATTGCTTCAGTCGCATAAATTGAAACGGCTTTTTTAGCGCGGGTAATTGCTGTATAAAGCAAAGAACGGTTAAGCAACGGCGAATAATCAGTCGGTAAGATAATATTCACATCATCGAATTCTGAACCTTGCGATTTATGGATTGTCATAGCGTAAGCTGTTTCATGCTCAGGTAATCGAAATGGCGAAAATCCTTTAATAGATCCATCAGCAAACGGGAAATATACACGTAATTTTGCGCTATCCTTTTCGGCCATTAATGTAATGCCAATATCACCATTATACAGCCCTAGTGAAGCACTATTGCGTAAAATCATAATTGGCCGACCAACGTACCAAGTTTCTTTGCTTTTTAAGTGAATCAATTTATTTTTGGCTAATAGCAACTCAATTTGCTTGTTTAAACCCTCTACACCAAAATATCCTTCTCTTACGGCACAAAGTAAGCGATATTCGGCAAATTTAGCTAAAACTGCCGCAATATCATTAGTTCCATATTGCTTAATGACATTTAAATAATGTTTATAGTGATTAATACTATCATGTAAAACATCTTCATAAGCTTGTTGGGATGAAAGTGCATGATATTGGATATCACTTAATGACTCATCGTTTAATAATTTTTTAACGACAGTTGAGCGCCCCTCTTTAACTGCATTAGCCAACAATCCAATACCAGACGATTTGTTAAAACGATAGCTTTTTTGTAATAAGCAAATACTGTCAGTGATTGTCGCTGTTTGCTCGCAAGCAGGCACAACATAGCCCGTTAATTGACTTAGCTCTTTTGCTCGTGGCTCACTATAACCATGCGTAATAAAGGTACACAGATCACCAAATACCGCACCAGCTTCGACCGATGAGAGCTGATCTTTATCGCCCAACAAAATTAAACGCGCAGACGTGGGTAAGGCTTCAATGACTCTTGCCATCATATTTAAATCCACCATTGAGGCTTCATCAATGACTAACACATCAACATGCAACGGGTTATTTTTATCATGCTTGAATGAACGATTATCTGCTTTTGCACCTAATAAACGGTGTAAAGTGATTGCTTCTGCTTTTATATTGAGTGATACAAAAGCGAGTTGTTCAATTGTGCGACTCAATGATTCGGTTAATCTTGATGCGGCTTTCCCTGTCGGGGCCGCCGTAATAATTCGCGCATTCGGCGCAGTTAACAAAATTCCGGCTAAAATTTTAGCGACAGTGGTTGTTTTACCTGTACCAGGTCCGCCCGAAATAATCGCGACTTTACGCGTTAATGCCGCAGCAACCGCCACTTTTTGCCAATCAATTTCAGCGTGATTATCGGTAAAAAGCTGATTAAGTATAGTATTTAAATCAGCATCGCAATTTGATTTTTTATTAAGGATTGTGTGATTGAAATATTGAGCAACATTTTTTTCATCCATCCACATTCTTTGAAAATAGAGTTTATTTTCAATAAAGATAAGCGGAGATAAATTTGTTCCATCACTCACAATTTGACTATTTTGTGCTTGTTTAAGTGCGTTTATCCAATCTTGCTCGTTTGGCGAGCCTAAGGCTAACCAAAGCTGCGGTTCAATCGTAGGTTGGTTTAGGTAACTAAGATCCAAGCAAACATGACCAGATCTTACTTCTTTACTTAGCGTTATCACTAAAAAACTGAATCGTTTGATCGTAATATCATCATTTAGCTTTGCTTTATTCGTTAAAAATACTGACAAATGAATATCCAGCAAACTAATTTGATTGTCTTGTTTAAATTGGTTTAACCATTCGTTTAACATACTGTATTTTCTGTGATTCACTCATTTATAATCCAATTATATCGTTAACTTTATCTTTTGGATAAGTCAGTTTAAAGCTTAAACTAAGATTTTTATTTTCATTTGGATTCAACTTAAACTGCCACATTAATTGACCGGTTTCTTTATTATAGTTTGCACTATCATATTTAGCCTCATCAAGTACTACTGTCTTATTGATAATATTTGGTAGCTGATCATAAACAACAATATCAATGGGTAGCGATTTGGCATTTTTTACATCAATGGTATAGGCATATTTTTGTGAAATATCATTGCCAAATAACGAAGGTTTTGATGTTTCATTAATATTACGATTACGTGAAATAAAAATATTGTTATCTTTTCCTAAAGAGATATCTAGTGTTTCTTTTATATCTTTAGTAGTAATAAAACTTTCGCCAATATAATTACCGTTAAAAAATACCGTAGACTTTCCTGGCAAAAGGTTAAGTTTATCCCAATCAGCAATTTGCGCTTGTAAGTACACACTGCTATCTAATTTAGGAATAGCAATATAATGATATTTCGCTTCCACTTCTTTGTTTTGTAAAGTAAGAATATTACTGTGGCTATTGGATTTAATGGTATAAGGCAATTTGACCTCAAAGCGGGTATTGATACCTAACGTTTTAGTTAATACATTATCATCAGGACGCACTGATCTTGACGCTTTTGCACTTATTTCATCATAATCTTTTTCGCTCTTAGAAAAAAAGAATCCACCTTTTGTGGTATACAAATCGATATACCAAGGCATTAAATCAGGGGCAGTTATTCCATCACTAGGATTAGATGTCGATAAACTAAAATCCACATTTTGCCAATCTAAACCACTATTTTGATAAATGTCTGCTTTATAAGTGAGTTGTAATGGAGAATTGATATCCGCAACGCGCACATCATAAACAGGCGCCCAACCAGCTTTATTGGTGACGTACGATAAAGTTACTGGCAAGCTAATATCTTTATCAGAATAAACTTTTACGGTAATTGCATTGGTCAAAGGCTTGGTCAACGCTTTTTGTTTATCAATCTTATCTTGGCATTGTGCGATTTGTGCATCAATCTGATCGACTTCTTTCTGTAGTTTGTTTTGTTCATTTAAGGCCGTCACTAAATTTGTTTTAACAAATTCCAACGCATTTTTCATTCCGTCTAAATCGTTATTTAAATTTTTAACTAACAAATCTAAGCGATTCCCCTGTAAAAGGGTAACTTGTTCAGATACGGCTTTTAATTGTATTTCGACGGTATCATGTTTTTCTTGTAATTGCTTTAACTCGTCAAGTAAAGGTTTAATATCTGCGCTTGGTTTATTATCGCCAGCATAGTTATCATTTAATGACGTTGATAATACTTTCACGTTAGCATCATTACCAAATCCTACATTAATTGAATTTGCTTTGACACCATCGGCAATGCCAGTCAATAAAATTTCACTTTCCCCTTTACTTAGTAATACCGTTGATTGCCCCTGCAATTCAGCTCCTCGTAAAAAAAGCGTTACTTTATTGAGTGTGACATTATTGTTTGCTAAGACACTACTAGAGGTAAATGCAATAAAAAAAGCTAATTTTTGAATTTTCATATTTTCTTTTCAATCGAATTAGAAAGTTAATTATTGGAATATATTTAGGTTATAAGCAAACAACAAACAGCCACTACCTAAAATCATTAATGGTAAAAGAGTATTCACTATTTTCAGCTTAATTGCTATAAATTTTAATAAAGCTAAATAAAAATAAATTATTTTATGTTTAGCATATTGAACAATAGATTAAAATGGTTTATATTTTGTTTAAAATAAAAAACACCAAAATAAGGAGACTATTATGAATAGCTTCAGTTATCTAAAAAAAGCAATAAAACGGAAAAATATATCATTGCAGACAGTTGCCGATGCTTGCCAAATGACTAAGGGTTACTTAAGTCAGCTCATTAATGATAAAATTAAAAACCCTAGCGCACAAAAATTACAATCGCTCCACCAATATTTACAAATCGAAGAATCCACCAAAAATAAGAAAGTAGGCATCATTTTTGGCAAATTTTATCCTTTACATACTGGACATATCTATCTTATTCAGCGCGCAATTAGCCAAGTTGATGAACTGTATGTCGTGCTTTGTTCCGATACCATTCGTGATATGGCATTATTTGAACAAAGTGCAATGTCTCGCCAGCCCACGATCAATGATAGAATTCGCTGGCTACTGCAAACCTTTAAATATCAAAAAAATATCCATATTGAATTATTAGAAGAAGACGGCATTCCTACTTATCCTAATGGGTGGCATGAGTGGAGTGAACGAGTTAAAAAACTGTTTCAAGAAAAAGGCATCAAGCCAGATTGCGTTTACTCAAGTGAACCACAAGACGTTAAGATGTATAAAGATTTATTTGATTTAGACACAATGCTCATTGATCCAAAACGACAATTTATGCAAGTCAGTGGCACTCAAATTCGCCAAGCACCACTGAAAAACTGGCAGTACATTCCAACTGAAGTTAGACCATTTTTTGTCAGAACTGTCGCCATTTTAGGTGGCGAGTCCAGTGGTAAATCGACGTTAGTAAATAAACTAGCGAACGTATTTAATACTACTAGTGCGTGGGAGTATGGACGCGATTATGTATTTTCACACTTAGGCGGTGATGAGCGCGCCTTACAATATGCCGACTATGACAAAATTGCACTAGGACATGCTCAATATATTGATTTTGCGATAAAACATGCCAATAAAGTTTCGTTTATTGATACTGATTTTGTCACAACTCAAGCTTTTTGTAAAAAATACGAGGGTAAAGAACATCCTTTTTTACAGGCGATGATCAATAATTATCGTTTTGATTTGGTTATTTTGTTAGGTAATAACACACCATGGGTTGCCGATGGTTTACGCCATTTAGGCAGTCCCAAACAGCGCAAAGATTTTCAACAGTTATTGATAACATTATTAGAAAAAAACAACATTAACTATATACAAATAGATTCTCCTGATTACGAAGTGCGTTATTTACGCTGTATTGAACTAGTTAATCAACTTATCAACGATGAAGAGTAATAAATTATGAATAAATTAAACGATCTTACCATTTCAATCGGACGCAATAAATTTTATCCATTTTTTTGTATATTATGTGTCACGCTAGCATTCTTATATACCGATCCATTTACTCAATTTAATTTACGCTATACGGCTTCTTACATAGGCGCTTTTTGTGGCCTACTCTGTGTCATTTTATTAGCAAAACGTAAAAATATGGGCAATGTATTAGGTATGTTTGCCGTAGTTGCAGAATGTTGTGCTAATGTTCTTGGAGGCAATATTGGTGCAGGACTACCGCCTGTTTACTATTTTTGTTCACACATCTACGGTTTATTCACTTGGCAAAAAAATCTTGATAACCATAAAAATGTTAAAGTCCGTTCACTCAATGAAACTGCATTTTTATATGCACTCATCTTTTTGATTGTTGCTGCTTTTTTCAATATTTACTTAACCAATGAAATAGGTGCAACCAATACAAGCTACCAACTCATGGCTAACTGTTTCATTTTTGGATTAGGCGTTGTTGCTCAGTTATTATTAATGTTGAGATACTATTTCAACTGGTATTTATGGGTCATATTAAACGTATTGGTGATTGGTTTAAATATCTATACCGACAATATCATTATCGCAACACAGTACTTAATTTATCTGTTTAATGCTATTTATGGGATTTGTGAATGGAAACGTTCTGAACAGGAAGAATAAATATACCAGATTTTGTCAAAAAGTTTCAGAAAACACTATGTTTCAGTATAAAAATAGAAAATAAGTATTTTATTTTCTATTTTTTATTTGACATCAACAGCAATTATTCTATATCGCCTTTAACCAAAGGTACAAATATCACCTTGCCCATATTTTTGGCTACAAAGTTATTGCCATCACGCTCAATTAATTGTAGAGCCTGTGTATTTTTACCAACAGGAATAACTAATCGTCCTTTATCTGCCAATTGTTCTAACAAGCTTTGTGGCACTTCGGATGCAGCTGCGGTAACGATGATGCCATCAAAGGGTCCTCGTTCAGGCCAACCTAACCAGCCATCACCATGACGCGTTGAAATGTTGTGAATATCAAGTTGCTTTAAACGACGTTTCGTATTCCACTGTAGGCTTTTAATTCTTTCCACTGAACAAACATGCTCAACTAACTTTGCCAAAACAGCGGTTTGATACCCAGAGCCAGTCCCAATTTCAAGCACTTTAGAATTAGGCTCTAATTTTAATAGTTCCGTCATCTTCGCTACAATATAGGGTTGAGAAATAGTTTGACCATTGCCTATTGGAAGTGGACGATCATCATAAGCTTGATGCGAAAGGGCTTCATCAACAAAATGCTCCCGTGGAATTGAAGCGATAGCATCTAAAACATACTCGTCTTTTATTCCTTGCTGACGCAAGAATTTAATTAGGGATTGCATTTTTAGATTTTGCATTTGGGCTACTCATTTTCCATTATTAATTCACGTATCACACTTGTTGCATAACAACCTGATGGCAAATAAAAATCGATCTCAAGAGTGCTATCATCCAACCATTGCCAATTAAGCTGATCTGCTCGTAATAATATTGACCGTCTTGCTGTTTCGACACGTTCTTTTTTAAATAGATTATTAAATTCAGACCAACTTTCTAAACATTTTTGTTCAAAATCAAATGCTTTAAAGCGTGTTCCGAGTGGTGAATCACCCACCATTGGTGCGGTAATATTAATTTCACCATTTTCAAGTCGTTGCTGTAATAAATCGAGTTCATCTTCTTGTGCAACAAACCAGCTACCACGCTGTGCTAGTTGTAATATATCGCCATCTAACACAATTTGATGTAAATTTTGAGCTATTCGTTGGCTGACAATATCATTAAAAATCGCACTACGTGCAGCAGAAAGATAAAAGCTACGCTTTTTACGATCTTTAACCGAAATCTCGCCACTAGCCCATTTTATGGCTTGGGTAATATTATTTTCATCTCGACCAAAACGCTGCTCACCAAAATAATTAGGCACGCCATGTTGTTCGATTAAGACTAATTTAGATTCGATTTCAGATTGGGTATTTAAATTTCTTAATCTAATTTTAAAATAATTACCCTTTAATGCACCTATTTTTAATTTCTTATTATGCCGAGTGACTTTTAGTATCTGGCAACCAGCTAAATCAAATGCCGAAAAATCAGGCGTTTGCTGACCAGGCATATGTAAGCTAAACCACTGCGTAGTTATCGCTTGACGATCTTTTAATCCAGCATAACTCACAAGCTTGGCTGAAATACCAACATATTTAGCTAACTGCTCAGCCACAAAAATAGTATTACAATCACGTTTTTGCAAAAAAACTAAAACATGTTCACCATCGCCAGTCAACTCAAAACCAAGATCTTCTGTAACCATAAAATCTTCATGTTGCTGTTTATACTGCCCTGTCGTGGTTGGTTTTCCATATAAATAATTAAGTTTTGCTAACACTTGTATTGCCTATATTTAAATTTAATCTGCTTTGGACTTTTTGGTTAATAAAACAACCGCTTGGCACGCGATGCCCTCTTTACGTCCTGTAAAGCCTAATTGCTCAGTCGTTGTCGCTTTTACACTAATTTGATCAAAATGCACTTTTAGATCTTCAGCGATATTAACCCGCATTTGATCTACATGAGGCCGCATTTTGGGTTCTTGTGCGATGATAGTAGTATCCAGATTCACAAGTTCATAACCTTTAGCTTGAACTAGGCTGTATACTTCTGTCAATAATATACGGCTATCTATGCCTTTATATTTAGGATCAGTGTCTGGAAATAGCTTACCAATATCACCTAATGCTAATGCACCAATTAAGGCATCGGTTATTGCATGTAATACGACATCTCCATCAGAATGCGCAACAAGGCCATATTGATAAGGAATTTTTACGCCAGCAAGAGTTATTGGCCCCTCACCACCAAACTTATGAACATCAAATCCATGACCTATTCTCATATTTTCACCTATTTGGAATCTGCTTAGTCAAATAAAAAGTAGCCAATGCTAAATCTTCAGGACGCGTTATTTTTATATTATCTCGGCGACATTCAATCAATAAAGGATGCCCGCCACAATATTCAATCGCTGAAGCTTCATCTGTAATGGCAACATGATGATTTAAAGCTTGTTGCAAACATGATTTTAATTCACCGGCATTAAATAGTTGAGGCGTTGCTGCGCCCCATAAATAAGTTCGATCTTCAGTATAATCAATAACAGTGTCATTATTTTGATACGCTCGTTTTATCGTATCACTAATACGGGTGGCTAATATGCCACCTTGTTTTTTATTTGTTACCATTTCAATTAGGCGCGTAATATCATCATGATCAACACAAGGCCTTGCTGCATCATGAACTAAAGCCCACTGCTGATCATTTAACAGTTGTAATCCGGCTAACACAGAATCAGCGCGAGTTTTGCCACCTAAAGTAACTTTAATCTTATCGTGTAAGGCGATCGAAAGGGTATTAAATAAGTTATCTTCCGGGCTGATTACAACAATAACTTTCGCAATTTGAGGGTGCGTTAATAATTTATTCAGTGTATGTTCTAAAATCGTCTTTGAACCAATTTCTAGGTATTGTTTGGGGGTTTGGCTATTCATACGGCAACCAATTCCTGCTGCCGGCACAATAGCGATGATATCATGAAGATTATTTATGTTATGCATTATCGTTTTTTTGTATCCGAATCAATTATAATTCGATAAAAATATTCATTAGATTTAACCATCCCTAAATGGCTACGCGCACGCTCCTCTATTGCTTCATAGCCACGTTGTAAATCATCAATTTCAGCAAACATCTGTTCGTTACGAGCCTTTAACTTCTCGTTATCAGCTCGCAAATTGACTAACATTTCTACATTGCCTTGATAGTCGTACACGTTATTTTTTCCATACCATAAAGAATACTGTAGATAACCTAGTATAACCAATAGCAATAAAGGGAGCTTCCATCTTCTCATGAATTTAGTCTTATCCCTTATCTATATACATTTAACTGGTTTTGGTAAGCCAGCAAGTTTAGTCGCTTGTTTAGCTGGGCCTTCGGGAAATAACTTATACAAATAACGACTATTACCCTTTTCTGCACCAAACTTTTTTTCCATCGCTTTAACTAACGCGCGTATAGCTGGTGAGGTTTTATATTCTAAGTAAAAATCACGAACAAATAAAATCACTTCCCAATGTGCATCGGTTAATTCAATGGACTCTTTGGCTGCCAATTTAGGAACCAAATCAACACTCCAATCCTGCCAATTTTTTAAATAACCTTTATCATCGGTTTCTATCTGTTCTAACATTTTTCAAAGTACGCTATTTAATTTATGTTGTATTATACCCAATTAATCAAAATCCAACACTAATTTTGCAGGCAAATACCTCATCGATTGCTTAATTCCCATAAAATTTGACGAAATTTAAAGCAAACGATAAAAAATCTTAAAATAGCTATTTACAAATCAGCAAGTCTCCTTTAATATTCACAGCCATTGCGGAAGTGTGGCTGAGCGGTTGAAAGCACCGGTCTTGAAAACCGGCGAGGGGCGACCCTCCCAGAGTTCGAATCTCTGCGCTTCCGCCATCTTCTTTATGTATCAATTAAAACTCCACAAGATAGAAAATAAATATTTCTTAGCATACCATATAATATGATATATCATTCAAACAGCTAATAGTACTTTGCTAGCTAATCTAAATTATTTACTAGTTAATTTTGCTTATGTATTGATGGTATGCTAAAGCTACTAATTAAATCAACTAAGAACGAAAAAGATTATCAAGATGCACTAGTGCCGATTTAACGGCTTTTTAATCAAGAATAGAAGGTAACCCTGAATCAGAGCTGTTAAAAGTCATGAGCATTTTGTGACTTTCTGTCATTAAAGTGCAGGCTAGCAGGCTCTAACCTATTCGGCGCCCCGCATAACGCAGGAGCTTTGATCTTTGATAGATTATTCTTGATTAGCACCATGACTAAAAATTAAGAATAAAAAACAAAAGCTAAGGCGTGACGCAAAGCCCCTCATATCTAGCATGCGAAGGATTGCGAAATACCTGGCCGTCAAACGTAGCCACAGCAAAGAACGTATTGTCACCTGTTGGGTCACTTACTGGGTAGCCGTCGTCACTGTATCTTGTTCTTCCAAAGTAAAACACCATTTTTCCCCACTCGGTAAAGAATCCAGCCCCGATTCGACGCTGATAGTAATTACCACTTGATGACGGTTTAGCGCCAACAGCACCATAACATTCGCCGCTGTCTGGATCATTATGACGACAGACTGCATTGGTGAGATCTTTTACTTTCGGAAGTCGATAGCCTAAACCATTACACCACTCTGCGTGGGATGGAACGCCAGGGCCTCTGCTATCTGTATCGCGACCGAGGAACCATTTCTGTAATACAAATCCATATGTTACAACCTCATTACCATTTTTATCTTTACCCACTAACTCGAATGTCTGCGGTAATTTAGGCTTATAAATGAGACCTGGATATGTTGGATGTTCGCTTATATCAAGGTAATTACCATTCGCATCAACGATATAACCATCTGCTCTAGGACCTGTTAAAGTAACTCGCGTCACATCTTCTGGACCATCCATCCACATATCCCACCCTTCCGCTGCTGTTATATGCTGCAATTGTACTGTAGCAGTTATACCCTCATGCGTGACGGGTTCCCAAGTCAACTGACTTGTATCAACCCCTTCTATATCTAAATCAAAATATAATCCGTCAGCCCCCGTGGTCGGAAAATTAAGTTCATATGAGTAGGGGTTGATTGACTGAACAAGGAATCCTTTTTGTGAGTTCCATATGTCACCGGGACCAGCATTGTCACCTACGCCCCAAATCAGATTTGGCCTAACGAAGTTTATGAATGGTGATGGCGATAATATGATTGCATCACTACGATTTCCTTTTTTGCCAACCAATGCCTGTGAATACCATGAAGACGACAATAACAAGAACAATACCAACGGAACTTTTGAAGATAATTTTGAAAATAGATTGCGGGATAACTTCGAGGATATCAACGAGATGAGAGAAAAAACTCGTCTAATGGGATTATTTACGAAATTCAAGCCATAGGTTTGCCAGCGTTGGTGTTTGGTGTTTGGTGTTTGGTGTTTAAAATGATAATGCATTATGGTTCACCTGTCAAGTAAATTATTGTTTTATTTGTCTTTTATGTTTCCGATTGCTTATTAAATAAGCTATTATTTTAAATTGGTGAAAGTATAACCGTTTAAAAAAAGCTTGGCTAGTTTTTTGGAGGAATTTTTTAAAAATTTTTTTAAAGGTTATCTTGTTAAGCTTTGCACAAAGGTTTAAAGGATTGAAAGATTTCTGTTTTGATAGAACTAATTTTGCAGCTGAAGGTTTTCAAAGATTTTGACCTTTTGATGAAATAAATAGCAACAATAATAAAGTCCGAAATCTAACCGAATCCCAAATAGCTTTGTAGAAAAACCTGAAGAAACTTCAAAACAATTGAGTTATAGTATTGATTTTATTAAAATTTCTTCTTAATAGTCTTTTAATAAAATCAAGTACTTATAAGATATTTTCAGGGATTTGATGTTTTGTTTAAAGTCTATTTGAATGCAGTTTTAATGCACCATTTTTGATTTTTTCCCGACAAAACATAGGCTAGATTTAAAAGCTTTGAAAAACAGAAAAATAGAAAAACAAATCAAAGCATTAATTTTATTTAATTTTTAAATAAAAATTTAAAATAGAATCAAAAAAATCAGGCATAAACATGCCTGATTAATCACAAAAGATCAAATAAGATCTTTAATCATCACTATAACCTAAACTCCGTAATGCTCGCTCATCATCCGCCCAACCAGCTTTGACTTTTACCCAAAGCTCTAGATGCACTTTGTTGTCAAAAAATAACTGCATATCTTTGCGGGCTTCTATGCCTATTTTTTTGATTTTTTCGCCTTTATTGCCGATGACCATTTTCTTTTGTCCATCGCGTTCAACTAAGATTAATCCATTAATACGATACATTCCGTTACGTTCGTCAACTTTAAATTGTTCAATTTCAACGGTCACGGAATAAGGTAATTCATCGCCTAAAAAACGCATAAGTTTTTCGCGGATGATTTCCGATGCCATAAAGCGTTGCGAGCGGTCGGTTATGTAATCTTCAGGAAAATGGTGTTCGCCTTCAGGTAAGTGTTTTTTGACGATATCTTTGATAATCTCAACACCCTCTCCTTTTTCAGCGCTAATTGGCACAACATCTAGAAAGTTAACTTTTTGGCTTATCGCTTGAATATGCGGTAATAATTGTGTTTTGTCGCTGACATTATCAATCTTATTAATGACTAGCAAAACTGGACTTTTGCAGTCTTTTAGTTTGTTGGCGACCATTTCATCATCGTCATTCCAATGAGTTCCTTCAACCACAAAAATCACTAGCTCCACATCGCCAATTGAACTGCTTGCAGCACGATTCATTAAGCGGTTAATGGCTCTTTTTTCTTCAATATGGAGCCCAGGTGTGTCGATATAGATAATTTGGTCGTTATTCTGTGTGTCGATACCGACGATACGATGACGAGTCGTTTGTGCCTTGCGTGATGTAATCGAGACCTTTTGACCAAGTAATTGGTTTAATAGTGTTGATTTACCTACATTTGGTCGCCCAACAATGGCGACAAATCCACAATGTTGTATTGTTTCTGTCATTTTATACCTAATTGGTTGAGAGCTTCTTGTGCAGCTGCTTGTTCTGCTTTTCGGCGACTTAAACCACGACCTAAATATTCGTGGCTATCGTTGTCGATTTTACATTGAATTAAGAATTCTTGTTCGTGGTTATCACCAGTTACTTCGACAATTAAATAACATGGGCGTGGACGATGAATTCCTTGTAAATATTCTTGCAATCTTGTTTTGGCATCTTTTTGTTTAATGCCTGGTTGGATTTGGTTTAAGCGACTTTGATACCACGATAAAATTAGCGGACGAATAGTATCGATGTTGCTATCTAAGTAAATGGCACCAATAATGGCCTCAACGGCATCAGAAATAATTGATTCGCGACGATATCCGCCACTTTTTAGCTCACCTTGCCCTAAAATAAGGTGATCGCCTAATTTGAAATCTTTACCAATTTCGGCAAGTGTTTGCCCGCAAACTAACGTTGCTCGCATTTGGCTTAAATCACCTTCGTCTTGTTTGACAAAACGGTGATAGAGTTCGTCGGCAATGACAACGCTTAAAATAGAATCCCCTAAAAACTCTAAACGTTCGTTATGTAGTTTATTAGCACTTCGATGAGTAAGTGCTAATTCAAGTAGGGAAATATCTTGAAACTGATAGCCGATTGATTGTTGAATTTGACTAAATTTTTTCATGATTATAGTTATTAATGTATGCTGCCAATACGACTAAAACGGATTCCAGTTGGCCATTCGTTGGGCTGCTTTTCAAAACTGATCCAAATCGCTGTTGCTTTACCAACAAAATTACCTTCGGGCACAAAACCAAAGTATCGACTGTCGCCACTGTTATCGCGGTTATCACCCATCATAAAGTAATGACCTTGTGGTACAACCCAAGTCGCTATAGGTTGACCTTCTTGATGATAATAATATCTTGGATCTTCTTGCGAACCTTGCGTTGTTAAAATATCGTGCTGTGTGTCGCCTAGGGTTTCTTGTTGAATGTTCATATTCAATGTCACAATAGAGTTAGAATCAACAATGCCTTTGTCGGCATATTGGTCTAAAGTATAAAAACTTGGATTTGATTTGAACTGTTCGTGAACTTCTTTCCAGTTACTTGCTTTGGGTTCACTGTAATGTAAATCAAGTGGCTGTGATTGTTGCCCTATACAATTGCTATCCGTTGTTTGGCACGCTGGATAGATTAAAATTTGCTTTTCTTTAATCAGATAGACGATTTTGTCGCCGGGCAGACCGACAACGCGCTTAATCAGATCCATTTGGGGAATAGTTGGGTGTTTAAATACCGCTACATCACCACGTTTTGGGTGCCCTGTTGGAATGATAACGGTGTTGGTAATAGGATCACGCATACCATACGAAAATTTTTCAACCGCAATAAAGTCACCGATTAATAGTGTTTGTATCATTGACCCCGATGGAATTTGAAACGGTTCATATATAAATGAGCGAATAACAAATACCACAAACAAAACGGGAAAAAACGACGCTAAGTTTTCAACCCAACCTTTGGGTTTACCAACTTCGGCAAGTATTTTTCCATCTACTTCGCCATTACTTTGGGTGCGAATTTCTTCAACCTTGCGCTGTCTTGCTGGTTTCCATTTGAACTTTTCTAAAAACCAGAAGATACCCGTAATGAAAGTTGCTAATGTTAATATGATGGCAAATGTTCCAGCCATTTTTTTTCCTCTTTATATAAATCTTTTTATGGATTTGTTTTAATTAGTTAATCTTTTCCTACATGCAAAATCGCTAAAAACGCTTCTTGTGGTAATTCAACATTACCCACTTGTTTCATGCGTTTTTTACCTTCTTTTTGCTTCTGTAAAAGTTTCTTTTTACGACTTACGTCACCACCATAACATTTGGCCAATACGTTTTTACGTAGCTGTTTTACGGTTGATCGTGCTATGACATGATTACCGATAGCCGCTTGAATGGCGATATCAAATAGTTGACGAGGGATCAGATCTTTCATCTTTTCAACTAGTTCCCGCCCTCGATAGGGTGCGTTATCTTTATGGGTGATTAAGGCTAATGCATCCACTCGCTCACCGTTAATTAATACATCCAATCTTACCATGTCAGCAGCTTGGAATCGTTTAAAACTATAATCTAATGAGGCATACCCACGCGAAGTCGATTTTAGTTTATCAAAAAAGTCTAATACAACTTCAGTCATTGGAATTTCGTACGTTAAGGCAACTTGATTACCATGATAAACCATGTTGGTTTGTACACCGCGTTTTTCAACGCATAGTGTGATAACGTTACCCAAATAAGTTTGCGGAACTAATATGTTACATTCGGCAATCGGTTCACGTAACTCCTGAATGTTATTCACTGCAGGTAATTTTGCCGGGCTATCAACATAAATTGTTTCGTTCGATGTGGTTAGCACTTCATAAACTACCGTTGGTGCAGTGGTAATGAGATCAAGATTGTATTCACGCTCTAAACGTTCTTGGATGATCTCCATATGCAGTAAGCCAAGAAAACCACAGCGGAATCCAAAACCTAAAGCGCCAGAATTTTCAGGTTCATAAAACAACGAAGCATCGTTTAAACTTAATTTGCCAAGGGCGTCACGAAAAGCTTCATAATCGTCAGAACTGGTTGGAAATAACCCAGCATAAACTTGCGGTTTGACCTTTTTAAATCCCGGTAATGGGGTTTGTGCAGGTGCTTTTGCCAAGGTTAAAGTATCGCCGACTGGGGCGCCTAATATATCTTTGATAGCACAAACAACCCAGCCCACTTCACCGCAATGTAGGCATTGTTTGTCAACTTGTTTAGGCGTGAAAATGCCAAGTCGATCAACGTTATAAGTCATGCCTGTGCTCATAACTTTGATTTTATCGCCTTTGTTTAATTCGCCATTTTTTATGCGAATTAATGAGACAACACCTAAGTAGTTATCAAACCATGAATCAATAATGAGGGCTTGTAATGGCGCTGTTGAGTCACCTTCTGGTGGAGGGATGTCGCTAACTAATTGTTCAAGCACATCAATAACACCAACACCAGTTTTAGCCGAACAGCGAACGGCATTGCTTGCATCAATGCCAACAATGTCTTCAATTTCGGCCGCTACCCGCTCTGGTTCGGCAGCGGGTAAATCAATTTTGTTAAGAACAGGGACAACTTCAAGATCCATATCTAACGCAGTATAGCAATTTGCTAGTGTTTGCGCTTCAACGCCTTGCCCTGCATCCACAACTAATAATGCCCCTTCACAAGCAGCAAGTGAGCGCGAGACTTCGTACGAAAAATCAACATGACCTGGCGTGTCGATAAAATTGAGCTGATAGGTTTCGCCATTTTTAGCATGATAATCAAGCGTGACGCTTTGCGCTTTAATGGTGATCCCTCGCTCACGCTCGAGATCCATTGAGTCGAGCACTTGGGCTTCCATTTCGCGATCTGACAGTCCACCACAAATCTGAATTATGCGGTCTGAAAGCGTTGATTTACCATGGTCAATATGGGCAATGATTGAAAAATTGCGGATATTTTTATTCATATTAATAAATTATAATTAGTATCTTGGTTATTAACGGTTAACTATCTAATTAACTACCTAAAATGCCTTTTGGTTATTACCAGCATTGCAAATAATTATATAGTCAGAAAGAGGAACATTTTACACATTTATCGCAACTAAGCATAGCGATATCGAGAAGTTTGCGCTTATTTCTGGATGATATTTTGTGCAATACGTTCAACCGTGTTACGTGGTAAATTACCAATGACGATAATATTTTTGTGACCTAAGTTAGTTGAATAAATGGTCTGCCCACCTTGTTGAATAATTTGGTGAGATTGCTTAGCTTGTTCAGACGAGATGTTAACTGTAAACGAAAATACACCATCTGAAAATAGTTTAGTCGCAATGTCAGAACTGTAAAAATTTAAATTATAGGCGGCTATTTCTTTAAATCCTTTAGGCAACCAAGCTAGTCGCCATTGGTCGAGGACATTATTTTGTTTTTCAATCGATAATAAAATCGGGTACGCTCGGCTATTGATGTTGTTCATCAGACCTTTTTTGTCAAAATTTTTGTCAAGGTTGAGCACTTTTGTCTGGTTGATAATATCGCTATTTTGATCTAATAAGTCGATCCTGATCGGTAAATAGGTGTCATCATCAATCCAAATCACGTAGCTATAACGATCCTGTTCTTTAGCAATGATTTTGACCAATTGCGCGCTGCGATTAGCGGTTCTTGCTTTGCCTAATGTAATAAAGTCATAAATCTTTTTAAGTTCGTTAAAATTATTATAAATAACATCAGGAAAAGCCTCAACAATGCGCGAACTAGTAATAGAAAATGCAGGACTGTCAGGTTGAAAGTAACTAGTTGCACCATTATGCAAAATGATCTCCTTATCAGAACCTTCAAGATAGCGCAAATAGGCGTTAATATTTTCCTTTGTGGTAGCACCTAAATGGTAATATTCGAATGTGGTTGCATACTGATTTTTATCTTGCGACAAGAAATAAATTCGATAATCTTGTGTCTGTACTGCATGATTCATTTTGTTTAATAACGCTAAGGTATCCTCAGTATCGTTAGCATAAATGGATACTGAAAAAAACGCAAAAAACAGAGCGAATATAATATTTCTACTCTGTTTTATAAAATGTTCAACGAAATAATTGGGGAATTTCATTTCGAATTAGCGAGCATTTAATCTTTTTTGCAATTCATAATCTTGCACCAGCAATCTGATTTTGTCATATTGTCGTTTTTCAAGTAATTGCTGGTCATTTTGTTGATGAATCCCCCCCACCGGAGCCACATTCACACCAACAGGTACGGTATTTAGTGTAGGGCTTGTACTGGTATTATCTGTTTGACCTTGATGGTATTGTACACTTGCAATAATGCCAAGCGTTACACACGCTGCAAGTCCGACTTGGCTTACTTTGGCAAAAAAATCTTTAACGTGAATCCAAATTAGATTTTCAGCTTTTGGTGGCGTGGTTGTGTTAATATCAGGTTGATCAGCAAGTTGATTGTATAAATCTTCGGTTGCGATCGCTTGTGCGATTTGATTAGTGATATCTATAGTTAATGAACTACTATGCAACTGACCGCGCATTGTGTCTCTTACAATATGATAACGATGCCAGTATGATTGCAAACTTTCATCATGCGATATTTCATCGATAATATGATCGTTTGTAAACTCGCCATCCATAAGTAATGAAAGTTGTTCTTTGCGTTCTATTTGCATAGTAAATACCTTAAATTTATGACTACTCTTTATCAATGATTTTGTAGCCATCAACTGAGTAATGGTTTAATTTTTTCATCTATCGCATCACGTGCTCTAAAAATACGTGATCGCACTGTTCCAACGGGTACATCCATAATTTCAGCAATTTCTTCGTAACTTAAACCGTCGATTTCGCGCAAGGTAATTGCGGTTTTTAAATCATCAGGTAGCGCTTCGATCGCTGCAAATACGGTTTTTTTTACTTCATCTGAAAGTGCTAAATTTTCGGGATTATCAAGATCCCTTAATGAATCCGCACCTTCGTAACTTTCAGCTTCGCTAGCATCAATATCTGATAATGGTGGCCTTCGTCCTTGAGAGGTCAAGTAATTTTTTGCCGTATTTACCGCAATTCGATACAGCCATGTGTAAAAAACACTTTCACCTTTAAACAGACTTAATGACCGATAGGCCTTAATAAAAGTCTCTTGCACAACATCGGGGACTTCAGATGCTAAGACATAACGAGAAACCAAATGAGCCAATTTATTTTGATAACGAACCACAAGCAAATTAAATGCGTTTTTATTTCCGTTAAGGACGCGATCAACTAATACTTGGTCTGTTATTTGCTCCCCCATTAAAGGCCTTTCCTTATTATGTTAATAACTGTCAATCGCCCCCAAAATTTGCGCTGACATACAGTTAGATTCTTAAATTAAAAAAAAGTTCCCATTATTTTAATAAAAATTTAATTATTTTACTTATTAATTGTAAATTTTTACTCTTTTTATACTAAAACACATACTTTCCTGAAACTTTTTGACATGATTATTTTCAAATAAGATCGTTTTCGATCTTTTAATTGAGCGGAATGATCTCACGTTCGTTACAGCTATTATAAGTAATTTGATAAAATTGAGGTAGATTAAAATTCACCGAGCTACTAGTCGTAAATGTAAAGCGATCGTCTGATAAAGCATAAAATTCATTGATATCTTTAACCATGTTGTCTTTTGATCCATTGCAGTTACGGTAAATTTCGACTTGGTTATGTTCATTCAGGATGTAAAGATCAAAACCTGACTCAGTATCTTCAAAAAAGAATTGAATGATCCCTGCATAGGCAATGCTATCAATTTCTGTCGGTAATTCATTGGTTTCGTCTAAAATGTTCAGCGGTCTGCCTTGTACTTTGTTATTTGACACCGCTCCATAAAAATCGATCGCATTTTCAAATTGATGACATGAAACGCCTAATCGCTCAAAAAATAGATACCACGAAAAGCCCCCTATTCTTAATGGTTTGACTTGCGTTGAGTTGTTTTCGGTCGTCGTTAAACGTAGATCAATACATTCATCCATAAGCTTTTTCATTTGCTGTTTGATTTCACCGCTTAAATGTTCACTATAACAAAAAATTTCGATTGAATTGGGCAAGTCTGCATCTTTGTGCATGCGATTTAATAATGCCTTAATAGCTTCAAGTACTGATAGTGTGCCACTAAAATGGAGTACGCGAATTTCATTCCATGAATTGCGATACAGAAGATCAATCGATCCTACCAAACTTCGTTCGTATTTGCCATAATTAAGAACACTATTGGCCACTTCATCATCTAATTCAATGTTAACTGTCGGATCGTCTTCTATATTTAAAATAATGGCTAAGTGACGGATTTCGCATGGACCATATAACTGTTCTTCAGTTGCTGCTGGCACGTCAATAGGAAAGTAATTTTTGAGATCTGCGATCAGTTGATTAATTTTTGCGTTATTACGATTCTCGCCGGCGTGATAATAAAATACGGTAGAATTCGCAATTAAGCCGTTAAAATAACACCACCCTACCAGTTTTACTAAGTATTTGCTATATTCTAAATATTGATGACCAATAATTGTTTGCATCATGGGTTTTTGATTATAAACATACCACCCCGATCGATTGATGCGATCTTCAGACACATGAATAAATGTTAATGCATCTTCTTGCAAATTATCAGATATATTAAGCTTTAACGTTGTGATCTTGCCTGGTAATACTTCAAAAGCGGCATAGAGCTTACGCGTTAAGATCGCCAGATCTTGAGGACTAATCAATGAATCTAAATTATTACGACGACCAAAATTGAGTAAATTTCGATAACCTGTCATCATGGTATGCAATAAGATCTCGTGTATTTCTCGTACTTGCCCTATTTTCCACGTTTGACAAGCGTCTAATTTTGCAATTTGTTGCTCATTCCATCCCCACTCTTTCACTAAATCACTCAAAATAGTGCGACGCCATGACGGTGATTGTATTGGAATGGACAGTTTTTCATTCACTTTTAAATAAAAGCAGTTACGGATTAACTCAAGTCGCTGAAAATCATTAATTTCAATGAGATATTTACTAATTCTGTCTAACAGCATGTAATACGAATCTAGATACATGCCTTTATGTATTTCACCGTTTTGAATAAGTTCTCTCATTTGATAAGCAACTGGTTTATTTTGTGGGTAAATCCATGAATACGCTTCTAATAACAGGGTTTTAAGAACTGCTTTAAAGGGTGAATCGATACTTTTATAAAGTTGCCATAAACTTGCGCCAAAATACTCTTCAGCCGATAAACTGGTTAGCGGACCAAAATCAATCCATTGATCTCGTTCGATTAACTTAAGATCAACCATGGCATTAACACACTTTTCATAAGTAGGATAAGTGACGTTATTCACGGTGAAATTGTAAGGTACCGCAAACCACAGTAAAAACTTACCTGCTAATAAATTTGCTGAACGGTAAAACTCTTCAAGCAACAAAATATGCTGCGCAGATCCGCAATTTTCGCCCATTAGACACTCATGATGCTTATTAATAAAACGATCAGCATCGACCACAAATAACGTTAATTTGACTTGCAAATTGGCAGCCCAGTTTTCGATTAAACGACATTTTTGTTGTAAGACTTTTTTTTGTTGATCGGTTAAACTGTTCTCAATACATATCCAAATATCAAGATCAGATTGAACCGATTGCCCAATAGAACAAGTACTGCCCATCGAATATAAAGCTGATATTGCTGGAGAGGTGATGGCTGTAGTTTCGTTTTTAGTTGCTAAAAAATTGAATTTGCTTTTAAGCAGTTTATTCGCATCAGCAGATAATTGATAACAAGCAATACCTGAAGGTATATTCCCTTCCATATATCCTGGCAATTCAGGAGTATGATAATGAAAAAGAGCAGGAAGTAACAAAAATACCTGTTGAAATTCATCAGGCATTCCAATAAGTGCACGCTCACGTTTTAAATTGGCAAGATCTTCAAGTTCTTTTTTAATGTTATTGATATAATATTGCATAGCTTCAATTAGGTAAAACACGCGTATTAAACTAACGCCTTTGGTAAATCTAGCATGTTATTAGTGTAAGGTAAATAGAACAAAATTTTAAACCCTAAATAAAATGAATAATGATGATCACAATTGAAAATATAGTTAAACAGATTAAAAAACAAGAACGCACTAAGTTTGTCGATAATAAAGCGGCTGTGTTATTGCCTATCGTGGATATTGATCATCAATTGCATCTTTTATTCCAAGTGAGATCGAAAAAACTAAAATGGCAACCGGGAGATATTTGTTTCCCTGGAGGGCGAGTTGAATTAACTGATATTACCCCTGAATACACCGCCAAACGTGAAACCGTTGAAGAATTAGGTATAGCCCTTAATCAAATAACAATTTTAGGACAATTACCCAAATTCATTGCCACATTAGGCATGATTATTTATCCATTTGTAGGCACAATCAACTCACTGGATGATTTACAACTAAACCATGCCGAAGTTGAACAAATTTTTACCGTGCCTATCGAGTGGTTTATTCATAATCCACCACAATGTGCAACAATGTTTGTTGGACATAAACCTGCCGATGATTTCCCTTTTGATATCATAACTAACCGTTCACCAAATTGGCAAAAAAGATCCGAACATTCCATCTATTTTTATCAGTATCATAATTGGGTAATTTGGGGATTAACCGCACAGATCCTTAAACGTTTTATCGAAACAATTGGCAAATAATTATATCGACTAAATAATTAAAAAATGATAACAGATTTAATCAATACGAAATTAACACTTTTTTTAACAATTTATTTCATTTTAAGCAATTTGTGCTAGACAATCTGCCATTTGATTAAAAGCTCTTGAGGATTATTACGGAACGTCTTATAAAGGTAGTTAGTTGTTTTACAATTCATTCCTGCCAAAACAACTATATGATGTCTTAACGCTTTTAACAAGTAGACAAGGACAAGGCATTCTGGAGCTCCACAAGTTCGAATAATCTCGAAGCAATACCACTAATCTGTGAATTAAATAAGCGTTAAACAGTGATTTTCTATTTTAATAATCAAAAAGTGAAGGACTCAATCATGAAACGTTTTACCAAAACATCTATTGCTTTAGCTGTATTATTATCTTTACCTGTTGCCAACCTTTATGCTGCTCAGCCGTTAACAGCTAAAGAAAGCAGTCTTTTAGTACCACTTAAAGAAATCTCGGTGACTGGGA
The DNA here is from genome assembly GCF_013345045.1 of Gilliamella sp. ESL0250. Classification (NCBI taxonomy): domain Bacteria; kingdom Pseudomonadati; phylum Pseudomonadota; class Gammaproteobacteria; order Orbales; family Orbaceae; genus Gilliamella; species Gilliamella sp. ESL0250. The sequence goes on along the minus strand of NZ_JAAEDV010000013.1, from coordinate 1,252 downwards.
GCTATTTACAAGCCGATAATGCTGCTGATGATATTTCGCGTGCTGCCGACGAAGCAGGTGCTAAATATTATCATATTACAGCAATGGAAAGCCCGGCTAATGGGACTTCGTCTGATCGCGCTATCGTTTATGCCAATATTTATCAATCTAACGCACCAATAGCCGTACAGAAAGATGAAACTACATATAATGGGGTGGTTTCTTATGAACGTTCAAAAGCCCTTTACTATTTACCATTTGAAATTGTTAAATTTAAAGGTAATTACAATAACACTTCTGAAATTACCGAAGCTGCGAGTAAATTAGCCGCTGAAAAAAATGCCTATGCGTTTTATATTGATTCAATATCGCCTGCTGATATCAAAAACCAAGCAGAAGATATCGAAGTTTCTTTATACAAACAAGATGCACCTGTTAGGAATTATATCGTCACAACTGCAATAGAAGGTCAAGATGCCTACGAAATCAGTAGTGAAGCGTTTAAAAACATGACCCCATATAACATGATTAGCTTCCATGGTGTATTTAACAACACTGCCGACATTAGTGCTGCAGCACAAAAACATGCCATTGCTAATGGCGCACATTTTTATTATGTAAAAGAAGTATCATCCAACTCAGCAAGCACAGCACAAACTGTTTTTGTTAACTTATATAAATAATAACGCTTTACAACATGATTTTCCACGTGTTACATATAGACTTATGCACGTGGAAAGTCTTTTAACTTAAATGTAATAAATGATTAACGTTAATAAAAAAATCGAAACGTCTTTATTATCGTAAGCAAATTTGTTTGTAATGTAATAAATTATATATCCTCACCGAATCATACTAAGTCATTTTTATGCCAACCTGTTCTTAAATAAAAACACCAATGAATGACTAATCTAAACCATCGAAAACAACAAGCAGCATAAATAAAGTTGTAACTCGTAAATGTTTTATTGATCATAAAAAATCATTGACTGTTCAAAAAAAATACGTATTTTAATTATACAGATCATTTTATGATTTATTTTAGATAACCTAGATTATCAATATAAAACAAGGAAAAGGATTAAACTATGGGCATAATAGATCAGTTAGCCAGTCATCTTGATTCACTTGCCAGAACCACCCCGCTGAATCGTTACTCGCTTTCGATAGATGGACTTGAGATGACAACAGATATTTCGGTCTTATCACTCGAAGGCAAAGAGCAGTTAAATCAACCTTGGCAATATTACATTGATTTTACCAGCGCAAATCG
>NZ_JAAEDV010000012.1:0-105183 GCF_013345045.1 Gilliamella sp. ESL0250 | reverse complement strand
GGCTTCAGCTTCTTTTAAAATAGATACAATCTGATGTTCGGTCATTTTTTTCATAATTAAATCCCCTTTACTTTTATCATAGAGAATTTTCTACTTTTTTGCTGTACTATTTTAGGGGATAGTTACATAAGTATAAATATTGACATGCATGGTTTTAGAAAAAAGATGGTCATCCTTGGTAGCATAAATAGCTGGAAACTTGATGATTGGCTAGCGCTGTCTAAAATAAAAGATTGGAATGTAACTCAATTTTGTGATGGAGTTCGACTGGAAGGAAAAGGAATCGTGATCTGTTTATTACTAGATGGAAAAGTTGAAATGGTTACTCTTTCTTAAATTGCTCCTAGCTTTTTTCCAATATAGCAACATTGGCTGATTAATCGAGCAGACCGATCTAAACGGCTATACACAACAACTCAATTACGCTTGTCATTAAAACCGAAAAATCCTATAAGAAACCAGCTTACATTACCATACTTTCAGGTATTATGGTAAGGAATGCTTGCACCAAGTAATATCCTAAAAATTAAATCTATGTCTATAACAAAAGTTAACCTCTGTAACTAGGAGAATTATTAATGATTACCATTCATTTTGAATCTGGCAGCACACAAGAATTTGATGTAACAACATTTGATGGTTTCGATTTTAGTAATTCGATATTACATACAGCTATATTTACGGGATATTCATTGCGTGATGTTAATTTTAAATATGCTAATTTACGGAGTGTAAATTTTTCAAATTGTATTTTAGATAATGCTGATTTTGCCAATGCATTATTAATGAATTCAAATTTAATCAATGCATCATTATTAAATGCTCAGATGTCGAACTGCAAGTTAAATGGCGCTTTTTTACTAAATGCTAATTTACAAAGAGCTAATTTATCAGGCGCTGATTTATTTAATGCAAATTTCAATGGAAGTAATTTAAAAAGAGCAAATGTAAATGCAATGAGAATAAATGAAGCAAGTTTTATAGGGGCAATATATGACAAGTATACCATTTGGCCAAAATATTTTTCACCGGAGAACAATGGCGCTATTTTGCAATAAATATTATGAATAGCAACTTATTCTATTTTAACAAGATTAACATCTACCAAATGCTTCTGTTCTTGTCGTTAACCGTGCTGATTCAATTACTAACAGATGAAATAAAAGCAAAATCACAGATCTTAAAAAATCAGATTTGCTATTATTCATACTCCATTTAAAGAGAAGTTGGAAATAAATAATGCAATATTAATTCGTTCAAAAAGTGTGAATAGTTTTAATGCTAACAAAATAAACTGTTCGGTATTTTCAACGGATTTAGAGGGTAATAATGAAAGACTATATTATTTCATTTAGAGATAAACAGAGATATGCTCTTATCGAATATAACAAAATTGACAAGTTTGATTATTATTATGAAGGCGTGATTATTGAGTCTAATTTTCCGGAAGAAGTAATTTTTTTTATTAATGAATGTCATGCAATTATTAATGATATGGCAATATCACTTTTGGATGAAATTGAGAAAAAATTATATTTGTATGATATTGGTTTGGAAAAAAATTGTTCTAGAATTTTTGATATTCAATTTATCGATAAAAATAAAATTTCTTTTTTTACAAAATATCCATCAAGTCGGGGGTATTTAGACAAATATCCCAGTGATTAACGCTTTACTATAAATTGTAACAAAGGGTTAATTGTTTGCGTCAAACAAAAACTGTGATTGTGAACTGTCTGATTTGGTGCGCCTATATAAAAGGAGGATTAATATGTTAGATAAAGAATTACTTGATATTTTTGGTCAAAAGATTATTAGTTATGTTAGAGATCAAGCCATTTTCGAATTTGAAGCAATGGTTCAGGGTAAAATGAAATCTGAAAATATGGTTAAATTAAATAATGAACTAAAAATATTTGATAGAAATCAAATTGATATTTTAAAAAAAGTTGCTGTTATTGCTATTGATAGTGTTATTTACAATACATTAAATATGCTAGAACAAAATGAAGAAAATATGAGATTATTAATATCTAAAAATGGTAAAAATGAAAAAAACATTGTTAACATTAGTGATGGTTTATCTGGTGAACTTTTAACAGAAAATGGCTGGATAGAAAGATTTAGTCAATACAAATAAAGATTATATATCAGTGATATTTTTTGTTACAGCTATACAAGCTAGGAACAAAGGATAGATTACAGATAAAACAAATAAACTAGCACATAAACTAACAGTGCGCATGTTCTCCCTTGATGGATTATTTTATTAAGGTAATTAATATGAATTTAAAAGAAATAAATCACAAGATTTTATCTCTTCCTACAATAATGGGTATTTCAGCAGAAATATCAATAATAAAAGAATTAATGAACCTTAAATCTGATGATTTAATCAAAAATAAGGATATTTTTCGATGTATCGTAGAATCATTAGAACTATCTCATGGAGACTCAGGTTTTATGGAATTAACAAAAAATAATGAAAATATTTTTATTGATTTTTACCATTGGTTGAAACGAATAAATAAACAGTTAAATATAAATATCCACATAAATACTATAGATTGTTTTAATTTAACAGTTGAGGAAGTCAATAGACTCATGTCACCATATAAATAAAAGAAAATATAAAAATGAACTAAAGTAATAGTTGTAAATACCGTTTAATATTTATTTTGGGCAAGAAACATTGAATTTTTCTATTTCAAATTGCCGTAATCATTGGTAATACACAAAATGGTAGTTCAAAATTAACCTAACAGACAAATTATTTATCAGCATTCATTTTACCTGAATGCGAGTATGGTCAGCAAAATAAATCCTCTTGTTGCTCTTTCTGGACTAGCGCTTTTGTGTCTATCTAAGTTTTCCAAAGTGTTTTACTATAACAATACATTTCCCTAATATGTTTTTCCTTATTATAAAATTTAACTAATTGTGTAATGCTGTAATAGTGTATTGCATTTTGTGTGAGGTAATTATATGAGTGATATTAACAGTCTTATTAAGCGCTTAAATGATGAAGCTCAAGACGAAGTATATTGGCTTGGAGCTTGTGATGCATCACAAATTAATATACTCGAAAACAAGCTAAAATTATCGTTACCATATGAATTAAAAGAGTTTATTTTATTAGTAGGTGGCGGTGGTATTGTTGGAGAAGAAATATCAGGCATAGTTGATAATGATGCCTTGGCTGAGTCTGGAGGAGCAATTTATTATGACACTTATCAGTGTCGCAATGAATACACCTTACCATCAGATATGGCGGTTATTTATTTTAAAGATGACGATGTATGTTGGTGTGTTGATTGTAGAAAAGATACTTATGGGCAAATAGTTAATTATGATCTTTTCTCAAAAAAAATATCAGATATCCTTGCACCGTCATTCAGCATTTTTTTTGAGGAATATGTCAATCTACACACATAACTTATAGCCAAAATATTCTAAAGATGATTTATTTAGGCCTTACATGTTTTATTATAAAAGTGATGCATTTTTAGACTTTGATTGACATGATATAGAGCATTTTTTATTTGGGCTACCTTATTTCAGTTGTTGATTAAATTCAACCTTTGGATGTCACAATTTAGCTTATTGTTTTCTGTTATTGATAATGGCGGGCATTGCAAGCAAAATATAGCTGGTCAACATCATCTTCATGAAACTATTTACCAATAACTTATGAATACCAAGCTGCGACAACAACAATACAAGATTTTGGATTATTATTCAGGCAAGCAAGCAAAATTATATTAAAGATATAAGCGACATAGTTAGTTCTAAATCGATAAACTTATTAAAGATATTCTTAAAGACTACAAAATAAACTTTCTAAAATTAATGAAAACATGGTTAGAACCTTTATGAGACAATCTGTTAATGAACTTATTAAAATGGGACCTTTGCCTTCAGAAACGTGTTCTGATATTGACTTTATTCAGAAATATCAGAATATTTTACATAGCATTCAACCACCCTTATCAAACGAAGAAGCCACTAAACTAATTACACTCTTTGGTAAGGATGAAAGTTATGGGTTAGCGTGGACATTATTACATCTTATTGAATCAAGTGCCGATTTTTCTATAGATAAGCAATTGTTAAAAAATACAAATCCATGGATTGAGCTATTACTAAAGCGAACTATTAATAAATAAAACCAAGATAAATTATAATAAATCATTAAATTAAAATTTATTTGTTGATAACATGTCTAACACTAAGAAAATCGTTCAACATTGAATGAATTAAAATACTAACCTGTAGCAAAGATTAACACAAAGTGAACTTGATGAGTTCAAAAGTATATTATGATTATATAAAGTTTAGAGAGAAAAATGTATTTATTAGAGCATATAAATCCGTCAGGAACCGTGAATCAATTTCATCTTGATATATCTGAAGATGGGTTAATGATTTATGAATCATGTATTAACTATGTCTTAGAAAATTGTAGTGATAAGGAAATTTATAAAATTACTGGTTGCGAAAATAAGGAGACTTTAAAAGAAATACAAAAAAATATTATAACTATTTTATACTATTATGCTGCAAAGGATTTATTGCTACCCCGATATTTTGATCCTCATAATAGGTATACAGAACCAAATGAATTATCATGGATGGGAATAAATATAAACAGGCAAAATAAATAGATTCGTGTTGAGTTCAAAAAATTGTCTCTAGATCTATGCTGCTTTAACGACAAAATGATAGAGGTGGGCACTGTCTAATATTTTGGGGAGAATCACTCAGTTTTCCAAAATGGGAAAATGCGTTAAATCATGTTTTTAAAAATGAGGTGAACTAAATGGATATTGAAATTGCGAAAAATAGATTAAAAGAATTCATTATTGCTATGAATAATTGGGAAATAGTTTGCTATCCAAAATTGAAAAGTGATTCTTCAGAAGAAGCTTATTTACAAATGACTAAAGATTTGAATTTTATATTTAATAATTTTTGTACAAAAAAAGAGCGGAAATATGGTCGACAAGCTGCATTATCTTGTGGAAACCCACCAGAGTACTCACCAGATGAAGAGATATTAAAAATAGAAGAACTCAAAGGTAATAAAGTAATTATTTACACTCAACAACAAAATCGTGCAAAAAGTCAATTTCGTTATACCTTGCATTACAAAAAACATGAGTGGCGTATTGATAAAAAAGAGGTATATGATAAGTTTGATAATAACTGGGACAAATATCCATTGTAATAAATTGAAACTGCTTATCCTAAAGGAGTCCTATAATGATTAATTTAATAATTAATCCTGATTCTATTCGTGTATCAAAAAATAAAGTATCAACTCAAATATTTTCGGAAATATATTTCCAAATCGGAAATATATTTTTTCCAGAAAAGAAATGGGATGATTTTACTGTCATTATATTAAGTTGGTGGTTAAAGGAAGCTTGTAAAATTAAAAAAAATAATATAGCTAAAGCTCATTTTAGTTTTATGGATGGACCATTCTATTTTGAGGTTCATTTTGTTAGTGAAACTTGTAATATTGAATTTATAGAAGATAGATATGATAAAAAAGAAGTAATATATAGCGGTAAAATAGAATGCCTCCATTTGTTTAACCTATTAAAGAAAAATGCAAATTTATTGATTCGAAATATACCTAGTGAAGCAGAAAACTTAAAAGATGTAATAGAGTTGAAAAAAAATTTAAAATTGATACAAAACCATGTGAAAAATTTTTAGATAGGTAATTGCAAAGAATCATAATATAGAGTAAATAATTTTAGATACCAACAAAATCCTCCTAACTATACAATTGATAGATTTAAGATGCATATTGTAGCCAAAACATCTGCTCTATAACCAGAAAAGTTAACTGATCAAACATATAGATTGCTAAGGATTTATATATAAGAAAATAACATAAGTCCCAAAATAAGTGCGTCCGTTTACAACGCAAAAAGACTACCAGCGTACCATTACGATGCCGAACACTGCCTGAAAGAGGTACGCATCGAATAAACAGACCGCAGCCAGTGTTACGGCTACGTTTACGACGCCTTAGGCCGGCGTATCGAAAATCATTAAATAGACCGCAAACCCTAACCGTACCCGCTTCCTGTGGGATGGCTTAAGAATGACTCAGGAAGCCGCCACGAATCACCCTACCAGCCTGTATATATTTATACCGACCAGAACAGCTTACCGATGCACACGGCGAAATACTTTAGGCATGTAGCTTTCAGTTATGGTGTAAGCGCATTCATGAAATCGAACACGAATTAGTAGAGCAAAATCTCAGATATCAAGGACAATATTTACACAGAAAAACCAGCTTACATTACAATACTTTCAGGTATTATGATCCAGATATAGATAGATTTACCCAGCCGGATCCGATTGGGTTGCTGGGTGGTTTTAATCTGTATCAGTATGCGCCTAATGGGTTGACTTGGATTGATCCGTGGGGATGGGCTGCTTGTCCGAATAATGGTAATGGAAAAAAACACGGTGGATTAGCTCATAATAATTTTATTGACAATATTATTAAGAATGCTAGAAAGCTAGGTGCTAGAAACATCCGAAAAAATCAACGTCAAGTAGATATTAAAGGTAATGAAGTTGGTAAAAATAGGCCAGATATTCAATTTGATTTAGGTGGTAAACACCATAATATTGAAGTGGATACAACATTAAAGGGTAGCCTTGGACATCAGAATACAATTCCAAGACTTGATCCTAATGCCAGAAATACATTTTGGTTAATTGACAATTCAGGAAATATTTTAAATGGCTTTTCAATATATGAATAAGATGTTAGCGTTTTCCATAGTTAATAGTAATCTCACAGAGATTGAAAGTATTATTCAAAATGGATTAAACTGGCCGTATGAGCCTCAAAAAAGTAGAAAACTAATTGAAGAAATACATTTGAATATTCAAAAAGGTGGTGCTCTACCACCAGTAGGAGCTTTTTATTATTCATGTGTGAATGATAATAAACTAATCTTTGTATCTAATTCATCTGATGGTTGGGATTCCTTACTTTATTGTATAACGGAAGCAAACCATTCAAGCTATCTATCATTTAGGATACTAAGTGGAGCTTACCCTTTAATAGAGATGAGTTTTACCGATTCTGGAGAAACTGTCCGCTTAGTTAGGGCAATGAAAGAAGATAAATGGCTTTTTTATGAAAAAGGTGATCTTTTGTGGTTTGAAGACAAAGAACAATATAATAAAAAGCGAATTAGAGATAGGGTTACCTATGATCTATTACTTTCATATTCAAAAAAGAATGATATCGACTTTTCTTCCTCTAATTTTTTTAAAACAAAAAAAGAATCATTATGGGTATATACAATACGATAGTTTTAAAATAGCGAAACAATAAAGGTTACTAGCACAGCTGTAAAAGTAAGCTTTACCTAACCAGAAGGCCATAACAAATGCTTCGGCCATACTAAATTACTGCCATTAATAGCAATATTAAAATAAAATCAGGATATTAACGTTACGTGACCGTCTAAACGTCAACCGATGGTGTACGACCCACTGGGCAACCGCATCACCACCACCCTGCCGGATGGGCGTACCATCAACAGCCTATATTACGGTTCCGGCCACCTGCACCAGATTAACATCGACAGCCACATCATCAGCGATATCGAACGCGACAACCTCGACCGATTGGTAAGCAAAAAGCACAGCAAATACGGCCAGACCGATTATCGCTATGATCGCACCGGCAGAATCGAAGGCTGCCGCAACCAGAGATACTGGGAAACCCTGCAATACGATGCCGCTGCCAACCTGCTGGACAGCAAATACAGAGAAGACTACAGCAACCACAACCTGATTCGCTGTAACCAGCTGCTGCATTTCAGAGGGCACCACTACCTCTACGACGCCCTTGGCAGACGCATCGAAAAACAGAAGTTAGACCGCGAAGGCAAACCTTACAACCGTACCCGCTTCCTGTGGGTCGGCTTAAGAATGATTCAGGAAACCGGCCCGAATCACCCGACCAGCCTGTATATCTATACCGACCAGAACAGCTACGACCCACTGGCACGGATAGATAAACGAGGTAATGAGCCAGAAAGGGTAATGTACTTCCACACCGACCTGAACGGCTGTCCGGAAGAGCTTACCGATGCAAACGGCGAAATACTGTGGGAATGTAGCTTTCAGTTATGGAGAAAGCGGATTCATGAAATCGAACACGAATCAGTAGAGCAAAATCTCAGGTATCAGGGACAATATTTAGACAGAGAAACCGGCTTACATTACAATACTTTCAGGCATTATGATCCATATATTGGTAGATTTACCCAGCCGGATCTGATTGGACTGCTGGGTGGCTTTAATCTGTATCAGTATGCGCCTAATGGATTGACTTGGGTCGATCTACTTGGGTTGAGCTGTAGTTTTAATAGTAAGTCGAATCGTTCGCGTAATAATGAAACAGGACGTTTTACCAAACGCCCAACTGATCCATCAGAATTAGTTAAAAATGGGAGGGTGAATAAAGCAGACATAGATGCATGGGCCATACAAGGAGGAATACCAAATACTTCCTATGCTGATCCTAATCGTTTCCCCAAAGGTGGATTTAAGTATGAAGGTGAAGGATATCAAATACATGGACATGGCATGGATCCTGCTGCACAAGCAAAATGTGCCAACATCAAATTCATCAAATGAACCAACAGCAAGTATTAAGAATACTACAATTGATAAGAATTATAGAACAGATGGAACATGGGGAGAATTTGACTGTGATAAAAATGCAGCTCATATTCCATTAGAGGGGTCAGGATATTAATTTATGAACGAGAATATACTGTACAAATTTTTGAAAAATAAACCAACCTATTTAGATTATGATGATGAACTAAAGCTAATGGATATTATGACTAAACTACCTATGAGTTGGCTCATTAAAAATAAAAAGGAATTTATTGATGCTTTAGAGGAATTAGAGATCTCACATACAGAAACTGGATTTTTATATCAAGAGAAATGTGACGATATTATATTTGATAATTTTTGTGAATGGCTAAAAGAAGTAAATAATAAAACTGGCATAGCGACATTAATCTATATTAAAGATTTGAGTTCGGAAGGAATAGATGAATTTAGAAAATGTCTTAGAAAAGATGAAAATACAGATAAGTAAGATCTAAACAATAATGGGGAGAATTTAAACGAGATAGAAATGCAGCTCATATTCCATTAGAGGGGTCAGGATATTAATTTATGAACGAGAATATACTATACAAATTTTTGAAAAATAAACCAACCTATTTAGATTATGATGATGAACTAAAGTTAATGGATATTATGACTAAACTACCTATGAGTTGGCTCATTAAAAATAAAGATGAATTTATTGATGCTTTAATGCATTTATCTGACTCACATACGATAGGTAGTGGATTTTTATTACAAGAGGAATGTGACGATATTATATTTGATAATTTTTGTGAATGGCTAAGAGAAGTAAATAATAAAACCGGCATAGCGACATTAATGTATATTGATGATTTTGATCCGAAAGCACTAGGACTAGATGAATTTAGAAAAAATATTAGAAAAGATGAAAATACAGATAAGTAAGATCTAAACAATAATGGAGAGAATTTAAACGTGATAGAAATGCAGCTCATATTCCATTAGAGGGATCAGGATATTAATTTATGAACGAGAATATACTATACAATTTTTTGAAAAATAAACCATCCCTTTTACATTATGATGATGAACTAAAGCTAATAGGTATTATGACTAAACTACCTATGAGTTGGCTCATTAAAAATAAAGATGAATTTATTTGTGCTTTAGACCAATTATATGACTCACATACGGATGGTGGATTTTTATTACAAGAGGAATGTGACGATATTATATTTGATAATTTTTGTGAATGGCTAAGAGAAGTAAATAATAAAACCGGCATAGCGACATTAATGTATATTGATGATTTTGATCCGAAAGCACTAGGACTAGATGAATTTAGAAAAAATATTAGAAAAGATGAAAATACAAATAAGTAAGATCTAAACAATAATGGAGAGAATTTAAACGTGATAGAAATGCAGCCCATATTCCATTAGATGGATCAGGATATTAATTTATGAACGAGAATATACTGTACAAATTTTTGAAAAATAAACCGTCCCTTTTAGATTATGATGATGAACTAAAGCTAATAGGTATTATGACTAAACTACCTATGAGTTGGCTCATTAAAAATAAAGATGAATTTATTTGTGCTTTAGGGCAATTAATTGACTCACATACGGATGGTGGATTTTTATTCCAAGAGGAATGTGACGATATTATATTTGATAATTTTTGTGAATGGCTAAGAGAAGTAAATAATAAAACCGGCATAGCGACATTAATGTATATTCATAATTTTGAACCGAAAAAATTAGATGAATTTAGAAAAAGTCTTAGTAAAGATGAAAATACAGATAAGTAAGATCTAAACAATATTAGATCTAAATCTTTATACGTCTTGAATTGGTATTTAGGGGTAAAATTATCATAATTTATTAAGAAAAATTTTTAGTCAATAAATATTTAACAAAATAAAAGGCTATTCATTAATACTAGAAAGTGCCGAAAGAACTGATCGATGCCAACGGCGAATTACTGTGGGAATACAGCTTTCAGTTATGGGGAAAACGGATTCATGAAATCGAACACGAATCAATAGAGCAAAACCTCAGATATCAGGGACAATATTTAGACAGAGAAACTGGCTTACATTACAATACTTTCAGGTATTATGATCCGGATATAGGGCGCTTTACCCTGCCAGACCCGATTGAGTTGCTGGGTGGGTTTAATTTGTATCAGTATGCGCCTAATGGGTTGACTTGGATTGATCCGTGGGGATGGGCTAAAAACCCGTGGCTAAGAGGAGGTTTGATAATGATGCAACAGTCGATGATATTAATCAGAACATTGAAGCTGTAAAACGAGCTTTACGCAATGGTGGCGGTAAACATGAAAAATTTCCTGTTGTGCTAGCAGCTAAGACTAAATCATTAGGATTTACTGCTCAGGAATTAAAAGCAATGGCCGTATCAACAAAGGATATTTATTTTGTAGATATTGAAAATAAAAAAACTGGGATCCTAATTCAAGGAGATCATCATAATAGCAATGCTAGTAAATATTTTCATGATAATCTAATAAAGAAATTAAGCGGTGTCAAATCGAAAAGAGAGGCTGAAAGAACTATAATGTCAATGCATAATAAGCATATAAGATATAAATCTAAATGTTAGTCAATTAAGGATTAGTTAGCATGAGTAAATTTAATTTTGATAAAGTTACTATTCTGCTATGGATAGGTAATAATTTTTCATCAGATGAAGAATATCAACACTATTTTGAAGAAATTGAAAATTTACAGATTGATTCAGATGAACCAACAAGCTTATTTTGTGCAGATATAGGCGAACTTGTTTACATGCCAGAACGGCTTGTTATGCCTAATAGGCTTTTTTCATCCCAGAACATCAATTGGATTATTGATAAAATAAAAGTAAATGAAAGTGAAAAGAAAAAAATTAATGAAAATTGTACTAAATTAGGTATTACAACTGCCAATGCGGTATTCTGGTACATTAATAATGATCCGTGGTTAAATTTGGAGGTACAAAAACCTTATAAAGAAAATTATAACGGACTTAAATATATAGGTGAATTTAATGCGGATACTAAATACCCATCATATGGGTCTGAAGATCTTTCATCGGATCAATATCTATGGATAGGAACCAATTTTATGCCAGTTGAGGAATATAATAAATATTTTGAGCTGGATTATGTTGCTGAGGAATTAGATGACCCTGATTATAAAGTTTGTGGGTTTTGTAAAGATGTAGGCAACAATTGGTATGATGAGGATTTTATTGGTTATCCTAAACCACTGAAAAAAGAGATTGATGTAGGAAAATTAATTGATAAATTAATCTCTCCCGAATTAGATTGTAGACAAAATATTATCGAAAAATGTCACCAACTAGGCATAACCAAAGCCAATGCATTAGTTTGGTATAAAGCAAGTGAAGTAGCGATTAAAAAACCTTATAAAGAAAATTATAACGGACTTAAATATATAGGCGTATTTAAGTTTTAATATCAACATGCGGATTAATATTGTACGCTATTTGTAAGAATACAACTATTGAAGATGATTTACCAGTATCCTCATCGAACGCAGCTACCAGTACGACAACCTCGACCGGCTGGTAAGCAAAAAACACAGCAACCACAACCTGATTCGCTGTAACCAGCTACTGCATTTCAGAAGCCACCACTACCGCTATGACGAGCACGGTCGAACCCAAACCAAACAAAGCATCGGCGCCACCCAGCACTACCACTACGACGCCGAACACCGCCTGAGCGAAGTACGCATCGAACAAACAGACCGCAGCCAGCGCTACGGCTACGTTTACGACGCCCTTGGCCGGCGTATCTAAAAGCATCAGCTAGACCGCGAAAACCAACCCTACCACCGTACCCGCTTCCTGTGGGACGGATTAAGAATGATTCAGGAAACCGGCCCGAACACCCTACCAGCCTGTATATCTATACCGACCAGAACAGCTATGAACCACTGGCGCGGATAGATACAGACGGCAACCAAGATAACATATCCGCTACTTCCACGCCGACCTGAACGGCTGTCCGGAAGAGCTTACCGATGCAAACGGCAAAATACTGTGGGAATGTAGCTTTCAGTTATGGGGAAAGCAGATTCATGAAATCGAACACGAATCCATAGAGCAAAACCTCAGGTATCAGGGACAATATTTAGACAGAGAAACCGGCTTACATTACAATACTTTCAGGTACTATGATCCAGATATAGGTAGATTTACTCAGCCAGACCCGATTGGGTTGCTGGGTGGGTTTAATCTGTATCAGTATGCGCCTAATGGATTGACTTGGGTGGATCCGTGGGGATTAATATATAAAGCTCCAAATGGCTATAAAAAAGGTGATGTAGACGTACATGGTAACTTATCTCCTAATGCAAATAGAGCTTTAGGCCATAGAAACACTAGATCTGATGGTTCGTACAAAGCCATCATCCAAAACAAGATGCTTGGGCTAAAAGAAATATAACTAGTTATCGAAGCAATGCTGCACCAGCAACATTATTACAATCTTCTGGTTTACCACATGCTAACATTAGTCAAGCACAAAGAGCTAGAAGATCACTTAATGAAGGATGGAATACAACCTTAAAACAAGAATTCAACATAAGTTACAGAGAAATGCTTGACGCCGGTGTACCTAAAGCACAAGCAAGAAAAGTGTTAAACGATTCTTACAAATATTTCGATAGAATTAGAAGTGATAACATAAATAATCCTTTTTTTGACTTATAGAATATTAATTGAATGGTAAATTTTTTATGGAAAAGAAATTAATTATAGAAATGTTGTATATTCTTGAAAAAGAAATCAATATCAAATTTCCAAGTTTATATGTAAGATTTTTGTCAGAAGAGGTTCAAGATAAAGAACCATATGAATTAATCACTGAAAAAGAAGAATATATATACATATATAACATATATAACATTCAAGAAAGAAATGATGTATATAGTATACAAAACATTGAACCCAATTATTTTTTAATAGGCCAAAATGGTGATATAGGCTATTTTATATACGTCAAGAAAAATAATGAGTCTGATAATATATATAGTTTGGATTTAGGTGCTTTAGGTTCTTTAGAAATGAATAAAGAGGCAACTGATATTTATCACTTAGGAAAATATATCGAATGACATATTTGTAAACATGAATAATACTAGCCGTATAATTTTCTTATAGAATTGAGAATGACAACTGAAATATAGAATATAATGTCTTGAAAAATGATTATGGAGAAGTGCCTTAATCGATAGAAAATGTATAAAAATACATTTTTATCAAAAAAAATCGCATATAAAACTATGCTATGCGTTTTATATTATTTAATGCTGCCAGCTACTGACCTATACCGACCCTGCCGGCTACAGCACCACTACCACCGCGACCCGTGCGGACTGGTACACACTCGCATCGGTTCCGCTGGACGCAAACTCGGCTTTAACTACGACGCCTATGGCCGCCTCAACACCCAGTTCAAATACGACCGCAACAGCTGTGTGCAACACAAACAGATACAGCGTAATCAGAATCCCATCCCGCCCAAATCACCCTACCAGCCTGTATATCTATACCGACCAGAACAGATACGAACCATTGGCGCGGATAGATAAACGAGGTAATGACCCAGAAAGGGTAATGTACTTCCACACCGACCGAAACGGCTGTTCGGAAGAGCTTACCGATGCCAACGGCGAATTACTGTAGGAATGTAGCTTTCAGTTATGGGGAAAGCGGATTCATGAAATCGAACACGAATCCATAGAGCAAAACCTCAGGTATCAGGGACAATATTTAGACAGAGAAACCGGCTTACATTACAATACTTTCAGGTACTATGATCCGGATATAGTTAGATTTACTCAGCCAGACCCGATTGGGTTGCTGGGTGGATTGAATCTGTATCAGGATGCAATGGGTTAACTTGGGTGGATCCGTGGGAGGGGGGGGCCTAAACTTAATCGACGACAGGCTTCAAATTCAGAAGATTTAGGTTCACATGGAAGATATTATGAATATAAAAATGCACAAGGACATAAACTTGTCATTGTAGAACATACAAATGATCCAAGAGCCAAAAGTGCTCATACACATGCAGGTCAACCAAAACGTGGCGCCAATTCAATGACCTATGACTTCAAAGAAGAGCGATATCTAAAGATTATTGATCCGTTAACAAATGATCATCACATATATTATGAATAATAAACTCGAAAAAAAATTACTTTATATAAAAGCAAAAGAATATGTTAGCCAATTAAAAGGAATTGAATCATTTACAATTTCATATGTTAATGATGAAGATTTTGTTTGGTATAAAAAACAGCTTAAACTTTTTTTCAAGATTGAGCAAATTGATAGTAGAATGACATTGGATCACCCAATTAGCAAAAAAAAGCTGATTGAAATTGTTAATAAAACTTTGAAAAATAATGGCTTTTCAAAATGCATTCAACTAGTTGAAGAAAAAATTGCTATTCACTTAAATATTAATAATCTAGATGATTTTTTAAATAGTATATTTAGATACAATCAAACTTTTGATTTATCATTATTGTTTTTAGAGCCTGAAAGGATACTGGTTATTAATGATGATGAATATGAAGTATATCTTCATTATTGTATAAACAATTAGAAATATGCAGTTAGGGCACACTAAAAGAGCTAACCAACGAAAACAGCGAAATCGTCTGAGAATGCAGCTATCAGCTCTGGGGTAAGCGCATTTAGGAAATTGAGCATCAATCAATAGAGCAAAATCTCAGATATCAAGGACAATATTTACACAGAAAAACTGGCTTACATTGCAATACTTTCAGAAATTATAATCCTGATATTGTTAGATTTATTCAGACAGACACTATAGGTTTAGCTAGCAGATTGAATCAATATCAGTATGCACCTAATGGGTTGACTTGGATTGATCTGTTAGGTTTAATATTGAAGAAAAATATAAACCATAACGGGTACTATAGGTGAAGAAATTTCTTCTACAAATAGAGGAAATAAATATAACTCGTTTGACCATAAGCGCTAAGCCCTCTGATGACAGAGTTATAGTATTCAAAGAAGCTTATCATAGTATGCAAGGCAATAGTATAAATGATCGTATAGGAAAGGAAAATGCTGATGAGTGATTTCAAACTATGGGGTTGGGATAAAAAAACACGCACCATGCTACGGTTTATCAAGGCAGGAGACATATTCTGCTTTAAGCTGGATGAACAGAGATATTGTTTTGGCAGAATTATTATCAAAATTTTTATTGGTCATGTTGCCGAGCTGTTTGATAACATTTCTAATTCTCCTGATATATCTGAGGCAGAAATCAAACAAGCCCGGCGATTGATTGAACCAGTGATATTAGACAGCTACTCATTATTTGATAGGAAATCAGAAGGTGAGTGGAGAATAATCGGGCATCAACAAAACTATGTGCCTACCGATATGAATGGCGTATATTTCACCTATGGAGAAGAACCGTGGTGTAAAAAAATGGATATTTGGGAAAATGAAATTCCTATATCTGGAAAAGAAGCCGAATCCCTACCTCGTGTAGCGCCATTGGGTGACTATAATATTAGAAAAGAATTATTAAAGGATATCTGAAACCATGCTGGGAAGGGTATGATACTTTTTCCAGCTTTTATTTATTTCAGGAGTAGTACTTGTGCTATACCCTGAAACCAGCACAATAATACTAAGGTTAATTAAAAATTCCACTTGGTTTTACATCAAACAATATCTGTTAATCAATTTAACACCTGCTTATACCCACCCGTGTATGGATTACCGGTTTTGAAATAAATAATTTCACGTTCTGAAAACATCTACAGGCCCTACCAAGACTAAAAACCACCGGTGCTACTCAGCACACCACCACGCCAAACACTTTCTGAGCGAAAAGTACGTATCGAAAAATCAAAGCCACACAGCCAGTGTTAAAACTACATCTATGACGCTCTTGGCCGGCGCATTGAAAAACAATCAGATAGACATCGCGAAGGCAAAACCTCAGATATCAGGGACAATATTTAGACAAGGAAACCGGCTTACATTACAATACCTTCAGGTATTATGATCCGGATATAGGTAGATTTACTCAGCCAGACCCGATTGGTTTAGCTGGTGGGTTTAATCTGTATCAGTATGCGCCTAATGGGTTGACTTGGATTGATCCGTGGGGATTAGCGTTACAAGGAGTGGATTTTACAGGTTCTCCAGACTTATATCCTGTAAAAGAAGGTCAAAAAAATATTGTTCAAATCAAAATGCAAGGGAGTAGGTCTAGAGATTTTACTGCTGCATTTAAAGCGGCTGGAATCAAAAAGAAAGATGCCAAAGGATATACTTGGCATCATGTTGACGATTTTGATCCGAAAACTGGTAAAACTACTATGCAATTAATTAAAAAGGAAACTCATAAAGCAATTAGTCATAAAGGCTCAGTTTCTCAATTTGAAGAATTTTCAAGGATGACATATGGTTCAACACAAGCTGTAGACTATTCATATAAACAAGGGTGGTTAACAGGTAGAGTACCAAAGAGGCTAAAAGAGCTAAAAAGTAAATTCTGTTAATTAAAGACGCAATATAATTTGGGAATTAATATGATTAATATAGATAACTTTTATAACTGCGAAAAAAAACTGACTGATAAAGATTTAAATGCTTGTGAAAAGAAGTTAGGTATCACAATTCCAGATTCTTTAAGACAGCTTTACCTTAATTGTAATGGCGGAATGGTATATAAAGATATTTGGAAAACAACTGTCCCTCCATATAAACTCCAAATCTCAATATTTATTCCAATAAAATATAACAAAGATTTTAGAAATGATCCGGATTTTTTGATAGAAGGAACAGCTTCGAAATTTTGGGATAACGAAAACTTACCTAAAGAATTATTGCCTTTTGCTCTTGATTACAGCAATGGTTTTTTGTGTATAAATATTAATACTGGTGCGATATATCAATACCTCAGATTAGAATGGGACGACACTCTAAATACAGAACAAAATTTTAAAAAAAATAGTATCTATTTATCTGATTCATTAGAAAATTTTTTAAACACTTTAACTTATGATGAAGAGCAAGATAAAGAAGAAACCTTTGAATATGAAGATATTAAACCAAGAGCAAGCAACAAATTCTATGACTCTGAACAAGCAATTAATACCGCTGACCTAAATGAGGTTGAAAAACTCTTAAAGATAAAAATTCCTGTTCAATTAAGACAATTCCTGTTACAACACAATGGTGGAATGCCAGAGAATAATACTTGGCTTGATCCTGAAGGTGAATTTGAAGAGGTTGCAATTCATGAACTAATTCCCATCAAATACTATAAAAAGTTTAATAATAACAAGAACTATTTAATGCCTTCCAAAGCAGAAAATTTATGGGGTAGAAAGTTATTACCGGAAACTTTTTTACCTTTTGCCATTGACGCGGGCGGTAATTATTTCTGCATCGATATTAATAATGGAAAAATATACTACTACACTCTTGACACATGGTCAGACAATTTATCTTTAACGGATAATCAAGATATGAATACTCGTTTTCTATGCAATAGTTTTAATGAATTTATTTCTAAATTAGTATGTGAAGATGATCTAGATGATTTATATGGTTCATAAATAATAGTCGTAAGGTTAACCTCATCCCTGTTGGTATTGAAGACAATATTTACACAGAAAAACCGGCTTACATTACAATACTTTCAGGTATTATGATCCAGATATTGATAGATTTACTCTGCCAGGCCTGATTGGGTTGCAGATGACTTGAATCTGTACCAGTATGCAGCTATCCCGCCTTGACTTGGGAGATCCTTGTGGGGAGTTGTTTAAAAATTCATTCGTGAATAAAAGAAAGTAATAAATTTGTTAAAGAAGCCGAGATTACAGGAAAATCGCATTAATCAAGAATCGATCATTTAACAGAACAACTTTTTTAGGTAATAAAAAACTATTAGAAACAAATCTATAGATCATAGAATTTCTCAAACTAGAGCTTAAAATGAGGATCATTTATTTCATGAGCATAAATGATGGTATGAAATATTAAGTAAATCTAATAAGGCTAATCAGTAATCAGTGATTAATGAAGTTTTAAAAAGTATTTGGTAAAGGAAATTAGGAATTATGAATATTAAAATTTTAAAATATGATCAAGATGTTAATGTGGTAAATGATAATGTTGATGTTGAAGTTTGTTTAGATAATGGAAAGCGGTATGTTGCAACATTTTTCACTATCGAAAATATAATTTCAATTTTGAGTAGGTATAAAGAGACAAAAGAGTGTTGTAATGGTTTATATTTTTGGGCATCAGATATGATTATTGTTGAAAGTTTGGATAATAATGTAATAAATAAAACAATACAGGATTTGATAAAAAACGAAGAATTTCATCATGCTTTTTCATTATTAACATAATTAATAAATTTAGAAAAGATCGTGCATCTAAATCTGCATTATCAAATAGAGATTATAATGTTAGAATTAAATCATCTTGTTATATAATTATATGAAAATATTTAATTTATTGAATATCAATACCAGTATGACATCATGAACGACTGGTGAGCAAAAAATACAGCAAACAGGGACAAAATGACTACCGCTGCGACCATTTCTGAATGGCGACGGGAAAATCTAATCGATGCAAACAGCAAAATATTATGGGAATGCAACTATTTACGGTTTTAGTGATTGTTAATCGGCATATAGTGTTCCTATCAAGTTAAAATATGAGGTATTTATGGCTTTGGATTTTATGGCATCAAATAATCAAAAGAAAATAGATGAAAACACACCGATATTTTCACTTGGAAAATCTGATCATGATTTATTATTCAATAATGCGATACCATTAAATCAATACCCAACAATAAAAAAATTTCATAATTATTATGCTGATAATACTGTGTTATATGGAGAAATTCAGCCCTTAATAAAGGAATTAAAAAGGCTTATTAAAACAAAAAAGTTACAGCTTGAATCGATTAGTTCTTTTATTGATTTTTTAGAAAAATCATTTAATGATGGTTTAAATATATACATATGCTGTGACTAGACAGCTTGATTCATACATCAAAGTCAAATCTGAACGGTTGTCCAGAAGAGTTTAGCAATGTAAACAGTGAAATACGATGGGAATGTAGCTATCAGCCTGATGGACTGATAAAAATAACTGATATTGTAAGACCAACCTATTACAGCCTATCCTTATATTCCAGGAAATTAAAATGGAAACAATATTCAATATTAAATATAAAAATCCTATAGGCGATATTGATAATGATATTGATGATGAACTAACTCCTTTTCAATATGCATTGGAAGAATTGAGAAGATATGTTGATTGTGAGTTTTTTATTAAATTGAAAGATGATTACAAAGTAAATCTTGATCTTTATCCTGATATAACAATATGTTATGAAGAGATTGTTAAATCTGTCAAACGAGTAAAAAATAATTGGACAGGCAAAGGTGATATTTGGTTTTGTGAGCAAGGTGCTGATTTTTACTTCTATTATGACATTAAAGATAAAGGTGTAGAACTTGAATATAAGAAGGGACCAGATGTAGGCATATATAATGGAAAAATTCCTGATATGAAACTTGTTATCAGTAAATTAGAGTACATACAGATTTGGGAAACTTTATTTAAAGAATTATCTACGCTTATTGAAGAAAAACTTAATAAAAAAATTAATTTACCCTTTTAATAATGTTTAAAAGTATTTAATTGGTTTGGAAAGTATAAATATCAGTCCAATGACCTTGTACGGTTCAGCAACAAACAGCCACGTTGTTATGGCAATGGAGGTACCAGTCCAACCGAAATAGAATACTCAGTTTTCCAAGATGGGAAAATGCGTTAAATCATGTTTTTAAAAATGAGGTGAACTAAATGGATATTGAAATTGCGAAAAATATATTAAAAGAATTTATTATTGCTATGAATCATTGGGAAGTTCATTATTATCCATTAGTAAAAAATGATTCATCAAATGATATTCGTTTAAAAATGATGAATGATTTAAATTTTATATTTAATAAATTTTGCACAAAAAAAGAACGAAAATATGGTAGGCAAATTTCATTAGGGTGTGGAAATCCGCCTGAATATTCGCCAGATGAAAAGATATTAAAAATTGAAGAATTAAAAGGTAATAAAGCAGCTATTTATACCCAAGAACAACATGGGGTTGAAGATCAATTTCGCTATACTCTGCATTATACAAATCATGAGTGGCGTATTGATAAAAAAGAAGTTTATGATGACTCTGACAATAAATGGAAAAAATATGTACTGTAACAGATAAAAACAAAAACTAGCTTATGATCCGATCGACAACATCAGCATTATCAATTTGTCTACTGTTAACCAAATACGATGCAAAACACCACTTTAGGAAAACAAGTACGAATCAATAGAGTAAAATATCAAATATTACAGGGACAATATTTAGACAGAAAAACTAGCTTACATTACAATACGTTTAGTTATTATGATCCAGATATTGGTAGATTTACTTAGCTCGTCCCGATTGGAATGCTGGACGAACTGGACCAATTAATATGGGTAGTGATACGGCTAAAAAATTAGGTATAGATAATATTCTACAAAGATTATCTAGAATATCTGGAGATAGGCCTGTAAATGCTATGATCTTTAAGACTTCAGTTGAAGTCAAAGCTAAAGGAATCAGAATTCCAGAGAAATGTGGCGGGCGATAAATGAAAAAATTATATTTTCTAAAATATGGCAGTAATAAATCTAAAAAAGAGATAAGTGAATTGTTGAATAATAAATGGGATATAACTTGCTCTGAACATGATAGCTCTTATTTTGGGGTGTACTTCTCTTACTGTGGTTTTTATGCGGACACATTAACTATTACAGATAATTATATCCCGCTATCCGACGAGTGGTTAGATGAAGAAAATAAAGAATTCTGTACATTAATAAAAGTATCTTTTATCAATGGAAAAAATGCTGATAAATTAAATAGATATAATTTTTTAAAAAATGTACTTAATCAGGTCGATATTCTATCGATGATAAGTGACGAATATTTTGAAGAAAATTAATCAATAAATAATATGACACCGATTGAGTATAAAACACTAAAAAAAGCAGCATGATTTTCTACTTGAATCTTGTACTAAGTTTGGGGTATTTACACTTATTACCGTGTTATTTTCAGATAAAATACTGACATTGCCATATAGGTGATTAAATATTTTTGATTTTCTGTTTAGTCTTGCTACAGGTAATTCTGGTTCTCCCATCGTTTCATCAATAAGAGAATCAGATGAGCCGACATGCAATTTTTTGATGTGTAAGCTGTTAATAATATCTATTAACTCTATTTGAAAGATCGGTTCCCATTCTTTATTCATTATTAACAACCTATTCCCTATTCACCATAATCAATAAGCGCTTTAATTTCATCTAATTCTTCGACGGTAAAACTTTTACACAGCAAAGAAATTAATTCAAAAAAATGGGATTCTATTTTCTGATATTCAATATCCATTAGCGATAAATCCTTGAAAAGACTTTATTCGCAATTGTTTAATAAAGTCTAGCATCTGAACGTGGTTCAATTTCTCTTTTTCCGAGTTTGTTTATTTTTTCTAAGATCAAGTCATAGCAATAAAAGGTATCGCCATTTTTTTTTAAAGTTACGCCTTCCAAACAAACTTTATATATTCCCTTCGGAATATCTGCATTATGCCAACCTGTATATTCTTCCCATTCCCAAAAAACAGACATGTCGGCAATATATAAGTTTCCAGTAACATTAAGATAAAAATATTTATCGCTGAATATAACCCGTCTCTCCTCGTTACAGGGAGATTCATTTAAAAACAAACGAACAACATAACCACCATCATCAATGCCCATGATAGGTAACGCAATTCCCTTATCAAGCACAAAGTCGCCTTTGTCTGTTGTTGTAAATGTTTTAAGTATATTTTGCCCATTGTCTATTTTCCCACCAAAAGGGATCTGTATTCCTGGGTAGTCAAAAATAATTATACCGTTAAAATCAACATCAACGAATATTGTCTTAATCACATTTGCCTCCTACACCCATTTTAACAAATTGGATACTGCAAATTATCAAATAATCACGAAACGGTATAGAATCCTGAATATTTTTTACAAAAATATAACCCAAAGAGTGAACACCGCATTTTCATTAAAGTCCTTATCGCTTTCCGCTTCCATTCATTTGCGGGCAGATAGATTTTGTACATGTTTGATTGATACGATGATTATCACCCATTTTAACCAATAGATACTGCAAATTATCAAATAATCACGAAACGGTATAGAATCCTGAATATTTTTTACAAAAAATATAACCTAACAAGTAAAAAGACAGCCATTTGCCAAATTACGGTAAGCAATGCGAATCATTCTACCCATAAACTATTTCAAGAATTTTATATCTTTTTGCGGTCACATTTCTTGCTACAATTTTACTCATTGATGAAGTGATTAGATAACCTTTTATATGAAAACAGAATCTAAATAGAAAATCACAAAGTATAAGTTTATTATAGAATATGAGGATAAGATCAACATCAAATTTTAACGGGAAAATGTACAAAATTTAGGATTTGCATATGTATAATAAAAATAAGTTTAGCGCGCTTGATATCAATCATTTTTTAGATCTAAATGAATATTATATCAAAGAAGATTTTTCATATGCTGAGATACCCGGAACGGCTAATATTTGTGGTTATCACATTATATTTTTTTATATTGACGATAAGATTGAGGTTTTATCCATTGATTCTGACGTTATGAATAATACTTTCCTGCTTGATAAAGCCAATCAAATTCTAAATTTTCTGGGTTTTGATTTTAAATTAGGATGTCCGTTTGTTTTAACTGATATGTTTAATCATAACTATATTTTTAAAGATCATATCTATGAAGATCATATGCGTTACTATTATGAAGTGGATGAACAATTAATTGTCCTTGGCATTACTTTTGCAGGAATTTTAGTGTCATTTGAGATAGTGAATAATCAGCGTATTATTGATAATCGTCTTGAATATCTAAAATCTTAAATATAATTTTTATATTTAAATCAATGACTAATATTAAAATATAATACTGTAAATATCTGATATCTTATTTTTAATGCTCTTAATTCATGTTATTCCATTAAAAAAGAAAATAATATCTATTATTCTCCATTAAACTTATTTTTATCGGCAAGATCCTTATCTTGCATCATGATAGGCATAGTTATATTATGGGTATAATGTAATATTATTTAAGGAATAAATTATGCTAAAGTCAATTGATCCAACTACTACCCATTCTTGGAAATCCCTTCAAGCTAGTTACCAAACAAATAAAGATAAAACCATTGCTCAACTTTTAAAAGAGGAGCCTAACCGAGTTGAAAAACTGAGTATTCCTTTTGACGATGAGTTTTTGGTTGATTTATCAAAAAACAGAGTAACACAAGAAACCCTAGAATTGCTGTATAAACTTGCTGATGAATGCGATTTAACTGGTGCGATTAATGCTATGTATAGTGGTGAAAAAATTAATCGCACAGAAAATCGGGCAGTATTACATGTTGCATTACGTAATGTATCAAATACCCCAATTTATGTTGATGGTAAGAATGTGATGGATGATGTTAATGCTGTCTTAGCTAAGATGGAATCATTCAGTAACAAAATCATTAGTGGCGAATGGAAAGGTTATACAGGTAAAGCGATTACTGATGTTGTTAATATTGGCATTGGCGGTTCAGATCTGGGACCTCATATGATCACCGAAGCGTTACGTCCTTATAAAAACCATTTAAATATGCATTTTGTTTCTAATGTTGATGGTACACATATTGTTGAAGCACTTAAAGGTTTAAATCCTGAAACCACTTTATTTTTAGTGGCATCTAAAACCTTTACTACACAAGAAACCATGACTAATGCACAAACGGCACGATCATGGTTACTTGATGCGGCAAAAGACGATAAAGCGGTTGCTTTGCACTTTGTTGCACTATCAACTAATGCAAAGGAAGTTGAAAAGTTTGGTATTGATACCGCCAATATGTTTGAATTTTGGGATTGGGTCGGTGGACGTTATTCATCTTGGTCAGCAATTGGTTTATCAATAGTGTTATCAATCGGTTTTGATAATTTCAAACAATTTTTAGCCGGTGGGCATGCTATGGATAAACACTTCCAAAGTGCGCCAATTGATAAAAATATCCCAACTTTACTTGCGTTAATTGGTATTTGGTACAACAATTTTTGTGGTGCAGAAACCGAAGCGATTTTACCTTATGATCAATATATGCACCGTTTTGCGGCTTATTTTCAACAAGGTAATATGGAGTCAAATGGTAAGAGTGTGGATCGAAGTGGCAATAAAACACCTTATACTACCGGTCCAATTATTTGGGGTGAACCGGGAACCAATGGTCAACATGCGTTCTATCAATTAATTCACCAAGGTACTAAACTTATTCCTTGTGATTTTATTGCACCAGCTATTAGTCATAATCCAGTTGGTGATCATCATCCTAAATTGTTATCTAACTTTTTTGCACAAACCGAAGCTTTAGCTTTTGGTAAAACAAAAGAGCAAGTTGAACAAGAATTTATTGCCGCTGGTAAAAACCTTGACGAAGTGAAGTCCGTGGTACCATTTAAAGTCTTTGATGGCAATAAGCCAACTAATTCAATATTAGTGAAAAAAATCACCCCTTATAGCCTTGGTGCGTTAGTTGCCATGTATGAACATAAGATCTTTACTCAGGGGATTATTTTAAATATCTTTAGTTTTGATCAATGGGGAGTTGAACTAGGTAAGCAATTAGCCGGTCGGATTTTACCTGAATTGGCAGATGATAAACCAGTAAATTCACATGATAAATCTACAAATAACTTAATTAACCAATACAAAAAATGGCGTTAAGATGTTTTAGAAAATACCTGTATGTAAGTATAAAACAAAAAACCTTCAGCTTAAGCTGAAGGTTTTTTTATAAAGCAATATTTATTACTTTTTAATTCGCATTATTGGTGTTTTACCTGCTTCTACTGCACCTGATAGTTTGGTGAGTTCCACAATTGTTTCCATATTAGAAATAACCACAGGTGTTAATACGGATTTTGCTTTACTTTCAAGTAGTGGTAGGTCAATTTCAATAATGGTATCGCCTGCTTTAACTTGTTGGCCTTCTTCGGCAATTCGCGTAAAACCTTCACCTTTTAGTTCCACAGTATCAATACCAAAGTGAACAAAAAGTTCAATGCCTTCATCTGATTCTAAAGCAAAAGCATGATTGGTTTCGAAGATTTTGCCAATTTTACCACTTAATGGTGCAACAATTTTATTGCCAGAAGGTTTAATTGCTACTCCATCACCAACGATTTTTTCAGCAAAAACCACATCTGGTACATCTTCGATTTTGACAATTTCGCCACTTAAAGGAGCAATAATCTCGATGCTATTTTTACTATCATCGGATACAAATTGTTTAATTTTATCGAATAGACCCATCATTGTCTCCTAACAAATTTGCTTTTCAGCAGTGTAATTTTCAATTAAATCAATAATTTCTTTAGCAGTTGCTTTTTCTAGCGCAGCATCAGCAAATTTCTTTGCCTCTTCATAATTCGTATTACGAATTAATTTCTTAATTTTAGGAATAGATACAGCACTCATACTAAATTCATCAAGTCCCATACCAAGTAATAAGATTGTCGCTCTTTCATCACCAGCAAGCTCACCACACATCCCTGTCCATTTACCTTCTTTATGAGAGGCATCGATCACTTTTTTAATCAGTGTTAATACTGAAGGTGAAAGAGGGTTATAAAGGTGAGAGATCAGCTCGTTACCACGATCAACAGCCAGCGTATATTGTGTTAAGTCATTGGTTCCGATACTAAAGAAATCAACTTCTTTGGCTAAGTGATGTGCAATCACAGCCGCTGCTGGCGTTTCAATCATTACACCAATTTCAATATTTTTATCAAACGCTTTGCCTTCGGCATTTAATTGTTCTTTAAGAATATTGATTTCAGATTTTAATATACGGATTTCTTCCACAGAAATAATCATTGGGAACATAATACGCAATTTACCAAATGCTGAAGCGCGTAAAATTGCGCGTAATTGTGCATGAAGAACTTCTTTACGATCTAAACTGATACGAATTGCACGCCAGCCTAGGAATGGATTTTCTTCTTTTGGTAAATGCATATATGGCACATCTTTATCGCCGCCGATATCCATGGTACGGACAATTACCGATAAACCATTGGTTGATTCGGCTACTTCTTTATAGGCTTTAAATTGCTCTTCTTCATCAGGATAAGCTTCGCGATCCATAAATAAGAATTCAGTGCGGTATAGACCAACACCTTCATAACCGTTACGTTCAGCACCCGCAATATCACGTACTGTACCAATGTTGCCACAAATTTCTACTTGGTGACCATCAAGGGTTACAGCCGGTAGATCTTTTAATTTAGCCAATTCTTCTTTATCACTAATATATTTAGTTTGAACTTGTTTTAACTTTTCTTGAGTTGTGTGATCTGGATTGATATAAATAGCATTATTGATCGCATCTAAAATAACGAAATCACCTTGTTTGATTGCTTGAGTTGCATTTGATGTTCCAACAATAGCTGGGATTTCTAAAGAACGAGCCATGATAGAGGTATGTGAAGTACGACCCCCTGCATCAGTAATAAAACCTAATACCATATCTAAGTTTAGCTGAGCTGTTTCAGACGGCGTTAAGTCGGTTGCAACTAAAACACATGGTTGGCTAATGGCACTCAAATCAACAATTTCAATGCCTAAAATATTTTTGAGTAATCGTTTACCGATATCACGAATATCTGCAGCACGTTCTTTTAGATATTCATCATCTAAATTTTCTAGTTCTTTAGCTTGAGTTTCAAAAACAGATTGAACAGCGGCATCTGCGCTTGAATGTTTACTTTGAATACGAGAAATCACTTCTTGCTCAAGATCCTCATCTTCAAGAAGCATAATATGCCCTTCAAAAATGGCAGCTTTATCTTCGCCTAATGTGGATTTTGCGCGTTCCATAATCGCATGTAATTGTTCGCTTGATTTTTCTCGAGCTTCTTTAAAGCGCTCAATTTCAGCGTCAATCTTGCTATCAAGAATTTGTCTATTGCTAATAACAATAGGTTCTTCTTTTAATAATAGCGCTTTAGCAAAAGCGATACCGGGAGAAACAAGTATACCTGAGACCATAACATTTAATCCTTATTCAATTTTAAAACCTTTCATAGCTAATCGGGAGTTATTATTCCAATTCAGGAATTAATTTTACTAAATGATCAACTGCGTCTTTTTCATCTTCACCTTCGGCAGCAATGGTAATGGTTGTGCCTTGTGATAAACCTAATGTTTGTAATTTAAATAGGCTTTTAGCGCTTGCACTTTTTCCATTAGATGTGACGGTGATTTCTGCATTAAAGTTTTTGGCTTCTTTCACAAATTGCGCAGCAGGGCGAGTATGAAGACCGTTAGATGCAGTAATGGTTACATCTTGTTTGTACATATTATTTGACTCCCAAATATTTTTATTTCAACGACCAATATAAATAAAAACCGCCTGAAAGGCTAGTAAGATTTCATATATCTTTTATATTAGGTCAATCGCATTAGCTTTAATTAATAGAGATAGCTATATTTTGTCAGTATCGGTAGATACGGGTGACTTTATCGCTACACTTTTTAAATTCTACCTGTCCATGGATTCCATGTTTAATATTTTCAAAAACGATTTCTTCACTGCCATCAAGCTTTGATGCGCGGATCTCTTCTCTACAGAAAGTTTCAAATCGCTGTAATTCTTGTTCACTATTACCTAATTTATAAGTTTTAGGTAAATTTTGACTGGTTACATCGGTGTGTATTTTATCTTGCACATCAAGGATAATGATGCCTTTATTCGAGAACAATGAGCTACAGGCGGTTAATGATAATAATCCTGCAAGAAATAATAATTGCAAAGGCAATTTCACGATTAATCCCACAATGTTCAAAATAATTCCTTTATAAAGCACAGTAACCTGTTTATTATTTACAATTGAATACGAATTATATACTAATAATCAGAGAAAGTGCAGGGTGCATTTTTTCATGATGTAATAAAATTAGGGTGAAGTTTATGTCAAATATTATCAATTACGACGAATTTAATCGTCAACTAATCCAAAATAAAATCGGTATTACCGCAGCTGAGTTGCATGGTTTTTTGTCGGGTATATTAGCTGGCGGTAACTATGATGAAAGCTGGCGTCCATTGGTTGAAGATATGTTAAATAATGGTCAAAAAATGCCTGCATCATTAGATGAGAAAATTAGTCAACTTTACACACATATCAAACAACAATTCTTTGATGAAGATTTTAGCTTTCAATTATTACTTAGTGACAAAGATTTATATTCACAGCTTGATGATTTGGTTGGCTGGGTAAATCATTTCTTACTTGGTATTGGCCTTGTGCAACCTAAAATTAATCATATCAAAGGTGATGTTGGCGAAGCGATTTATGACCTACGGCAAATTGTTACACTGGGTTATGATGAAAATGAAGATCAACAAGAGCTTGGTTTTGCTTTTGAAGAGATTAAAGAGTATGTTCGCATCACTTCTATGCTATGTTTTGATGAATTTAATGAACCAGATATCATCCCAACAATCCATTAATAATTATACATTTTCAAGGTCATTACCATGATAAACACTGATATCAAAACAGAACTTTTTGCACGTCGAGAAAGATTATTAGCTCAAATGGTGCCAAATAGTATTGCACTTTTTTTTGCTGCTCCTGAAGCCGCGCGTAGTAATGACACCCATTATCCATATCGGCAAAATAGCGATTTTTGGTATTTTACGCTTTTTGCCGAGCCAGAAGCGGTTTTTGCTGTGGTAAAACAAAATGATAATACGCCTAGATATGTATTATTTAATCGTAAAAAAGATGCACTTGCAGAAACATGGACAGGTTACCGTTTAGGTCAACAAGCCGCATTAGGCGCAATTTGGGTTGATAAGGCGCATTCCTTTGATGAGATAGATACAATATTACCCGATTTATTAAATGGCAAAACGGCGATTTATCATGCCGATCAACAGTATGCCTATGCCGATAAAATTGTTGATAGTGCCATGCGTATTTTACGACAAGGTAGCCGAATGAATCTTTCTGCCCCCAACAGCATGATTGATTGGCGACCGATAGTCCATGAAATGCGTATGTTTAAATCAGATTTTGAAATCAAAATTTTACGCCAAGCTTGTGAAATTAGTGCACAAGCCCATATTAGAGCAATGCAAAAGTGTAAACCATTAATGTTTGAATACCAACTAGAGGCTGAAATATTACACGAATTTGCTTGGCATGGTGCACGTTTTCCATCTTATAACACTATTGTTGGTGGGGGTAATAATGGTTGTATTTTACATTATGAAAATAATAGTGAGCAGCTGAAGGATGGAGATTTAGTTTTAATTGATGCTGGGTGTGAATACCAATACTATGCAGGCGATATTACTCGTACTTTCCCTGTTAATGGCCAATTTAGCCAAGCTCAACGTGAGATTTATGACATAGTGTTAGCAGCGCAATATCAAGCGATTCAATTATTTAAGCCCGGTACATCAATCATGGAAGTGAATAATCATGTGGTCAGAACGATGGTAGCAGGTTTAATTAAATTAGGCATTATGCATGGTGATGTGGAAACGTTAATTGCTAATAAAGCTTATACCGCATTTTATATGCATGGTTTAGGACACTGGCTAGGCATAGATGTGCATGATGTTGGTAGTGGTCGAGATCGTATTTTAGCGCCAGGAATGGTATTAACCGTTGAACCGGGACTCTATATTAATCAAGACGCAGATGTACCAGCACAATATAAAGGTATTGGTATTCGCATTGAAGATAATATTTTAATTACTGAGACAGGAAATGATGTGTTGACCAGTAATGTGCCTAAAGATCCGCATCAAATTGAACAATTGATGGCAAACATACCTACTCATTAGTCACGCTATTGCCGTAATTTCTTAAACAGAAGTTATGGCTCTTTTATTGCTGTCTATATCACTTGTTATTAGTTCAAACTAATTGATTTATCGCGGTTAAAAATAATTTTTATTTTCAAGTCTTTGGCCGCAATTGGCTTATATTTCCATGTTTTCATGGCATTAATCACGGAACGATTAAAGATATTATTAGGCTTTGCTTCTATAATTCGAATATTTTCAACTCGCCCATCACTGTTTACATCAAATAGCGCAACCACATAACCCTCTAAGCGCATATCCAGTGCTCGGCGAGGGTATTCGGGTTGGTTGCGCCGAATTGGTGAAGGATTACCAGAATATTGACGATTATCTGAAATCTGCGGTGCTACAGCAGTATTAGCAACGTTGTCACTAATCACTTCTTGTCTAACTTGTTGACGTGATGATTTTTGAGCAGGAGGACGCTTTTTCTTTTGTTTTGGTTCTTTTTTGACGACAATTTCCTTTTTGGGCTCAACAGTAGTGTTATCGGGGATTTTTTCGAGAATAGGTTCAGGCTGTTCTTCTTTAACAACTTCAGGCTCAATAACAGGTTCAACGGGAATTTCTTCGATTGGTTTGTTATCGATCCGTTCGCTATTTTCCACGCCTTGAATTTCGGGGGTATTTTCTACTAATGATTGCTTTGGTGCAGCCAATTGCGAGATATCGACCATAATAGCTTTAATTGAATTATCACCTTCATCAACAACAATATTTTTAGCAAACAAGGCGGAACTAAAGATCAGTGCAAATAAGACAAGATGTGACAGTATAGATACCGATGTACATGCATAGGCATTTATAGGTTGTTTTTTCGTCGGACACAAAGGAACCTTGGCATTATCGATGTCTATATCAAAGTTAATCTTCATAATAATAATCATTTTTAACTTAAGGTCAGTATTCTAAATGAAAATGCTTATCATTTGTAGTGTTTTTTGAAATATGATAGATGACACCTTGTTGCATCATGATATTTATCAGATAATAGAAAGTAAATATCTGTTATTTATAATGGTTAGGCTGATGAATACTGCATCAATGAATCAAATACTCGATCTTGTTAAAGAAGATTTAATCAAAGTGAATCAAGCAATACAAGCAGAACTCAGTTCTGATGTGGCTTTGATCAATCAGTTAGGCAATTACATCATTAGCAGTGGTGGAAAGCGCATACGTCCAGTAATCGCATTGTTAATCGCCAAAGCGCTCAACTATCAAGGCGATAAACATATTATTACCGCAGCTTTTATTGAATTTATTCATACAGCGACCTTATTACATGATGATGTTGTTGATGAATCGGATTTACGCCGTGGCAAATCAACCGCTAATGCACTTTTTGGCAATGCCGCAAGCGTACTGGTTGGCGATTATATATATACGCGCTCTTTTCAAATGATGGTGCGTACCGAATCTTTTAAAGTATTGACGATTATGTCGGCGGCAACCAATGTGATTGCTGAAGGCGAAGTGCAACAGTTAATTAATTGTAACGATCCTGATATCACCAAAGAACAATATTTAGAGGTGATTTATCGCAAAACAGCACGTTTATTTGAGGCAACCTCACATTCGGCTGCGGTTCTAGCTGGAGCTAATGCGCAGCAAGAACTCGCTTTACAAGAATATGGCAAATTTTTAGGTACAGCCTTTCAAATCATCGATGATTTGCTGGATTATAGCGGCGATAGTAATGAAAAATTAGGTAAAAATTTAGGCGATGATCTAAATGAAGGTAAACCGACTTTACCGCTTTTACATGCTATGCACCACACTAAAAATGCCCAAGATGCAGCATTAATTCGTCAAGCAATAGAGCAAGGTAATGGCCGACAATTGTTAGATCGCATTTTAAACATCATGGACGAATGTGGTTCGCTAGATTTTACGTTACAAACTGCTCAAAAAGAAGCGCAAAAAGCATTTGACGTTATTGCCATTTTACCTGATTCGCCTTATAAACAAGCGTTACAAGATCTTGCCTTATTGTCAGTAAAAAGAGAAAACTAACTTACCAATGAGCCAATAAATCAATAAAACCATGCGTTTTTTATACTAAAACGCATGGTTTCCTGAAACTTCTTGTCATGAGTTTTATATACAACAACTTCAAACTTCAATTAAGGTAATTATTTATGCTAAAAAGGTCTTGGCCTGTTTTGTTAATTTTTATTTCGATGATTTCGGTTCAAGGCAGTGCGTCTATAGCCAAATATCTATTTCCAGTGTTAGGGCCAGAGGGGATGACAGCTTGGCGATTATTTTTTTCGGCAATTATGTTAGTGTTAATCTTCAAACCATGGCGCAAAGCAATGACAAAACAAGCACTGAAATATATATTTTTATATGGTATTTCAATTGGGTGTATGAATTTAGCATTTTATAACGCAATCGCCAGAATTCCGCTTGGTATTGCTGTTGCCATTGAACTGACTGGACCTATTATGGTGGCGATGTGCGCTTCACGGAAAGTGCTTGATTTTATTTGGTTAGGTATTGCAATTATAGGACTAGCTATGCTTTTACCACTAACTCAAGCGTCAAGTAATTTAGATCCAAAGGGTATTTTATTTGCCTTATTAGCGGGAAGTGGCTGGGCATGCTATATTTTATTTGGACGCAAAGCAAGTGCTATTTATGGCTCAGCAAGTGTAGCGATTGGGGCGGGCATTGCATCGTGCTTTTTATTTCCTATCGGCATCTGGCAAACAGGCAGTACTCTGTTTTCGTTGGAATTGCTACCACTGATTTTTGTGGTTTCGTTATTAGCATCGGCCATTCCTTATGGTTTGGATATGATTGCACTTCCCAAATTACCCGCGCAAACATTTAGTACATTAATGAGTTTGTCACCTGTTTTTGCCGCACTTTCTGGATTTATTGTTTTGCATGAACAATTAACCCACTATCAGTGGCTAGCCATTGTGTTTATTATTATATCATCGATAGGTACAGTACTTACAATGAGCAGGCCAACAAAGGTTAAAT
The DNA here is from genome assembly GCF_013345045.1 of Gilliamella sp. ESL0250. NCBI lineage: Bacteria > Pseudomonadati > Pseudomonadota > Gammaproteobacteria > Orbales > Orbaceae > Gilliamella > Gilliamella sp. ESL0250. The sequence goes on along the minus strand of NZ_JAAEDV010000012.1, from coordinate 71,376 downwards.
CTATTAAACCAAGCAATTAAATTTGTCAATGGCAAGTATTATCGCGCTGTTTATAAGCGCGATATTTTTGCGGAAAAGTGATAGTTTGCTATCACTCATTTTCGTTGAAACAAGCGTTTGTAATGATTTAACGAGGCGGGAATCCCATACCGCTACCCATTAACCCTTTCATTTGACGCATCATCTTCATCATGCCACCGCCTTTCATTTTCTTCATCATCTTTTGCATATCTTCAAACTGTTTTAAGAGTTTGTTAACATCTTGCACTTGGGTGCCAGAACCGTTTGCAATACGGCGTTTGCGTGAACCTTTAATGATTTCAGGATTAGCGCGTTCTTTTAATGTCATTGAGCCAATAATAGCTTCCATTTTGATGGTGATTTTATCATCCATCTGCGCTTTGATATGATCAGGAAGTTGACCAACACCGGGTAATTTAGCTAGCAGAGCACCCATTCCGCCCATATTACGCATCTGCTTGAGTTGGTCTTGAAAGTCATTAAAATCGAACTTATCACCTTTTTTCAGTTTTTTGGCGATTTTCTCTGCTTTTTCACGATCGACATTATGCTGTAATTCTTCAATCAAAGATAGCACATCACCCATACCTAAGATGCGCGAAGCAATACGATCTGGATAAAACGGCTCTAAAGCGTCAGTTTTTTCACCCATCCCTAAGAATTTTATCGGCTTACCGGTAATATGACGAATGGATAGCGCCGCACCACCACGCGCATCACCATCAACTTTGGTTAAAATTACACCGGTAAGTGGCAAAGCATCATTGAAAGCTTTAGCTGTATTGGCTGCATCTTGCCCAGTCATGGCGTCAACCACAAATAATGTCTCAATTGGATTAATGGCTTGATGAAGCGCTTTGATTTCATCCATCATGTCGTTATCAACATGCAAACGACCCGCAGTATCGACAATAAGTACATCAAAGAATTGCAATTTTGCATGAGAAATAGCTTTATTTACAATACTGACCGGTTTTTCAGTAATATCAGATGGAAAGAACTCAACATCAATCGCTTTAGCCAGTGTTTCTAACTGTTTAATTGCAGCAGGTCGATAAACATCGGCAGACACCACGAGTACTTTCTTTTTCTGTTTTTCTTTTAGGAATTTAGCCAGTTTAGCAACGCTAGTTGTTTTACCGGCACCTTGTAACCCTGCCATTAACATAACAGCAGGTGGTTGGGTTGCCAAATTGAGCGAACTATTGACTTCACCCATTGCGCTTGTAAGTTCATCTTGAACTATTTTGATAAATTCTTGACCTGGTGTTAGGCTCTTGCTGACGTCTAATCCAACGGCTTTTTCTTTAACTTGATTAATAAATTCACGAACCACTGGCAGGGCAACATCAGCTTCGAGTAATGCCATACGCACATCGCGCAACGCATCTTTAATATTGTCTTCAGATAGTCGTCCACGACCACTGATATTGCGGAATGTTTGTGATAAACGGTCGGTTAAATTCTCGAACATATTAACTCTCGTAATAAATAAAAAATTGTAATTATCATATCAGAAAATTTCAATAAGTCCCACGATCATAATTTTGCGCCGACTTGACAGCAAATTGCGATCCTGTTGAAATGAGGACAAACAAGAAGCGAATACCTTAACCATTTTTAGTTATAAAAAAGCAGGGTAGATTATAAATAAGGAGAACATCGAGTATGGCAAAAGTAATTAGTACTGACAAAGCACCAGCCGCTATAGGACCTTATGTTCAGGCGGTCGATTTAGGTAATATGTTATTTGCCTCAGGACAAATCCCACTGGATCCCGCCACAGGTGAAATGCCAAGTTGTGTGAAAGAACAAGCCAAACAAAGTTTAGCCAATGTTAAAGCGATTATCACTGCGGCAGGTTATCAAGTCAGTAATATTGTAAAAACAACGATTTTTTTAGCTGATATGAATGATTTTGCTGCGGTAAATGCGGTATACGAAGCATTTTTTACTGAAAATAATGCCTCTTTCCCTGCTCGCTCTTGCGTGCAAGTTGCTCGAATTCCTAAAGATGCTAAAGTCGAAATTGAAGTTATTGCAGCTAAATAAATTGCTTATCTGATTAGCACCACAAGGTGCTAATTTTTGTCAAAAAGTTTCAGGAAACCCTACGTTTTAGTATAAAAAGCGGGTTAAAACACGTTATATTTTTAGTTATCTCATCTATTACTTTTTACTATCAAAAATACAGATATTTTCTAACCAAAAATCAAATTAATTATTTATTGTTAAACTGTTATTTAATGATTGATTGCCAATAAAGTTGGTGCAATAATCTACAGATATTTATTGTTGTTTTTTGTGCCAATTGGATTGTGAACATGTTTGAAAAAGTAGAATCGTATGCAGGGGATCCCATTTTATCGTTAGTCGCTGAGTTTATGAATGATAGCCGAGATAATAAAACCAATTTAAGTATTGGTTATTATTATGATGAAGACAGCGTGGTTCCCCAATTGCAATGTATAAAAACTGCTCGTGATGATATTTATCATCTCAATCGAGGTGCACAGCTATATTTGCCAATGAGTGGTTTGCCAGCGTATTGCCAATCAATTCAGTCTCTATTATTTGGTGAAGATCATTCGGCTTATAAAGATAAACGTATCGCAACGATACAAACGTTAGGTGGTTCAGGTGCTCTTAAAATAGGAGCTGATTTTTTATTTCGCTATTTCCCAAAATCTGAAGTATGGGTCAGCAATCCAACATGGGAAAATCATATCGCTATTTTTAGCGGTGCTGGGTTTAAGGTAAACAAATATCCCTATTTTGATGAGCAAACTTGTGGCGTAAAATTTGAAGCAATGCTTGAAACATTAAATCAATTACCAGCTAAAAGTATTGTGTTACTTCATCCTTGCTGCCATAACCCAACCGGTGCTGATTTAACACATACGCAGTGGGATAAAGTGATCGAGGTGTTAAAGGCCCGTGATCTTATTCCATTTATGGATATTGCTTATCAAGGTTTTGGCGAAAGTATTGATGATGATGCTTATGCGATTCGAAAAATGGCAGACACAGGATTGTGTGGATTTGTCAGTAACTCATTTTCGAAAACATTTTCACTCTATGGTGAACGTGTTGGCGGATTATCTGTTTTATGCGATAACAGTCAAGCCGCTAGGTGCGTATTAGGGCAGTTACAAGCTACCGTTCGCCAGAATTATTCAAGTCCATCAGCTTATGGTGCGCAGTTAGTTAGTTATGTATTAAATCATCCAGAGCTTAAAGCGCAATGGTTTAAAGAAGTCGAATCAATGAGAAATCGCATTGTAACCATGCGATCAACTCTGGTTGAATTATTAAAAAAAGCTGTACCTGATCGTAATTTTGATTATTTGGTTAAACAGCGAGGCATGTTCAGTTATACCGGTTTTAATAAAGAGCAAGTTACACAATTGAAAGATAATTTTGCTGTTTATTTGGTGGGCAGCGGAAGGATGTGTGTAGCGGGTTTAAATCACCATAATATTGATCGTGTGGCAGAAGCATTTGCTACATTAAAATAAACATGTTACTAAAAGGAGTATATTTTATGTTCCATAAAGTGTTAATGTTAATATTAGGTATAGTAATGGCAACTTTAGTTGTTGGATGTAACACAGTTAAAGGTGTTGGTCAAGATGTTGAATCTGGCGGAAAGGCCATTTCACATACCGCCGAAAAAGTAAGTGATAAAATGTAACTAAGGTTATATATGTCTAGCAATATTTTCGCTTTTTAACTATTTTTAGAGTAAAAATGTTACGTATTTTGTCTATAGTTACATTGTTTTTACTTATTGGGTGCGGTTCGTTAAACTATCGAACTGCACCTTTAACGCTGGAAAATTGCCAGTATTCAAACCTATCAGGTCTTGAATTCTTATTAAAAAAACTCCCCTCAAATACACAAAATTATCAACGTGTTTATATTGCCCAAAGCCGAGAAAGCAAACATTTACCAAGTCATTATGCCGGAATAAAAGGTAAATTAACTGATCAAATTTTGGTACGAGATTATCCCAAAGAAACATTTTGGCGAACTCCAAATTTGTTTGAAAGGGCTTCTTTATATGATGATGGATACGATGACCTTTATATCAGTAAAGCTCAAAAAGAAGCGCGTGACCGTAAAGCCAAATTCGTAGTAAGACAAGCCGTATTGCAGAATTGCCAAATCGTTTATATCGCTATTGATTCTTTAGCCAAAGATAGGGATAATCCTTCACTCATTGAATCTAATGATTTATCAATCATTAAACAGGCGCAAAAATGATCAAGGGAAAAGAACTTAAAGAATTAGGCGGTTGGCTAATTTTAGTTGGTATTGAATTATTTTTATTGGATATGTTATTTTTTCTAGACTAAGTGTGATTAATTTTATCGACATATGGACACAATTATTGGATTCCTACTCGGAAATGCACACAATTCATTTGGATCTGTTTATTTTAGGTGACATAGGTCTAAATTGTTTATTTTTGCTTTTAAACGGTTATATTATATTTTACTAAAAGTTATAAATTTACTAATTTTTTTATTATATTTAGTAGCAGTTTTATTATTTTTAAGCTAATTCACAGATGTTGGTATTGTCTTATCGTATTACCATTTGAATTTAAATTTAATTTTTCTCTTATAAAAGATATTGTTATAGCAATCATTTATACCTGTATTTGGATTGCTTATATGTTAAAGTCAGTGCGAGTCAGCAATACATTTGTTAATGGTCGCCGTGTGATGGTACCTATAGTGCCATTGTTAGTTAATTGTATTAAGGAAATAAAATGACGTCAAATTTAGAAAGTTGTGCAAGTAGAAAAGTCAAAAAAGCGGTTATCCCTGTGGCCGGTTTGGGTACGCGCATGTTACCTGCAACTAAAGCAATTCCCAAAGAGATGCTTCCGGTTGTTGACAAACCACTTATTCAATATGTGGTTAAAGAGTGTATTGCAGCTGGCATAACTGAGATTATTTTTGTAACCCACTCATCAAAAAATTCAATTGAAAACCATTTCGATACCAGTTTTGAATTAGAAGCCATGTTAGAGGCACGTGTTAAACGTCAGTTATTGCAAGAAGTACAAGGTATTTTACCTAAACATGTTACAATAACCAGTGTTCGCCAAGGTTTGGCTAAAGGGCTTGGCCATGCGGTGTTATGTGCATATCCTTTAGTTGGTGATGAACCCTTTGCTGTGGTTTTACCTGATGTGATTATTGATGAATACGAAAGTGACCTTACCAGCGATAATTTAGCGGCAATGATCAACAATTATCACCAAACCAAGCATAGCCAAATTATGGTAGAGCCAGTGCCAAAAGAGCTAGTTTCTTCTTACGGTATTGTTGACTGCCGTGGTGAAACGTTATCTGCTGGTCATGTAGCACAAATGTATAGCGTTGTTGAAAAGCCATCAATTGAAGAAGCGCCATCAAACCAATCGGTAGTTGGACGCTATGTATTATCTGAAAAGATTTGGCCTTTACTTGCCAAAACACCATTAGGTGCTGGCGGTGAAATTCAATTGACCGACGCAATTGCCATGCTACTTGAAGAAGATAGTGTTGATGCTTATTGTATCAAGGGTCGTAGCCACGACTGTGGTAATAAACTTGGTTATGTACAAACTTTTGTACAATATGCAATGCGCCACAAAAGTTTAGGTAAAGATGTTAAAGCGTGGTTAAAGACGCTTTAGTTTTAAAAAAATCAAACGATATTGAAAGGACGCGGTTGGCGTCCTTTTTATTATTATGATTTTTATTCTATTTGTTTATCATGCAAATTCCCATCATTAGCCACCTCCCGGAAAGTTTTGTTTTATATTCAATTAACCTTAGGTTATGTGATACTTGATAACGTATTTTAGCAGTATAAATGGTTAACCTTTTTTCGATTACTTCTTTTGCTTGTTCCCAATTATTAAAAAATATAAATCGACTCGATATAGGTTTATTGACTAATTTTTGTTATTACATATGAATTTTTGTACATTATATAAATGTATTTGTAAAACTTGCAGACAAAAGGATAGCTAAAATTTTTTTAAACGTTATACTGCCGACATTACAACTAATTAAACCCATTTTATGGGAAGATGACTATAAAAAAACGATTTATCAAGAAAAAACTTGATATATAGGATGTTATGCAGTACAACTTTTTTTATCAAATTTGGCAACATTATGCTTTAACTATTTCTAAATATCTAACAAGCATTATTTTTACTCCCAACTTATTTAATAGACATACACAAAATTGTTACAAATTCTTGTTAATAAGGAGCCACAAGTGTCTAGGCTTTGCTTTACAACAGCGATTACAATTAACGAAACATTCACAATTATGCTTATCCACCTTAACTTTGTTATTGCTATTGACGTATCCATTAAATATACAAGCATTATCAGCCGTTACCAAAAACGTGATTCAAGGATCAGCACCGTATTTAACGTTTGATGGCGGTAAAACTAAAGCCAGCACGACGGAAGGTTTGTTAGGTATCACGTTATCCGATGGTACAACTATCACGCCAGCAACCAATATCTCAACCCCGACAGACCCGATAGTCTTACCCAATGCTGGTGAGACTTTTGCTAATGTGGGCATGTTTGTACCAACATCAACCAACTCAATAGAATTAAAGGCACTCATTGATGCCCCCTATAACTACTGGGGTGATGATGATGGCGATGGAGAGGAAGAAAATGGCGTAACTGCAACAGGCAGTTTAAGTGTTAGCTTCACAGATAGATATAACCAGAAAGTTAGTCGCAGTCATGTCTTAGATATTTGCGGAGCACCTTATAAAGTAGTGTTAACTAGCACCGATGGTATGTTAATTACACGGTACGGTGTGCCTAATAGCAGCACTTTCAGCGGCAGTACTGTAAGTTACTTTATCACGCCAAAATCGCAACCAAAACTTTGTTACATCAAGGCGGGGTTTACCGTAATTGATACTGGTGAGTATGCTGGCCCAGCAGATATGTGGAGTCCAAATAAGGGCTTTATTCCTCAATCAACTACGCCCAAATCTTACGATCGTAACTTCCCGACCACGGGCGCTAATGGTTTATACTTTGATTTAGACATAGGAGGGAGTGGTCCACTCACTTGGCCAACTGTCAAGAATGAAGGTATAACCGCCATAATGATACCTAATGAGATAGGTAACCGTGTGCGGGTTACCCTAGCAGGTCCAATGGCAAGCGAAACTAAAAAGCAAACAGCTGAGCCAAGTCGAATTAGCAAACCAACCTTACCGCAGACATTCGAATTGGTCGGTTACGATAGTAGTGGCAAAACAGTGATCAAATATGGATTTGTATTGAAAAAGTGGTTTGTCAATCGTGGAGAAATACGCGAAACATCTTCCAAACAAGAAACGTGGTGTGCAAGTCTAGGTTATAGGCTTATACAAGTAAAGGATGTCACCAACGCAAATTGTGCTGAGATACACAGCAGTTGCCAAGGCGCCAAGCCGTCATCAATTGGCAACTATTATCATCGTCGAATTAATGGTGGTCTATTCAACGAGTGGGGATACATGGGCTATTACGCTGATGCAGGTTTTGTCACTGATTATGCCTACTGGACAAGCGATGTAACGGGAGCGGATCAGCTCACTGTCAACTCAGGCGGAGGCAACGTAGACAGCTTCAAACCCTCCATCACCGAGTACGGATTGTGCACTTATCCTTAAATTTTAGCACTTAATCCTTGAATTACAGATGGAATAATGTGTATTTAATTTACGTTAAGTAATTAAAGACAAATTGCCCCAGCTTGGGGGCAACCAATCAGTTTATATTAACGGATAATGCGCTTTTGCTGCTCAATAGCAATAAAAGCCTATCCATTCAACATAAAAAACAAAGCTAAAAGCATCTAAAAAACACCGCAATAATAAAAAACACTCAAAAAATTATTGATTTACTTAAAATTATCGCAATAATCTCAATCAGATATCTCAGTGTTTTTATAGAAAAATACGCTATTTTTATAGCTTCAAAAAGTCAATATAACCATTAATCCCGCCGACTCCTCGGTGAGGTTAAGCACGCCACATAAGGAAATTTGGCGTGCTTATGTTTTGTCAAGAACAAATTTGAACATTTGAGCAAAGCGAAGATGCGAGTATCAGGATGATAAGATTAAATATAAGTAGGCCTCATTCTGTAGCCAATCGCGAGATTACTAAGGGGATTTGCTGATCCTCCATAGCTTGGACATTGTCAATGTTGCTATTTATTCCCCAAAAAGCTAAAACGTCAAAAAGCTAACTAATTATTTTAATTAAATAAATCAACACTCTAGAAATTCACTTCAACCGAGAGTTGAATTTAAGTACCATTAACAAAATTTTACAGAAACTTAAAAAAACTAGCCAAGAGTTCTTTAAACGTCTATAATTTCGCCGGTTTTAAGGGAGTAGCTTATTTAATGAACGGATGAACAGAAAAAAACGAAGTAAAATATAAATTTATTTGGCAGGTGAATCGTAATGCACTACTATATTAGGCATCAGTCGCCAAGCACTAGGCACTGGCAAACCTATGTTTTAAATTTACCCAATAATCCCATTAGACGAGTTTTTACACGAACCTCGTTTATATCTTCGAAGTTATCACTTAAATTATTATCGAAATTATCTCGAAAAGTCTCGCTGGCGTTGGTGCTGTTATTATTGTCGTATTCATGGAGTTTGCAGGCATTACCCGCTAATAATAGGCGAGCGGGTAATCGTAGTGATGCCATAATACTGCCACCGTCACCATTAGAAGTGATCAAATTCGTAAGACCAGTTATTAAATATGGTGCAGACGGGTACGCCGGTCCTGCTGACATATGGAATCCCCATTATGGATTCCTAGTTCAATCAACCAATCCCGCATCATACGGGCTTAATTTCCCAACTACGGGCGCTGATGGATTATATTTTGATTTAATCATAATGGGAGAAGCAAGAGACTTAAGATGGGAATCGCCAATTAGAGGGAAGGGGATCACAGTTACCGTGGCGAGAAGACCAATATTTAATAGCGATGGAGATGTCGAATATCGTGTTACGCTAAACGGTCAACATGCAAGAGCTCATATAAACAATCCTCATCCCCGTAGAATAGACAATGAAATAGAGTTGCCGCAGACCTTTGAGTTAGTGGGTAAAAATAGAAGTGGCGAGGAGATCGTAAGATATGGATTTGTGTTACAGAAGTGGTATGTCAACCGTGGACGTAAATTCGATACTTTTCAAAATCAATTATCTTGGTGTAGTAGTTTGGGTTATCGTATGGTACAGGTTAAGGACCTGACTAATTCAGCCTGCCGTGGTTCTGGCTCAGGTCCCCATTGCAGAGGAGCCATTAGTGCCACACCACACTCAACTGGTAATCATTACCAGCGTCGAATAGGCGCAGGTTTCTCCGCGGAGTGGGGAGATACGGGTATTTACACCCGCGCGGGCTTTGAGAACCACTTCTACTGGACAAGTGATGCTGCTGGAGGTGATTACCAGTTCACTGTGTTCATGGGCGGCGGTTATATTGGTAACCACAATGCTTTGCCGAATAACACTAATTACTATGGACTTTGTACCACTCCTTAGTATTTGTTGCTTAGTTCTTAATCCTTAGAATGTGCTTGAGCTTATGATGCAAATAAAGGACAATCCATCCAAGCATCAAGAACCAAGCCCCCCGCGTGTTAGGCGGGGTATTGAGGAGACAGAGCGTACGAGTTTCCGCTTTTGCAAATAGATAGCAAAAAGCTTTTTCCTAAAATGAAAAACCATCCAATAAGCGTTTGAAGTTAATCCAAACATTAAAAAATAAATAAAATCGAAACGTTAAATGATCTATTTTTATAGGGGGATCTGTTGTTTTGACGGTGTTATTTTAGGAAAGCGTTACCGTTTTTAAGTGTTCAATAAATAGATACTTTATAAAAATCAATTTGCTCATAGTCAAAAAATATAGCCTATGCTAGACTGAATCAAACTCTGAAGCTCTTTTGCCTAAGTGATATTTCAATTCATATGGTGGATTAGCCGCGGTATAGCACAGAAATGGCTATGCTTCCCGATTTGGATAAGGTGTTTAATATATATGCAATTAGTTGATAATTATCAGCGTCGATTTCAATATCTGCGTTTGTCGATTACCGAGCTGTGTAATTTTCAGTGTCAGTACTGTTTACCCAATGGTTATCGACCTAACAAAGCTCATAAATTTTTGTCGCTCAGTGAGATTAATCATGTTGTTGCAACATTTACTGAACTTGGTGTGCGTAAAATTCGGTTAACGGGTGGTGAGCCTACTTTGCGTCGTGATTTTATGGATATTTTGTCGATGATCTCTGCTTACCCAAGTGTGAAAGAACTCGCCATTACAACCAATGGTTCTCGTTTATTAAAAAATATTCATCATTGGCATCAAGCAGGTTTGAATGCGATCAATATTAGTATTGATAGTCTGTCTCCGCATTTATTTAAATTAATTACCGGTCAAGATAAGCTTAAAGAACTAATACAATGTGTGGACAGATCATTAGAAGTGGGTATAAAAAAAGTCAAAATTAATACCGTTTTGATGAAAAACAGGAATGATAATTTAGATGATTATTTGTCGTGGATTAAATGTCGCCCAGTAGAGTTACGTTTTATTGAGCTTATGGAAACGGGCGAAAGCCTTGATGTGTTTAATCGTTATCACCAGTCTGGTAGTTTGATTGAAACACAGCTAATTGCACAGGGTTGGCAATTGCAATCTAAAAATCCGCTATCAGGTCCAGCTAAAGTTTATGTCCATGGCGACTATCAAGGTAAAATAGGGCTGATTATGCCGTATTCAACAGATTTTTGTAAAAACTGTAATCGATTACGTGTATCATCAATAGGTAAGTTGCATTATTGTTTGTTTGGTGATGCAGCCGTTGATTTGCGTGATTTGCTCCAAAGTCCAGCGCAAAAGCGACAATTAATCGCAAGAATCTTTTCTTCGCTAATGATCAAACCAGAAAAACATCTGTTACATGCTCATAAAGTCGGTATTACGCCTAATTTATCCTATATTGGTGGATAATTGGATATTTTGTTTTGGTACATTTATCAGTTGCCAATGCTGTATTGCCCAATCTAAAAGTTGCTGTTGTGTGGCATCTTGCCAATCTTTTGGCACACATTGCCCTAAAAATTGCAGAGCTTGAACGGTTAATGCTTTAAGATTGTTTAAATAAATCGGGTTGGCATGGTTTTGTTTTGATAGTTTATTGCCGTTGTTATCCAGTACTAGCGGTAAATGGCAGTAGCTTGGCACAGGAAAGCCGAACAGTTGATACAGTGAGATTTGTTTAGCGGTGACCGGTAATAAATCTGATCCACGCACAATTTCAGTAATGCCTTGCTGATGATCATCTAATACCACCACTAAATTATAGGCAAATAAGCCATCTTTACGATGAATAATAAAATCTTCTTGTGCGCTAGCTTTTTCAACGGTTTGTAGGCCACGAATTTGATCTGTAAATTGAAAAATAGGGTGATTTTGTTTTAAACGAATCGCAAATTGCTGTTTATTCTTAATAGATAAATGCCGTTCACGACAAAAAACATCATAAATACCATGGGGCAGACTTTGAATTCGCTGTCTAGTACAATCACAATAATAGGCTTGTTGATTATCGATTAGCGTTTGTAAAATAGCTTGGTAACGTTCGCTGCACGATGATTGGTATAAAACTGCATCATCCCAATATAAATTTAGTGCTTCAAGAGTTTTTAATATCAGTGATGATGCCCCTTTGACTTCTCGTGGTGGGTCGATATCTTCAATACGAACCAGCCATTTACCGAGGCAAGATTTAGCTTGGAGATAACTTCCCAGCGCCGTTACCAATGAACCAAAATGTAGTGGTCCTGATGGTGAAGGGGCAAAACGACCGATGTAATGCATAGGTCTAATTTGAGAATGATAGATGAAACAGGCGTTACATGCCCATCTGTTTTTCGCGAAGTTCCGCAAGCGTTTTACAATCGATACATAAATCTGCTGTTGGTCTTGCTTCTAAGCGACGAATGCCAATTTCAACGCCACAAGATTCACAATAACCAAAGTCGTCTGATTCAATTTTCTTTAATGTTTTTTCAATTTTTTTAATCAGTCTTCTTTCTCTATCTCGAGCGCGTAATTCAAGGCTGAATTCTTCTTCTTGCGTTGCTCGGTCAGCTGGATCTGGAAAGTTCGCAGCTTCATCTTGCATGTGGGTAACTGTTTTACCCATTTCACCTTGTAGTTGAGCAAGCCAAGCTTCTAAAATAAGTTTAAAATGTTTTAATTGCTTAGGGTTCATGTACTCCTCGCCTTGTGCCTCTTTATAAGGCTCAAGCCCAGCAATTGAAAGCAGGCTAAGAGAAGATGTATTTACTTTTTGTTCCTTTTTCACAGCAATCCCCTTAAGTACAGATTATTTGAAAGCGCTAAACTATAGCAATAATTCAGCCATTGGCAAATTTTTTTTATCATTTTTTTTTACTTTAAATAAAAAAATAATGTAACCAATTGTTATTGATAAAATTAATTAAATATTCCACATTTTTAAATCATTTTTTGGGCATTTGGCAACTAAATCTTTTAACTTATCGTTGTCAGGTAAAATTAGGTTAGGAGCAATATCAAATAAAGGATAGAGCACAAACTCTCTATTTTTCATATGATAATGAGGGATTGTTAGCCTTTCACTTTGCATGACTAAATCATCATACAATAAAATATCGAGATCTAAGGTTCTTGCTCCCCAACGGTTTTCTTTGCGTACCCGTCCTTGCGCTTTTTCAATGGTTTGCAGTTCATCCAGCAGGGCGATTGGCGATAGGCTTGTCGTCAGTTTAATGACGGCATTAAGATAATCATTTTGATCTTGTGGACCAAGTGGTTTGCTGCGATAAAAAGGGGAAATATCCATAACTGTCGTGTTAGGTAGCTGCTTTAATGCCGCAATTGCACGATTGGCTTGTGCCAATGGATCTTCAAGGTTACTGCCTAAGGCGATATAACAAGTTGACATAATGAGATGTTAAATTTTTGATTTGATTGTTTTTGTTGAAACCATTTTAACATATAAAATAATCGCTCCAAATGATTATATTAGTGACTGACGCATTATGATTTTGGGTTATTAGAATATAACTACATAGTCTTTAACTTATAGCTGATGATAGGTTATTTTAGTTGTCTCGAAGTAAACTAATTTCCCTAATCGCTTATCGTATTTGCTTAGTTTGAGAGTTTTGCATGAATTTAGGTCAACAGTTAAGTTTTTTAATCCAAAATACGCCAATAATCAGTGACCCTCAAGTTATTGATTGTGCTATCAATGGGGTAACGGATTATTTTGCTTGCGCTTTACAAGCTTGCCATGAAGATGATGTTTATAAATTGCTAGCATGGATAGCGGATGAAGGTGGAAATGCGAGAGCTTGGTTAATTGGCCAAAAAAAGTTGGCTAGCGCAAGGCAAGCAGCACTTTTTAATGGCTTTCAAGCGCATTGTTTAGATTATGATGATGTACATTCAGATGTTCGAGGTCACCCATCTGCCGTTATTTTATCCGCACTCATTGCAAGTGTTCGATTAGATAATACTGAACAAAAGATTGATGGTAGGCGTTTTTTAACGGCTTATGTGATTGGTATTGAAGTGATGGCTTTATTGGGGCAAAGTGTCAATCCACAGCATTATGAAAAAGGTTGGCATACAACTATTACTTTGGGTGGGATTGCTGCGACTGCGGCTATTTGTTATCTCTATGATGAACCTTTTTTATCACAAGCATTAACGTTAGCTGCGACTCAAGCATCGGGAATGCGTTTATTAATGGGTACGCCGATTAAGTTTTTGCATGCTGGGATCGCAGCCGAACATGCCATACAAGCGGTTGAATGGTTGAGAGCGGGTATACATGCCGATCAGGATTTTTTAGATGATAAATTAGGTTTTTTGGCTATTTATGGGCAAGGTAATACGCGTTTTGATTTAAGTCATTGGGGCAAAACTTGGAAGATTGTAGATCCTGGATTATGGTTTAAAAATTATTCTTATTGTTCGGCTGCAGCTTATATTGCTGATGCGGGGCAATTGCTTTATCGGAATGCTAACTTTAGTGTTGATAAGATTGAGAGTATTACTATCTTTTTTTCTCCACCACAAAGTGATGCTGCTTTAATTTATCAAATGCCTTTGCTTGCTGAACAAGGGCGTTTTTCAGCTGAGTATGTTTTAGCATTAACCCTTTTAGGATTGCCACTTAGTTTTGAACAGTTTTCAGCAAAGCCTATTTCAAATGGCATAAAACAATTGATGCAGAAGATGAAACGCAGTTATCAAATACAACTTATACCCCATCCACAGGCGTACAATAAACGTTATGTTGTTGTTGAAATTATTAATCGCACCGGCGAAAAGTTGATTCAACGAATTGATATTCCAAAAGGTTCGCCAAAAAATCCATACAGTCAGCGCGAATTATCATTGAAGATGGTCAAAGCCGTAGGCGACCAAAAGACAGCGGATAATTTATTGAAAGATATTCGTGCGCTTGCAATCGGTTTAGATTTGCATACATTTTTATTGTCACATCTTTTTACGCTTTAACGATTAAAAACTAATGTTGTGGTTAAGTCAGTTTTTAATCGTTAAATTTCAAAATCAATTTCATCGGTCAATTGGCGCAAAAAACGTTGTGTTATTTCATTTTTTGGATTATCAATTATTGATTTTGCAGGCCCTTCTTCAACAATTACGCCATCTGCCATAAAGATAACTCGGTCTGCAACATACTTAGCAAACTCCATTTCGTGGGTCACGATAATCATTGTGATATGTTCTTTGGCTAGCTGTAGCATCACTTGTAATACTTCGTGTACACGCTCGGGATCGAGTGCGGATGTTGGTTCATCAAATAATAATACTTTGGGTCTGACCGCAAGTGCTCTTGCGATAGCAACACGCTGTTGCTGACCACCAGATAAGGTGATGGGATATTGTGTAGCATAGGGTAACATACCAACGCGTTCTAATAATGATAAGCCAAGTTGTTCGGCCTCTTTTTTATCTTTCTTTTGTCCAACAATTAATGGATAGGTAATATTTTCTAATGCGGTTTTATTTTTAAATAAATTGTAGTGTTGAAAGACCATTGCAGATTGCTTGCGTAAATGGGTTTCTTCTTTATTACTATAATGTTTAGCATCTAGCATTGCTGTGCCAATTTGAATGGTACCATTGTTCGGTTTTTCTAATAAATTTAAGCAACGTAATAAAGTCGATTTACCTGATCCCGAAGGTCCAATAATTGCAACCACCTCGCCTTGTTTGATGTTTAGGTTGATCTCTTTTAACACTTCATTATTAGCAAAGTGTTTAGATAAATGTGATACCGTAATCATAACACTTCTCCTTAACGATGATAGGGGGCAGTGAGTTTCTGTTCTAACTGTTTTTGTATCCAAGAATAGATAACAACAGTCAACCAGTAAACAATGCCTACAGCTAAATAGGTTTCAAAGTAGAAGAATAAGTTAGCGGTTAACATTTTTCCGGCTGCTAATAGTTCTTGCACGCCAACAAAAAAGGCGACAGACGAATCTTTAAGTAATGAGATAAACATATTACCGGTGTTGGGTAAAGCATTAACCATGGCTTGAGGCAGTATAATACCGCGATAAACTTGTATTTTACTTAACCCCACTGTTAGTCCCGCTTCTTTCTGCCCGTGATCAACCGACTCTAAACTTGCTCGGAAAATTTCGGCTAAATAGGATGAATATTTTAAACTAAAGCAGATAATGGCTGCCGTTGTTGCGCCCATTTGTTTTAAAACAGGAAAAATCTGCGGTAACCCATAATAAATAATAAACAGTAAAACAACGGATGGTATTCCTCGAAATAGTGAAATAAACAGTGCAAAAATCGAATCGATAATGATTATTTTATTGCTACGCAGTAATGCAATTGCCAGCCCTAATATAATGGCAAACATAATCGATACGATGGTAATAAAAAGGGTAACCGGCAGATAAGGCAATATCTGCGGAAACACATTTAAAAAATAGTTTACATTAAAATTCATAAGGTAATATCTTCGCCAAAATATTTAATTGCCAAATTTTTCAATGTGCCATTAGTGCGTAACTTTTCGAGGGCTTGATTGAATTTTTCACGCAGTACTTGACCTTTTTCATCTTTACTAAATGGAAATGCGACTTGCTCAATAGTAATGGGTTCACCAACTAATTTGAACGGTAGATTTTTACGCTTAATTTCAGCTAGTAATATCGGTTTTGAATTGACATAGCCATCAACTCGTTGATACTCCGTGTCATACATTGCTCCATCTCGTGTTTCATAGGTCTTGATAGTGATTTCATTGTTAGGAAAGGCTTTTTTTAGATTGTTTATATGATTTGAGCCTAGCACACCAGCAATGGTTTTGCCTTTAAAATCAGATAATTGATTGATATCATTGTTATCTTTGTGAGTTACAATTTGGCTACCATAAAAGCTATAGGTGTTGGAAAAATCATATTTGGCTTGACGAGCAGGTGTAATTGCAACCGCATTGGCAATAGTATCTAACCGCCCAGAATCAAATTGTCCCATCAATCCACCAAATTCCGCAATGACCCATTCGACTTTATAGCCTAATTCTTTGGCAATCGCTTCGGTAACCTCAACATCAAATCCGACTAAATTGCCATCTTGTTTATAACCGTTTGGGTAGCTTTGCCCTGTAGAACCTACTTTAATAATATTTTGATCTGTGACTTGATGGTTGGATTGATTATCACAACCCATTAAGGTTAGGCTAGTTAATAATAGAGCGGATAGTAACGAGGTTATTTTTTTCATTGTTTATTACTCCTTTTTTTCCATTCGGTATAGCTTTTATGATTTAAGATTTTTTCAAAATAGAGCGTGGTATGATCAAGCGTTAAATCCGCTTGCCCTATTTTTTTATAGCCTTTATTTATATATATTTGAGCAAGCCATGGATGATTTGCAGCAGTGCCTAACGTGACGGCGGGTAACTTTAGTTGGTTAATTAAAATTTGCTGTTCAACAAAATCCCATAATGCATTACCATAACCTTGACCTTTATAACGTGGATCGGTTGCAAACCAACCTAAATGGGGTAACCCATAAGGTCCTGGGTTATTGCCCCACGGAAAGCGAATGCTTAAGGTTGATAGTAGCTCATCTTCTTTTTCAAATAGATACACGGCATTCGATGCAATATGCTCAGCAATCTGCGGTTGCGTGACTGTCGCTGCGGCAAAATGAATACCTAATTGAGTTGTGGCTTGATAAGCACTATGCAGCAGTGTCTGATAAGCTGGAATATCTTTATCAGTCATTAAGCGAAAGCTCATGCTAATACTCCACACTGTTGAGCATATTGAATGACTTGTGCGACTTTTTCAGGAGCAGAGCCAAGATAGTTAATTGGATCTAACCAAGAATCAAGTTCCGATTCGGTCAATGTTTGGTTCAAGCTTGGATCTTCTAATAATATCTCTTTAAATGGTCGATTTTGTTCAAACGCTTTCATAGCGCTTTGATAAACCAGCTGATGAGCAGTTTGTTTGCCTAATCGCTTACCAATTTCGAACATCACTTTTTCTGATAACAACAAGCCATTTTGCAGTGATAAATTGGCCAACATCTGATCAGCATTGACTTTAAGACCTTTAAGCACGGCAAGGGCTGTTTGCAGTTGCGCTGAAATGTAAAGGTTAATTTCGGGTAGTGCGATCCATTCGGCACGCCAGCTCATGGCATCGCGTTCATGTTCAACTTTCATTGATTCGTGAATTAACGCGACGCTTTTTAAAAGTGGAGCTGTCAAACTGGCTAGACCTTCTAATGCTGCTGGGTTGCGTTTATGTGGCATGGTGGTTGAGCCAATTTTTCCTGTCGAGAAAGGTTCTTCGACTTCGTTAATCTCAGTACGCATCAAGTTATAAAATTCATTACCTATTTTGCCTAATGTACCACTGATTAGCGCGATGACTGATGCATATTCAGAAAAACGGTCACGAGCTGCTTGCCAACCGATATTAGGGGTATTTAGTCCGAGTAACGTTAATGCTCGCGATTCTACTTGTGGTCCTAGCTTGCCCATTGATGCATAAGTACAAATTGCGCCACTAATATTACCGACTAATACCCGTTGTTTGATTTCACTTAAACGTTGTAAGTGCCGAATAAATTCATCTAACCATACCGCAAGTTTAAAACCAAAGGTTGTAGGGAGTGCTTGCATGCCATGTGTACGGCCAACCATGGGTAAATATTGATATTGTTTGGCCAAACGTTTTAGCTCAAGTGCCACTAGTTTACTATCGCGTTCAATGACTATAAATGATTGTTTTAATTGTAAAACAGTTGCGGTATCGACAATATCTTGTGTGGTTGCTCCGTAATGAATATATTGACCAGCATCACCGACTTGTTTTTGTAGTGCGTTAATGGTCGACATTAACGAGTGTTTGGCTTTAGCTGCTTCTTCGGCAATGTGTTCAATTGATAGTTTAGATGCATCGGCTTTGGCTATGATTGCATTGGCTGCTTCGGTTGGAATAACGCCTAGCTCGCCTTCCGCTTTAGCTAAAGCGACTTCGACGTCTACTTGTTTTTGCAAGCGATTTTGCTCTGACCAAATCGCTCTCATCTCGCTTGTACCAAAGTTATTGCCTAAAATTAAAAAATCTAAAATATGTGACGCCACCCAACTATCCTCAATCATGGTTATTATCCTGTTAAATAATTATTAGTAATTATTGAGAGATCGTCTAATAATCTGTTTGTCTATGGATATAACTAATTGGAATAAAAGATTAATGGAAATGGGCATTTTGGTGATTTGAGTGATAATCAGGATACTTTTTGAGTCGTGAGGGTGGAGTGCGCTAAACAACTTTATCTTTTTGTAAAACACTATAAAACAATTGATTTTGTTTTTTTGTTTTGTTTGCTTCATATTGTTAGCTATCGTTTTAATAATAGTTAAAAATAAAATTAAAAAATTAGGATAAGCTAAGAAAAAATAACCAAAATAAAAACTTTTATTTTTTGTTTTTTGAATCGCTAATTATTTGCCAATTATGCTACATCGCCATTAAGGTACGTATCACGCTCGCGACTTACCCATTTATTTTAGGGCTGGCAACTTTGGTGAATTGTTAATTGAGACGATGGCGATCACTCGTTTTTATAAATTGAGATGCTGAAAATTCTCAGTTCATCACGAAACGGTATAGAATCCTGAATATTTTTTACAAAAAATATAGCCTAAAACGTGAATAGTTTTATGAATACCGCATAGCGAGCACACAACTCACCTAGAAAATGACGCTAACTATTTTCGTGTTTTATATTTAATGGTAGTTATGTTATTTAATGCTTAATCAGGTTTTTCGGTGCGATAAATGGGACTGACCTTAAAGCGGTTAGTTAAATTGGTGACGGTGATTTTTCTTTATAATGTAGGCGTAATACTGTTTATCTGGGATACGGCGTTATATCTATACATTACAGTCGCTTTTCAAATTACAGTAAACAACGCAAGTAATTCTTACAGTTTATCTTTTATATAGACAAGGGATTTGAAAAAATATCAAAAATAAAAAACAAATAAAATCAATGATTTTTATGAATGCTTTTTAATAATCAAAATCATCTCAAATTTAAAAGACCAAAGAAAAACACTCTGGTTATTTGAGTGTTTTTCTTGTGACTTAAACAAATAGCATTAACAATATTCTGGTATTTGTTTATTACAATTTTTATAGCACTTGAACAATCGATTCGCAAAGTCTGGACATGTTATCTAAAGTCATACCTGCCACATTGATACGCCCTGAATTAACAATATAGATACCATAATCATGGCGTAATTTGAGCACCTGTTCTTCGTTCAAACCACTGAACGAGAACATACCGTTTTGTTTGGCGATGAAGCTAAAATCTTGATTAGCCCCTTTATCTTGTAATGTTTTTACAAATAGTTGCCGCATGCGGTGAATGCGTTGTCGCATACCAGTTAATTCATCGATCCACTCTTCTTTTAATTCTTCATTGTTTAAAATGTAAGAGACAATTTTAGCTCCATGGGCAGGTGGATTAGAGTAATTAGCTCGAATAATTGTTTTGACTTGACTAAAGGCACGATCGGCAATTTCAGCATTTGCAGCAATTAACGTGAATGCGCCTACGCGTTCGTTATAGAGACCAAAATTTTTTGAATATGAGCTTGCAATCAGTAATTCAGGGTGGCTTTGCGTAAATAATCTTAATCCGTAAACGTCTTCTTCGACACCTGTTCCAAAGCCTTGATAAGCTAAATCAAATAGTGGTAACCAGCCATTTTTTAAGGCTAAATCCGAAATTGCTTGCCATTGTTCTGGGGTTGGATCGATACCCGTTGGGTTATGACAGCAGCCATGGAACAATACCGCTTCGCCAGCAACAACTTGGTTTAAGCTACTGATCATGGCATCAAAATCAAGAGTGTGTGTTTGTGCACTATAATAATGGTATTCACGGACTTCAAGGCCAGCAGCTTGAAATACACTACGGTGATTTGGCCAAGTTGGATTACTTACCCAAACACGTTTTACTTTGGTCCGGCGAGCTAAAAAATCCGCCATGATGCGTAAAGCCCCTGTTCCTCCAGGTGCTTGTGCGGTTCTTGCTCGTTCATTTTCGCGACCAAAAAGCAGAATTTGTGTTGCAAGATTGAAAGCGTTGACGCCATCAATAGCTAAGTAACTTTTGGTTGTTTCGTCATTTAATAAAAAATGTTCTGCTTTTTTCACACTTTCTAAAATAGGTGTTTTGGTGGTTTCATCTTTGTAAATACCAACACTTAAATTAATTTTATTGGTGCGTTCATCCTTATTATAAAGATCGGCTAACCCTAAAATGGGATCGGCTGGAGCTGCTGTTAAATATTCAAACATAATTCACCTATCTGATCTAATGACTTTCAACGCATTATATACACATTATTTTGTAAGATACAATTTTGATAATCGTTACTTTTGCAAAAGGTGTATACAAGTATTGTATTATTGCTAAACGACTATTGTTTAACATGTAACAATTAGCTTATCTAAAAAAGTGGTTAAATCGTGCGCTAGGATAGTTAATTCACCGGTAATCAAATCCTCTTTTACAATTTCGCCTGTTAAGTTATTGATGGCAATTATTTCGGTACTTTCATTCGTCGATGCGATAAAAATGGTTGGTATGCGTTTTAATTTTTTTTGTTGAGATAAATGAGCAATTAAATTTTGTTCTAACGTTGCAAAATCATCATCATTCCATGCTTGAATTAAGGTCAAATGGGTATTGGCAAATTGAGCTGTCATATTGCCAGCATATTGTGTGCCATAAAAAAAATGAGCGCAGGCGTGTAATGTGATGCCAATGACTTGTTCAGCAATTGTGAGATCTCTTGGTGGCTCCAATAAAAATGGTTGCCAATATACCGTAAGCTGTTGCGTTTTTAAAATGCAAGGCGAGGGGATAGCATGTAATTCTTCGCTTGCTGGTGCGAAGGTGAATTGGTTAATCCAACGAGTAGTAAAATTAAGTAAAGCGATTTTGTCTGTAGAGCTCATAAACAAATATATCTCATATTCAAATTATCATGTTATTTAATCGTCATTATACTGATTAAGTTTTGCTATGCATAATCGCATCAACGTTTTATTTTTGTAAATTGGGTAATTTATAAGAAAGCTTGTAAAGCTGTTTTAGGTAAATAGACGTTTTAGTATAAAAATTTAAGCAAATCAATTAAGTTATTTATTATGTGGGCACAACAGTTGAAAATGTGAAAAATGACCGCTTAACTGTTTGTAAAACAGCCAGTTTAATTTGCTTGCTATCCTTGGCTGAAACGTTAATAATAGAGAGGGATAATTTTATCCTTGTAATGCAGCAATGGCGTTAGACATTACAGTTTGTCAAAATAAAATAGCGTAAGTAGAATCATTATAATTAGATAATATGTTTATTTTAAACAATTACATAAAGATTTAGTTTGTTTGCCAAAATCGGTAAAATACTGTGGGTTGCAAATTAACCATGTTCATAGCGTCAATAAATTATACAATTAGGTTTTTTGTAAAGTATTTAGTGCTTTTTAATTTAATATTTTGCTTAATGTATTATATTGATGTGGTGTAAGCGGTATCGGATTCACATAAAATAATAACAAAAATAACATAAATAAAATAATGAATGCTGTATACGAATATTTAGTTAAGTACCATTATTCATCATTGTTAAAATAATCACTTATCAATAATAAGATTCTACCTACAGTTAATTAAGATTAATTAAGAGTGTAGAATAATGAAAAGAATGTTAATCAACGCAACCCAGCAAGAAGAGCTGCGTGTTGCGCTTGTTGATGGTCAACGCTTATATGATTTAGATATCGAAAGCCTTGGTCATGAACAAAAGAAAGCCAATATTTATAAAGGTAAAATTACTAAAATCAATCCAAGCTTAGAAGCAGCTTTTGTTTCTTATGGTGGTGAACGTGATGGATTTTTACCTTTAAAAGAGATTGCGGAAAGCTATTTCCCATCTAATATTAGTGGTCGTCGTAGTATTAAACATCTACAAGAAGGTCAAGAAGTTCTTATCCAAATTGAAAAAGAGATTCGCGGCAAAAAAGGTGCAGCTTTAACAACCTATATCAGCTTAGCTGGTAGTTATTTAGTTTTGATGCCGAATGATCCTCGTGCTGGTGGCGTTTCGCGTCGTATAGAAGGTGAAGAACGAGCCGATCTTAAACGTATTATTGATGCTATCGAAAAACCTAAAGGTATGGGCGTGATAGCTCGAACCGCTGGGGTGGGTAAAAGCCAAGAAGAGTTACAACAAGATTTAGACGCATTAGTCAACTATTGGACTGCCATTCAAAATGAGGCCAAAAAGCATCCTGCGCCAAGTTTAATTCATAAAGAAAGCGATATTATTACGCGAGCATTTCGTGATTATTTGCGTGATGATGTCGGCGATATTTTAATTGATAATCCTAAAGTTCTTGAAATGGCTAAAAAACGATTAGCTGATTTAGGGCGTGTTGAGTACGTTAGTCGCTTAAAACTTTATGAAGGGGATGTTCCATTATTTAATCATTTCCAAATTGAAGGTCAAATTGAGTCGGCATTCCAGCGTGAAGTTCGCTTACCGTCTGGCGGTTCAATTGTGATTGATGCGACAGAAGCGCTCACCGCTATTGATATTAATTCAGCTAAATCAATTCGTGGTAGCGATATTGAAGAAACCGCATTTAATACTAACCTTGAAGCAGCCGAAGAAATCGCGCGCCAACTGCGTTTACGCGATTTAGGTGGTTTGATTGTTATCGATTTTATTGATATGACACCAATTCGCAATCAGCGTGAAGTAGAAAATCGCCTTAAAGAAGCGATGAAGACTGACCGTGCGCGTATCCAAACGACCCGTATTTCTCGTTTTGGTTTGCTCGAAATGTCTCGCCAACGTTTAAGCCCGTCATTACGCGAAGCAACTCATCATATTTGTCCGCGTTGTCAAGGAACGGGTACGGTTCGTGATAGTAATTCATTGTCTTTATCGATTCTTCGATTAATTCAAGAAGAAGCGATGAAAGATAATACTGTACAAATCGATGTCATTGTTCCAGTACCAATAGCAAGCTATTTACTCAATGAAAAACGTCGCGCTATCACTAATATTGAAAGCATGCATCCTGATGTCAAAATTGTGATTGCCGGTGATGAAGAGATGGAAACACCGCTTTATAAAGTGATTCGTAAGCGTAGAGGCGAAGAAACGGATGTACTAAGTTATAATCTTCCAAAACTGATTCGTGAACTTGAAGAAGAGGAAGATGAACAGCAAGCTGTGGAAGTTATTGTTGAACAAGCCGTATTATCAGGTCCTAAAGTTGAAGCATGTGTAGCGCCAAAAGAAAAAGTCGAGCCAAAAACGAAAAAATCAGGCAGTTTGTTTAGTGGATTCTTTGGTAAGCTACGTAAATTGTTTGTGACAGAAAAACCAGAACCTCAACCAGAGGTTAAACCCAAAACGGTAAAAAGACGAGATAATCAACGTTCCAACAATCGACGTCAACGCAATAGCAGAAACAATAATGTAGCAGGCAATACTGTAGGCTCTACAGAGGAGAGCAAAGAGTCAAGTCGAAATAATCGCCGAGCTAAACAAAATAATAATGCAAATACTCATTTGTCAAACTCAGAAAATAATATTAAGTCAGATAGAGTTGCGGGTGAAGCGGTACAACCGAAGCAACGTGAAGCGAAACCAAGACGCCAACAACGCGCTTTAACTAAAAGTGTTCGTGTCAAAAATGCTGATACTACGATGCAAGTTGAACAAGAAAGAGTTATTATTCCTTCTTTGTTATTACCAATTATTGTCTCTGAACCCTCTAAAGACACTATTATTTCGGAATCTCAACCGAAGCGTCAACGCCGTGCGTCAAGACATTTACGAATGAATGGTCAACGTAATAATAAACGCCGTGTTCGTAATGTCGACCTAAAACAGTCGCCAATGCCGTTACCATTTGCTGCTGCGTCATTAGAATTAGCCTTAGGTCGAGTTGCTGTTGATTACAGTCAAATAACGAATGACGAACCAAATATTGTGGTACCTGTCATCCCTTCACTTTTACTTCCTGTCATTGTTAAAAATGAAGCGAGCCTAAATGACGCTGTTATTGTGGATGATGCATCAAAAAGTTCGTCATTGATTGATGCTAAAGAAGATTTTCAAGGTAGTCAGCAAAATAGTCAGAATATTGATTTGGTCATTACTAATTCACAATCAATAGGTTATTCTTCTTCAGTAATGACTAAAGCACCCGCGCCAGAATATGTGACTTCTGCTATTGCCATAAAATCACGCGAAGAGTTAAATTATCGTTTTGAAGGTAAAGGTAATGCCGGTGGCCTAAGTGCTCAAGATCATGCTTATGCCGCAGCAAGTAAACCGGTGATTCCGGATAACCAATAAATAGATTAAAACGCGGTGATGTGATTATGTCGCCGTGTTTTATTTACTTATAATATCGATAAAGATAAACAATGATTATCTATATTTTCAAAAAAAT
Source organism: Gilliamella sp. ESL0250 (assembly GCF_013345045.1). Classification (NCBI taxonomy): domain Bacteria; kingdom Pseudomonadati; phylum Pseudomonadota; class Gammaproteobacteria; order Orbales; family Orbaceae; genus Gilliamella; species Gilliamella sp. ESL0250. The sequence continues at coordinate 46,164 of NZ_JAAEDV010000012.1, read as the reverse complement.
AGTCACGTTTTTGTTTATTATCTGCGTGTTGGCTCAGATTAGCTTTTGTTTAGTCTATTTTACCCCTCATTCAGCGTTTAACTTTAACAACCTAAGTTTTATTGATGCCTACAGTGTTTTTTTTAAGCAGTTGCTACAAGGCCAATTCAGATTATTAACTGGTGAAACCGTCCCGTTTTTTCATACATTATTGGCTACATTTGAACTTTGTATTCTCGCGTTATTTGTTGCTTTACTGATTGGATTACCTTTGGGTATTTTTCTTGGGCTTAGTAATTTTACTTGGTTAAATAGTACGATTCGCTTAGGATCTTTATTATTATATTCTTGTCCTATTGTTATGTTTGTAATTATCGTCATGTATTGGTTATCACCAACTTGGTCGATATCGATGAATTTCGATGTGTCACCAGCAGTTGCCGGTACTTCGTTATTGGATATTTTTGTTTCATCAAAGACATTTCAATGGCAGGTATTATTTGAGCAGCTTCACTATTTGCTTTTGCCGATCATGATTTTAGCCATTCAACCAAGCATTATGACTATTCAATTAGTCAGTCAAAATGTAAAAAGTACCGCCCGGCAAAATTTTATCAAAATGGCAATTATTCGAGAACGATCACCATTTAAAATTTTACGTCGGCACTTATTACCTAATGCTATTCCTGCGACCATTCCACAATTGACGTATAATACGACAACACTGTTGTTTTCAACTATGGTTATTGAAATTTTATTTAATCGAGTAGGGCTAGGGCAATGGGTGATGATTGCTTATCACCATCACAATTATTTTATTATTTCTATTGCCATTCTAGCTTGTGGCACTGTTATCAGTTTATTAGCGCTATTAGGTGAAATTTCGGCAGTTGTTATTTATCCTTTGCGTCATAAGGAACATTATGTCTAGGCTAGCTAGGTTAATAAAAGGTCTAAAGTTAAGCTTTAGTCGGTTGCACAGCAATCTTTACTTAATTGTTGGCTTTTATGGCATATTGGCGATTACATTTGTAGCCTTATCAACTCAATGGTTTTTTCATGCTCATTTAAACCCTAGTTACCCAGCTTTATTGCCACCTGCTTGGTGGTCTAGTGGTGATATCAATCATATACTCGGTACTAACGCGAAAGGACAAGATATTTTTAATTATTTGTTAATTGGTTATCGTTCAACCATGTCAATGACATTAAAAGCAGTATTTTATGTGGTTGCCATTGGTGGGGTAATTAATTATTTAATGTTTTTTATATCATTTATACGCCCTTTTGTATTGTTTGTTTTTAAATTCTGTATGGTTGTACCGCCGTTACTTGGTGTGATTGTGATTAGCTTATTATTAAAAGATGATATTACCAATATGTTATTGGTGATTGGGTTATCTTATTCCCCACGCTTTATTTACAATATTCATCAACGTGTTATCAACGAATGGAATAAAACGTATATTACGGCCTATAGACTTGATGGACTATCTTCGTTTTCAATTTTAAATCATTATATTCTACCTAACATTTTACCTATTTATTTGACCGAAATTGTTTCCTTATTTGGATCGGTTATTTTGTCAGTTACTACAATAACTTTTTTAGGCTTTGCTAATGATGTTTCCCGACCGGATTTGGGAATGATGATGTTTCAAATGAAAGATATCATTGCTATTAATTATTTGGCCTTTTTATCTCCAGGAATTGCAGTTTCAGCTACAATTATTTTGGTGTATTTATTCAACTTTGGATTATATGGCCGGCGAGCAGGAACTTAATTATGGCATTATTAGATATTCGAAATTTAACTATTGAGTTTATTACGCCAGAGGGTCTTTTGCGTGCAATTGATCGGGTTAATTTGAAGTTGTCAGAAGGTGAAATACGAGGCTTGGTTGGTGAATCAGGCTCAGGAAAAAGCCTTATCGCTAAAGCTATTTTAGGGGTAACTAATCATAACTGGAAGATTTCAGCCGATCGTATTTATTTTAATGATATTGATTTACTTAAACTCACGCCGAGACAACGCCGAAAAGTGATTAGTGCCAATATCTCGATGATATTTCAAGAACCACAATCTTGTTTAGATCCCTCTATGAAAGTTGGGCAACAGTTAATCAGTGCAATTCCAAGAAGAACATTTAAAGGGCATTGGTGGCAGCGATTATTTTGGCGTACACATCGAGCGATTGAGTTATTGCATCGGGTAGGAATTAAGAATCATAAGGAGATATTAAAGTCCTATCCATTTGAATTAACCGAAGGCGAATGTCAGAAAGTCATGATAGCTATTGCGTTGGCTAATCAGCCAAAGCTACTTATTGCTGATGAACCAACCAATGCAATGGAAGCCACTACCGAAGCACAAATTTTTAGGTTGCTCGCTAGTATGAATCAAAATATGGGGACTACTATCTTGCTTATCAGCCATGATTTGCAAATGGTAACCAGATGGACTGACCGTATCAATGTCCTATATTGTGGACAAACCGTTGAAGTTGCTAATAGCGAAGATTTAATTAAATCACCTTATCATCCTTATACTCAGGCGCTGATTTATGCAATCCCTGATTTTGGCAAAGCAATGCCACATAAAAGTCCGTTAAATACCTTACCCGGTGTGATTCCATCATTGGAGCATTTACCAATAGGCTGTCGATTAGGACCACGATGTCCTTATGCACAAAAAAAATGTATTCAAGCACCTGAATTACTACCGATAAAAGATCGTTCTGTTGCTTGCCATTTTCCGTTAAATATTGATGAGTTACCATAAATAATAGGCATAAAAATGAATCCAATATTAAAAGTACGTAACTTATCAAAGCAATTTAAAATAGCTAAAGGGCTTTTTGGCCATTTACAAATTAATGCGGTTAATCCAATATCATTTTCATTAAATGAAGGTAAGACTTTGGCGATTATTGGGCAGAATGGATCAGGAAAATCGACCTTGGCTAAAATGTTAGTTGGTATGATAAAACCCGATAGTGGTGATATCTGGATTGCTGGTAATAAAGTTGAATACGGCGATTATAGTCATCGTTGTCAACTGATTCGAATGATTTTTCAGCATGTTGAAAGTTCATTTGATCCAAGGCTGCGTATTGGACAATTGTTAGAAATTCCACTTAAATATAATACCAATTATGATGCTCATGAGCGTGAAAAGCTAATTAGTAGTGTATTAAAGCAAGTTGGATTATTGCCTGAGCATGCCTCTTATTATCCTTCTGTGATGGCAGCAGGTCAAAAGCAACGTGTAGCATTAGCAAGAGCTCTAATTTTAAAGCCTAAGGTCATTATTCTTGATGAGGCTTTGGCCGCGTTAGATATTTCGATGCGCTCGCAAATTGTTAATTTAATGCTGTCATTACAAGCTCAACAAAATATTTCTTATGTCTATGTAACACAAGATATTGGTATGATGAAACATATTAGTGATGATATTTTAGTTATGCACAATGGTGATCTTGTTGAGTCTGGCAATACTGCTGAAGTATTGGCTTCACCATTAAGTGATATTACCCAAAAATTGATAAATAGCTATTTTGGTGAGGCGTTGACTGCTGATACATGGCGGACTGATACGCGCACTTTTTAGCTCATAAACTTAGCTATTATTTGCATTTTAGCGTGTGGGGTAATGATCACTTTCTTTGGATTATGCACCTGTTTTTAATCTGATTATTATAATGATTTTGTTAAATAAAAAATCTCGACAAATAAACTAAAAGGCACTATATTTAGCTATATGGATTTCTAGACGTCTATTTTGTGTTAAAACTAATTTATCGTTTTTAGGAGCTTTTGTTATGCCTATTTGTATTCCTGACTCATTACCCGCTGTTGATGTGTTACGTAATGAAAATGTATTTGTTATGACCTCATCACGAGCTAATAATCAAGAAATTCGTCCACTAAAGCTTCTTTTTCTAAACCTCATGCCTAAAAAAATAGAGACTGAAAATCAATTTTTACGCTTACTTTCTAATTCATCTTTACAAGTTGATATTCAGTTATTGCGTATTGATCAACGTGAGTCAAAAAATACACCCGTTGAACATTTAAACAGTTTTTATTGTGATTTTGATGATATTCGTGAACAGAATTTTGATGGACTAATTATAACCGGTGCTCCACTAGGAAAAGTGGCTTTTTCAGATGTTGTATATTGGCCTAAATTAACCGAAATTATTGCTTGGGCAAAAGATCATGTCACCTCAACTATGTTTGTTTGCTGGGCGGTTCAAGCTGCATTAAATGTCTTATACGATTTACCTAAATTCACTCGAGCACATAAGTTATCAGGTGTTTATCAGCATCAAATTGTTCAACCTAATGCTATTTTAACGCGTGGTTTTGATGATACCTTTTTAGCACCTCATTCGCGTTATGCTGATTTCCCAATTGATAAAATTAGAAGTTACACAGATTTATCCATTTTAGCAACGTCTGATATTACAGGGCCTTACTTAATGGCAACTCCTGATAAACGTATGGCTTTTGTGACAGGGCATCCTGAATATGATTCATTTACATTAGCTAATGAATATTTTCGTGACTTGAAGGCAGGTATTAATCCAGATATCCCGTATAATTATTTTCCTGATAATAACCCCGATGTTGAGCCAAAAGCAACGTGGCGTAGCCATGCTTATCTATTATTTAGTAATTGGCTTAATTATTATGTTTATCAATTAACACCATATGATTTGACCACCCGTAATTTGACCATTGATGATTAATTCATCCACTGCTTTTTTCTATCTCATTATTGTCGGATGTGATAAGTTTAGCGGATAACTTAATAGCCAATAATAATATTGATAATATTATTATTGGCTATTAAGGCTGAACTATGCTGATAGGCTTGATAAATAGGATTTCTGAATGTAACCAATAGTGGGTATAAAAAATTGCAATAATTGATGACAGATGATCAGAATGCCTTTTCAGTTATAGAATCAAACTTGTAACCAAAATGTCACAGGACCATCATTAATTAATGATACTTGCATGTCGGCGGCAAATTCACCCGTTTGAGTGGTTATTTTTTGTTGACATTGCTTGACAAAAAACTGATAAAGTCTTTTTGCTTCATCAGGTTTAGCGCCTTTAGTAAAACTTGGGCGCATCCCTTTTTTGGTATCGGCAGCTAAAGTGAATTGAGACACAACTAATACTTCGCCATTAGCTTGGTTCACATTTAGATTCATTTTTCCGTCATTATCACTGAAAATGCGATAGCCTATTACTTTTTCACATAAACGAATTGCTTTTTGTTCATCATCATCTTGCTCAACACCGAGTAAAATCAGCAACCCCTGATTAATCTGTCCAATAATGTTATTATCTACTGCAACACTTGCTTGTTTTACTCGTTGAATTAAGGCGATCATAAATTAATTACTCCGGTAAAGGGGGATTATCAACAACAGGCTTTTTTCGTCGATTATAGTCAGTTAAGGTTGCTGCAAACTCGGCACCGAACAAAACAATACACCAAGAAAAGTAGATCCAAACTAACATAATGGGAATGGATGATACTACACCGTAAATGATTTGATAAGTAGGGAATGAAGTAACATATAACGCAAATGCTCGTTTACCTAATTCAAATAATATTGCAGCGATAATAGCACCAATCATTGATTCTTTAAAAGGTACAGATTCGGTAGGAATAATGCTATAGAGTAACCAAAATCCAACCACAGAAATGAAAAATGGTAAACAATTAAGTAGTATATTACCCGTTGCTGCCGTTGATAGCCATTGCATTGAAAAGATGTAAGAGCTTACGGCCACACTAGATCCAACTAAAATAGGACCTAAGGTTAGTATCGTCCAATACATAGTTAGATTGTACATGAAAGCGCGTTTTCGTTTGGTTTTCCAGATATGATTAAGTGCTGTATTAATTGAGTTGATAAGCAATAGTGAGGTCACAATCAACCCTATTATGCCAACAAATGTCATTTGTTTAGTATTGGTGATAAATTGTTCTAGATAATTTTGGATAGTATCACTGGCGGTAGGGACAAGATTATTATAAATTAATTGTTTTAATGAATGACTAATTTCATTAAACATTGGAAACGCAGACAATAAAGAAAAAATAACGGTAATGAGTGGTACTAGTGCAAGTACCGTCGTATAAGCAAGTCCTGCAGAAGAGGTTGTTAGACGATCTTGGTTAATACGAGTCCATAACATTTTCGTAAAAAGTTGTATTTGCTGAAGTGCTTTCATTGTCTTTTTTCTAGTTAGAAATAACACAATCATTAATCCCATTACTATTTAATGAGTTTAATACCTTATTTGCTTCTTGTTTACTGCTATATGGCCCTACTGTGACTCGATATAATTGACCTGGAGATATATTGCCACTAAAGCCTGTCATTGCAAGTTTAGCTTTTAGTGTATCAGCATTGGATTTATCCTTAAATGCGCCACATTGTAGTAGCCATTTAGTCATAGTTTGTGATGTGGCATTTGATGACTGATTTTTCGTCGCTGTATTTTCTTGCGAGGAAGGTGTAATTGTACGAGTGCTATTGACAAAGCTATCTAAGATTTGTTGTCTTTCTCTAGCAATTGAACTTGATGTGGAACCATAGTTTGCATTAGGCGTTTCTAATTCTTTAAGATATGTCCAACGCTCTTGGGGTTGTTCGGGTAATGTTATCACTGGAGGCTGAGTTTTTGCTTTTGGTGGTTTAACATTTTTTTTAGGGGCATTATTTACAACAAAATAGAGAATCGCGGAAAATAGAATAATGACAATAATCGCCAAGAATATCATCAAATTAGGCTTGTTTCGTGACTTATTTTTTTTAGGTTGGCTCTTTTTTCTCACATAATCACGCTGAACCACAATAGACTCTCTTCTATTATTTTATTAACATTGCATAAACAGTTAGTATACAAATAAAAAAAGTGGCTTACACCACTTTTTGTCATTTTCTTTAACTATGATAGTTAACAGATAAAACTATTAAGCTAATGCTTTAATGTGTTTAATTAAATTCGCTTTATGACGTGCTGCTTTATTTTTGTGGATTAAGCCACGAGCCGCTTGACGGTCAACAACTGCTTGCATGTCTTTGAATGCTACTTCAGCTGTTTGTTTATCACCAGCTGCAACAGCGGCGTAAACTTTTTTAATATAAGTACGCATCATTGAACGGTTACTAGCATTATGTTTACGACGTTTTTCGGATTGAACCGCACGTTTCTTAGCTGATTTGATATTAGCCAAAGTCAACTCCCAAGTTTGTATAAAAATTACATATTAATAAGGTGGCAAAATATGCCTGATTTTCTCTCTTTTGTCAATGCTGTTGCATAAAAAATATGATCGGTAATTTTTATCTCTATAATAAATGTTTACTATTCGACCAATAAAGCCTATAACCTAAAAAGAAATTTTATGTTAGAATATCGAAAGTTTTATTTTTATTCTATTTTATAAGAGGAAGTATCATGTCTATTATTAGAATGCAAGATCTTGATCTAAAAGGAAAACGTTTATTCATTCGCTCAGATCTTAATGTGCCGGTTAAAAATGGTAAGGTCACTTCCGATGCGCGTATCAAAGCATCATTACCTACTATTGAAGATGCCATCAAAAAAGGTGCTAAGGTAATGGTTACCTCTCATATCGGTCGACCAACAGAAGGCGAATATAACCCAGATTTCTCTTTACAACCTGTTGTTGATTATTTAAAAGAGCATGTGTCATTCCCTGTTCGCTTAGTAAAAGATTACCTAGATGGTGTTGATGTTAAAGAAGGTGAATTAGTTGTTCTTGAAAACGTCCGTTTTAATGTTGGTGAAAGCAAAGATGATGAAACTTTATCTAAAAAATATGCAGCTCTTTGTGATATTTATGTGATGGATGCATTTGGTACTGCTCACCGCGCTCAGGCATCTACTCATGGTGCGGGTAAATTTGCTCCAGTTGCTTGTGCCGGACCATTACTAGCGGCAGAACTTGATGCTTTAGGTAAAGCCCTTGATAATCCTGCTCGCCCAATGGTTGCGATTGTTGCTGGTTCAAAAGTATCAACTAAATTAACTGTGCTTGATTCGCTATCAAAAATTGCTGACCAAATTATTGTGGGCGGTGGTATTGCGAACACCTTTATTGCCGCAGAAGGTTATAATGTAGGTAAATCTCTTTATGAAGCAGACTTAATCCCAGAAGCTAAAAAATTAATGGCTAATTGTGAAATTCCAGTTCCAACCGATGTGCGTGTTGCAACTGAATTTAGTGAAACAGCAGTAGCTACTGAAAAATCAGTTCAAGATGTTAAAGAAAATGAACAAATTCTTGATTTAGGTGATAAATCGGCAGAGGTATTAGCAAATATCATCAAAAATGCAAAAACCATTTTATGGAATGGCCCTGTCGGTGTTTTTGAATTTGCTAACTTCCGTCGTGGAACTGAAATTGTTGCCAAAGCGATTGCTGATAGCGAAGGATTTTCAATCGCTGGTGGTGGTGATACATTAGCTGCAATTGATCTATTTGGTATTGAAGACAAGATTTCTTATATTTCAACTGGTGGCGGTGCTTTCCTTGAGTTTGTTGAAGGTAAAAAGCTACCTGCTGTTGCAATGTTGGAAGCGAGAGCGAAAGCGTAGTATTTAAGTTCAGTAAAAGGATGAGTCAATTACTCATCCTTTAATTTTTTTAAATAAATTTATAGGTAATAAAATGGCTACTAAGATTTCTGATGTTGTTAAACCTGGTGTTGTGACTGGTGATGATGTTCAAAAAGTGTTTCAAATCGCTCGTGATAATAACTTTGCATTACCAGCAGTAAACTGTGTTGATACAAATACAATCAATGCGGTTATTGAAACTGCTGCTAAAGTTGGATCACCAGTCATTGTTCAATTTTCAAATGGTGGCGCTCAGTTTATTGCAGGTAAAGGCCTAAAACTTGAAGGACAAGAATGTGCAGTCTTAGGTGCGATTTCTGGTGCAAAACATGTTCACCTTATGGCTGAAAAGTATGGTGTGCCAGTTATTGTACATACTGATCATTGTGCTAAAAAATTACTACCATGGGTGGATGGATTACTTGACGCTGGTGAAACGCACTTTGCAAAAACAGGTAAACCACTGTTTTCTTCCCATATGATTGATCTTTCAGAAGAGTCACTAAAAGATAACATTGATATTTGTTGTCAATATCTTGCTCGTATGTCTGCAATGAAAATGACATTGGAGTTAGAATTAGGATGTACTGGCGGCGAAGAAGATGGTGTTGATAATAGTCATATGGATAGCTCAGCGCTTTATACTCAACCAGAAGATGTGGCTTATGCTTATGAGCGTTTAAGTGCTATTAGTCCTCGTTTTACTATTGCTGCGTCATTTGGTAATGTGCATGGTGTTTATAAACCAGGTAATGTTAAATTAACACCAAAAATTCTAGATAACTCACAAAAATATGTATCAGAAAAGTTTAACTTACCTGCAAAATCATTGAATTTTGTTTTCCATGGCGGTTCAGGTTCAACGCCAGAAGAAATTGCTGAAGCAGTCAGTTATGGTGTAATCAAAATGAATATTGATACAGATACCCAATGGGCTAACTGGGCAGGTGTTTTAGATTACTACAAAGCAAATGAGGCATATTTACAAGGTCAATTAGGCAATCCAGAAGGTATTGATGCTCCAAATAAAAAATACTACGATCCACGTGTATGGCTACGCAAAGGTCAAGATTCTTTAATTGCTCGTTTAGAACTTGCATTCAAAGAGCTTAACGCAGTTAACGTTCTTTAACATTATTGGTATTAAGACTAAAAGCAAGGTATTAGCCTTGCTTTTAATTTATCCATTCTTAAATAAATCTTGCTTTTTTATTTGGGTTATAGGATAATCTTGCCCTCATTTAACTTAGGGGAGCTGTCTATTTATTAATAGTTATTATTAATAGAGGCGTTTGCACCCGAGCAAAGGAAACTAAAAATGGCAAAAAAAGTACAAGCTTACATCAAGTTGCAAGTTGCAGCTGGTGCAGCGAATCCTAGTCCACCAGTTGGTCCAGCTCTTGGTCAACATGGTGTTAATATCATGGAATTCTGTAAAGCGTTTAATGCAAAAACAGAAAGCATGGAAAAAGGATTACCAATCCCTGTTGTAATTACAGTATATTCAGACCGTTCATTTACATTTGTAACTAAAACGCCTCCAGCTGCAGTTTTATTAAAGAAAGCCGCTAAAATCAAATCTGGTTCAGGCGAACCTAACAAGAAGAAAGTAGGTAAAGTGACAAGTGCGCAAATTCGCGAAATCGCTGAATTAAAAGCTGCAGATATGAATGGTGCTACCATTGAAACGATGATGCGTTCTATTGAAGGAACAGCTCGTTCAATGGGTTTGGAAGTGGAGGGTTAATCAATGGCTAAATTATCTAAGAAAGCTAAACTTATCCGCGAAAAAGTGAATGCGACTAAGCAATATGAAATTAATGAAGCTATCGCGTTATTAAAAGAACTCGCTACCGCTAAATTTACAGAAAGTGTTGACGTTGCCGTTAATTTAGGTATTGATTCACGTAAATCAGACCAAAATGTTCGTGGTGCAATTGTACTGCCACATGGTACTGGACGCAGTGTGCGCGTTGCTGTCTTTACTCAAGGCGCAAATGCAGAAGCAGCTAAAGAAGCGGGTGCTGAATTAGTAGGTATGGACGATCTTGCTGATCAAATTAAAAAAGGCGAAATGGATTTTGATGTTGTTATTGCATCACCTGACGCTATGCGTGTTGTTGGTCAATTAGGTCAAATTTTAGGACCGCGCGGTTTAATGCCAAATCCTAAAGTTGGGACTGTTACCCCTAACGTTGCTGAAGCTGTAAAAAATGCTAAAGCGGGTCAGATTCGTTACCGTAATGATAAAAATGGTATTATCCATACAACTATCGGTAAAGCTGATTTTGATGCAGATAAGCTTAAAGAAAATTTAGAAGCATTACTTGTTGCGTTAAAACGTGCAAAACCAGCATCTTCTAAAGGTGTATTTGTTAAGAAAGTGAGTCTTTCAACTACAATGGGCGCTGGTGTTGCTATTGATCAAGCAACATTAAATGCAACTGTTTAATCATTTTTATCGTTAAACAAAGAAATCGGTTGGTGTCTGGCCTTAACCAGACCCCGTCCAAGACCGTAGGTGTGGTTGAAGTTTAACTACTTAATTTTCCTACGTAGACGGTGACAGAACCTGATAAGATATATATAGAAGGATTCTGCTCATCGTGGTTGTGCTAGTTACATTTGTAGCTAGTGAAAATTAGTCTAGGCTTTTGCCTAGTATAATCCAGGAGCAATACCAATGGCACTAAATCTTCAAAATAAACAAGAAATTGTTGCTGAAGTTAATGAAATCGCCAAAGGTGCGCTATCTGCAGTTGTCGCTGATTCTCGTGGCGTGACTGTAGAAAAAATGACTGCATTACGTAAATCTGCTCGTGAAGCGGGTGTTTATATGCGTGTTGTTCGTAATACGCTATTGCGCCGTATTGTTGAGGGTACTCAATACGAGTGTTTAAAAGATACGTTTGTTGGTCCAACTCTAATTGCATTTTCAAATGAGCACCCAGGTGCTGCAGCGCGTCTTTTTAAGGCGTTTGCGAAAGAAAATGACAAATTTGAGATTAAAGCCGCAGCCTTTGAAGGTGAGTTAATTACTGCAGCGAACATTGATCGCTTAGCAACATTACCTACTTATGAAGAAGCATTAGCTCGCTTGATGTCAACCATGAAAGAAGCCGCAGCTGGCAAATTGGTTCGCACTCTTGCGGCGGTTCGTGATCAAAAAGAAGCTGCTTAATTGTCAGTTTGATTATGAATATTATCAATTAAAAAAATGTAAATTTAGGAAACTATATTATGTCTATCACTAAAGAACAAATTTTAGATGCAGTTGCTGAAATGTCTGTTATGGACGTTGTTGAGCTTGTATCAATGATGGAAGAAAAATTTGGCGTTTCTGCAGCCGCAGCAGTTGCAGTTGCAGCAGCAGGTCCAGCTGAAGCAGCAGAAGAAAAAACTGAATTTGATGTAATCTTAAAAGATGTTGGTGCTAATAAAGTAGCTGTTATCAAAGCTGTTCGTGGTGCAACAGGTTTAGGCTTAAAAGAAGCTAAAGATCTTGTTGAATCAGCTCCAGCAACAGTTAAAGAAGGCGTTAGCAAAGCTGATGCAGATGAACTTAAAAAGGCACTTGAAGAATCTGGTGCAGTTGTCGAACTTAAATAAGTTTATCGATAATACGATAAATGGCTGGGGGTTTTATACCTCCAGCCTTTTTGCGCTATAATAAGTTAAAGAATTTTATTTGAAGATTATCAATAAAAGTAATATAGAAATAGTATATTTATTAAGCCTAATCAATTGATATTTATAGATATTTTCGATGAGGTGTCAGGTGCCATCAGTTAGCGATAGTACGCCTGATGAATATTTAATCATGCTAGAATAGCAGATAAGCAAGTTGAGGAACTAATGGTTTACTCTTATACCGAGAAAAAACGAATTCGTAAGAATTTTGGTAAGCGTCCACAAGTCTTGGATATACCGTATCTTCTTTCTATTCAACTTGATTCGTTCCAGAAATTTATTGAGCAAGATCCAGAGGGTCAATATGGCTTAGAAGCTGCGTTCCGTTCAATATTTCCGATAAAAAGTTATAGTGGTAACGCTGAGTTGCAATACGTGAGCTTTAAGATGGGCGAACCTGTGTTTGATGTTAAAGAATGTCAAATTAGAGGGATCACTTACTCAGCACCGTTGCGCGTAAAATTACGTTTAGTTATTTATGATAAAGATGCGCCAGAAGGAACAGTTAAAGATATTAAAGAGCAAGATGTCTACATGGGTGAAATCCCTTTAATGACGGATAATGGTACATTTGTGATTAACGGTACAGAGCGTGTAATCGTATCACAATTACATCGTAGTCCTGGTGTGTTCTTTGATAGTGATAAAGGTAAAACACACTCTTCTGGTAAAGTTTTATATAATGCTCGAATTATTCCTTATCGTGGCTCTTGGCTTGATTTTGAATTTGATCCAAAAGATAATCTTTTTGCTCGTATTGACCGTCGTCGTAAACTTCCAGCAACAATTATTTTGCGTGCGTTAGGTTATGAAACAGAAGAAATTTTAGATATCTTCTTTGAAAAAACTATTTTTGAAGTTAGCAAATCTAAGTTAAAGATGGATCTTGTTCCAGAGCGTTTACGTGGCGATACAGCGCTATTTGATATTGAATCAAAAGGTAAAATTTATGCTGAAAAAGGCCGACGTATTACAGCTCGTCACATTCGTGAATTAGAAAAAGACAAAGTTAGCAAAATTGATGTACCAGTTGAATATATCGTTAATAAAGTTCTTGCTAAAAATTATGTTGACGAAGCTACGGGAGAGGTTATTGCTTTTGCTAATACACCAATCTCATTAGAGCTATTACTTCAATTAACCAATGCTGGATATAAAAAAATAGAAACCTTATTCACCAATGATTTAGATCATGGTGCATTTATTTCTGAAACATTAAATGTGGATTCAACTCGTGATCGACTAGGTGCGTTAGTTGAAATTTATCGCATGATGCGTCCGGGTGAACCGCCAACAAAAGAAGCCGCTGAAGGGCTATTTGATAATTTATTCTTCTCTGACGAACGTTATGATTTATCCGCTGTTGGGCGTATGAAGTTCAACCGTTCTTTAGGGCGTGATGATATTGAAGGCGAAAGCGTTTTAACGAAAGATGATATCGTTGACGTAATGAAAAAATTAATCGCTATTCGTAACGGTCACGGTGAAGTCGATGATATCGACCATTTAGGTAATCGTCGTATTCGTAGTGTTGGCGAAATGGCAGAAAACCAATTCCGTATTGGTTTAGTTCGTGTTGAGCGAGCAGTGAAAGAGCGCTTATCTTTAGGTGATCTTGATTCACTAATGCCACAAGATATGATTAATGCTAAACCAATTTCAGCAGCGATTCGTGAATTTTTTGGCTCAAGTCAGCTATCTCAATTTATGGATCAAAACAATCCATTATCTGAAATTACGCATAAACGTCGTATTTCAGCATTAGGTCCAGGTGGTTTAACGCGTGAACGAGCAGGGTTCGAAGTACGTGACGTACATCCAACGCATTATGGTCGTGTATGTCCAATCGAAACGCCTGAAGGCCCAAATATCGGTTTAATTAACTCATTAGCGGTTTATGCTCGTACCAATGAGTATGGATTTTTAGAAACACCATACCGTCGAGTGATTGATGGTGTCGTAACTGACGAAATTAATTATTTATCAGCGATTGATGAAAGTGAATTTGTAATCGCTCAGGCAAACTCAAACCTTGATGAAGATGGCCGTTTTAAAGAAGATTTAGTAACTTGTCGTTTAAATGGTGAATCAGGCTTGTATAGTCCAGAACAAGTTCATTATATGGACGTATCAACCCAGCAAATCGTATCAGTTGGTGCATCATTAATTCCATTCCTTGAACATGATGATGCGAACCGTGCCTTAATGGGTGCGAACATGCAACGTCAGGCAGTACCAACGTTAAAAGCGGAAAAACCGTTTGTTGGAACGGGAATGGAACGTGCAGTGGCTGTTGACTCAGGGGTAACGGCTGTTGCTCGCCGTGGTGGTACAGTTCAATATGTTGATGCTTCACGTATTGTGGTTAATGTTAACGCTGATGAAATATATGCGGGTGAAACCGGTATTGATATTTATAACTTAACTAAATACACCCGTTCTAACCAAAACACTTGTATCAATCAAATTCCATGTGTGGAATTAGGCGAGAAAGTTGAACGTGGCGATGTGCTTGCCGATGGTCCATCAACTGACTTAGGTGAATTGGCATTAGGTCAAAACATGCGAGTGGCTTTCATGCCATGGAATGGTTACAACTTTGAGGATTCTATTTTAGTTTCTGAAAAAGTGGTACAAGATGACCGTTTTACATCAATCCATATTCAAGAATTATCTTGTATTTCTCGTGATACGAAGTTAGGCGCAGAAGAGATTACTGCGGATATTCCAAATGTTGGTGAAGCAGCATTATCTAAACTTGATGAATCAGGTATTGTTTATATCGGTGCTGAAGTTCAAGGTGGCGATATTCTGGTCGGTAAAGTAACTCCTAAAGGTGAAACACAATTAACGCCAGAAGAAAAATTGCTTCGTGCAATTTTTGGTGAAAAAGCATCTGATGTTAAAGATACTTCATTGCGCGTACCGAATGGTGTTTCAGGTACAGTTATTGATGTTCAAGTGTTTACTCGTGACGGTGTACAAAAAGATAAACGTGCGCTTGAAATCGAAGAGATGCAACTTAAACAGGCAAGAAAAGATTTAACTGAAGAACTTAAAATCTTAGAAGCTGCATTGTTTGCTCGTATTCGTGATGTACTGATTTCAGGTGGAATCAAAGCTGATAAATTAGATGCTTTACCGCGTGAAAAATGGTTAACAATCGGTATTGCAAATGAAGATAAACAAGCTCAATTAGAACAGCTTGCTGAACAGCACGAAGAAATCAAAGCTGAATTTAATAAAAAACTTGAAGCTAAACGCATGAAGATCACACAAGGTGATGATTTACAACCGGGTGTGCTCAAAATTGTTAAAGTTTACTTAGCGGTTAAACGTCAAATTCAGCCAGGTGATAAGATGGCTGGTCGTCATGGTAACAAAGGGGTTATCTCTAAAATTAACCCAATTGAAGATATGCCATATGATGACAAAGGTCGTCCTGTTGATATCGTATTAAATCCACTAGGTGTTCCGTCTCGTATGAATATTGGACAGATCCTAGAAACTCACTTGGGTATGGCTGCTAAAGGTATTGGTCAAAAGATTGATGCGATGTTAAAAGAACAGCAAGAGTTAGCTAAATTACGTGAGTTTATTCAAAAAGCGTATGATCTTGGCTTAGGGGCTGCACAAAAAGTTAATGTAGCAGAATTTACTGATCAAGAAGTCATGAATTTAGCGCAAAACTTGCGTAATGGTATGCCACTAGCAACACCAGTGTTTGATGGTGCCAAAGAGCAAGAAATTAAAGCCTTACTAGAGCTGGGTGATTTGCCAACTTCTGGTCAAATTACGTTGTATGATGGTCGTACAGGTGAACAATTTGAACGTCCTGTTACTGTAGGTTATATGTACATGCTTAAATTGAATCACTTAGTTGATGACAAAATGCATGCCCGCTCTACTGGTTCATATAGTCTGGTTACTCAACAACCATTGGGCGGTAAAGCTCAATTTGGTGGTCAACGTTTTGGTGAGATGGAAGTATGGGCACTTGAAGCATATGGTGCAGCTTATACCTTACAAGAAATGTTAACCGTTAAATCAGATGACGTAAACGGCCGTACTAAGATGTATAAAAATATTGTAGATGGTGATCATCGTATGGAGCCTGCGATCCCAGAATCATTTAATGTACTATTAAAGGAGATCCGTTCGCTAGGTATTAATATCGAGTTAGATGAAGAATAATTTTTGCTAACTTAAATGATTTCTATTTATAGGGATAACTTATTAGCAATAATAAGTTATCTAATTGGTTTAACTCCATAGGAGTCAATTGTGAAAGACTTACTAAAGTTTCTAAAAGCACAAACAAAAACAGAAGATTTTGATGCTATCAAGATAGGCCTTGCTTCTCCTGATATGATTCGTTCATGGTCTTTTGGTGAAGTTAAAAAACCTGAAACAATCAATTATCGTACGTTCAAACCTGAGCGCGATGGATTGTTTTGTGCGCGTATTTTTGGACCAGTAAAGGATTATGAGTGTTTATGTGGAAAATATAAACGTTTAAAACACCGTGGTGTAATTTGTGAAAAATGTGGAGTTGAAGTAACTCAAGCTAAAGTACGTCGTGAACGTATGGGGCACATTGAACTAGCATCACCAACTGCCCATATCTGGTTTTTAAAATCATTACCATCTCGTATCGGTTTATTACTTGATATGCCTCTTCGCGATATTGAGCGAGTGCTTTATTTTGAATCATTTATGGTTCTTGATGGTGGTATGACGAACCTTGAACGTGGTCAGATTTTAACTGAAGAACAATATTTAGATGCGTTAGAAGAGTTTGGTGACGAATTTGATGCTCGCATGGGGGCAGAAGCTATCCAAGAGTTATTACGTAATATTGATGTGCAAGCAGAATGTGAAGCACTACGTGATGAACTCGCTACCACTAATTCTGAAACTAAGCGTAAAAAGCTGACCAAACGTATTAAGATTATTGAAGCATTTATTCAATCAGAAAATAAACCTGAATGGATGATTCTGAACGTATTACCTGTGTTGCCACCAGATTTACGCCCATTGGTTCCACTTGATGGCGGACGTTTTGCAACATCAGATCTAAATGATCTTTATCGTCGAGTTATTAATCGTAATAACCGTTTAAAACGTTTATTGGACTTGGCTGCACCGGATATCATTGTACGTAATGAAAAACGTATGTTACAAGAATCTGTCGATGCGTTATTAGATAATGGTCGTCGTGGTCGTGCAATTACTGGTTCAAACAAACGTCCATTGAAGTCACTTGCTGATATGATTAAAGGTAAGCAAGGTCGTTTCCGTCAAAACTTATTAGGTAAACGTGTTGACTATTCTGGTCGTTCTGTAATTACTGTAGGTCCATACTTACATTTGCATCAGTGTGGTTTACCGAAGAAGATGGCTCTTGAATTATTCAAACCATTTATTTACGGTAAATTAGAGCGTCGAGGTTATGCAACAACCATTAAAGCAGCGAAGAAAATGGTTGAGCGTGAAGATGCAATTGTATGGGATATCTTAGATGAAGTTATCCGTGAACATCCAGTATTACTAAACCGTGCACCAACATTGCATAGATTAGGTATTCAAGCATTTGAGCCGATTCTAATTGAAGGTAAAGCCATTCAATTACACCCATTAGTTTGTGCAGCGTTTAATGCTGACTTCGATGGTGACCAGATGGCGGTTCACGTTCCATTAACGTTAGAAGCACAATTAGAAGCTCGTGCGTTAATGATGTCAACCAACAATATTCTTTCACCGGCAAGTGGTGAGCCTATTATCGTTCCTTCACAGGACGTGGTTTTAGGTCTTTACTATATGACTCGTGATAAAGTCAATGCCAAAGGTGAAGGCATGATATTAACCGGTCCTAAAGAAGCTGAAAAGCTATATCGCTTAGGTCTAGTTGAATTGCATGCCAAGGTTAAAGTCCGTATTACTGAAAGCCAACGTAACAGTGTAGGCGAGTGGGAAGATACTACCTCGGTTGTTGATACAACGGTTGGTCGTGCAATTTTATGGTTAATTATGCCAAAAGGAATGAGCTTCTCTGTTATCAATCAACCTTTGGGTAAAAAAGCGATTTCTAAAATTTTAAATATCTGTTATCGCCAGTTAGGCATGAAAGATACGGTTATTTTAGCTGACCAAATCATGTACACTGGATTTGCTTATGCGGCGCGTTCAGGTGTATCAGTTGGTATTGATGATATGGAAATTCCAGCGAAGAAATCACAAATCATCAACGAAGCTGAAATCGAAGTTGCTGAAATTCAAGAGCAATTCCAATCTGGTTTAGTAACTGCAGGTGAACGTTATAACAAAGTTATCGATATTTGGGCTGCCGCTAATGAACGCGTTGCTAAAGCGATGATGGATAACTTATCAACTGAAAAAGTAATTAACCGTGAAGGCGAAGAAGAAGTTCAATCTTCTTTCAATAGCATTTACATGATGGCCGACTCTGGTGCGCGTGGTTCTGCAGCACAGATTCGTCAGCTTGCTGGTATGCGTGGCTTGATGGCAAAACCAGATGGTTCGATTATCGAAACGCCTATCACTGCGAACTTCCGTGAAGGATTAAACGTACTTCAATACTTTATCTCTACGCATGGTGCGCGTAAAGGTCTTGCGGATACTGCTTTAAAAACAGCGAACTCAGGTTATTTAACTCGACGTTTAGTTGATGTGGCACAAGATTTAGTGGTGATTGAAGATGACTGTGGCACCTTAGAGGGTGTGGTGATGACACCTGTTATTGAAGGCGGTGATGTTAAAGAGCCACTTCGTGAACGAGTGTTAGGTCGAGTCGCGGCTGAAGATGTATTAAAACCTGGTAGTGCAGATATCTTAATCCCACGTAACACATTGCTTGATGAAAGTAAATGTGACTTACTTGAAGCAGAATCTGTTGATAGCGTTAAAGTGCGTTCAGTGGTTTCGTGTGATACTGATTTTGGTGTGTGTGCAAAATGTTATGGTCGTGACTTAGCACGCGGTCACTTGGTCAATAAAGGTGAAGCGATCGGTGTTATTGCGGCGCAATCAATCGGTGAGCCAGGTACACAGTTAACCATGCGTACGTTCCACATTGGTGGTGCGGCATCGCGAGCGGCTGCTGAATCAAGTGTTCAAGTTAAAAACAAAGGTAGCATTAAATTAACTAATGCTAAATTTGTAACTAACCCAGACAAGAAACTGGTAATTACCTCACGTAATGCTGAATTAACCATTATTGATGACTTAGGTCGAATGAAAGAAACCTACAAAGTGCCTTATGGTTCGATTTTAAGTAAAGGTAATGGTGTTGCGGTTGATGCGGGTGAAACAGTGGCTAACTGGGATCCACATACTATGCCAGTTATCTCTGAAACTAAAGGTTTTGTTCGTTTTGTGGATATGGTTGATGGTCAAACTATTACTCGTCAAACTGATGAATTAACTGGTTTATCATCTATTGCAATATTAGATGTAGCAGAACGTACAGGTGTAGGTAAAGATTTACGTCCAGCCATCAAAATTGTTGATGCTAAAGGTGATGATATCTATCTTGCTGGTACAGAAATGCTTGCGCAATACTTTTTACCTGGTAAAGCATTAGTACAGTTAGAAGATGGTGCTGAAATCAATATTGGTGATACACTTGCTCGTATTCCACAAGCATCTGTTGGTACCAAAGATATCACCGGTGGTTTACCTCGTGTTGCTGATTTATTTGAAGCACGTAAGCCAAAAGAACCGGCTATCTTGGCTGAAATTGACGGTATCATTTCATTCGGTAAAGAGACAAAAGGTAAACGTCGCTTAATTATCACGCCATTAGATGGTAGTGAACCATATGAAGAGATGATTCCAAAATGGCGTCAACTTAACGTGTTTGAAGGCGAACAAGTTGGCCGTGGTGATGTGATTTCTGATGGTCCTGAATCTGCGCATGATATTTTACGTCTACGTGGCGTTAATGCGGTAACTCGATATATTGTTAACGAAGTTCAAGAAGTTTATCGTCTACAAGGTGTAAAAATTAACGATAAACACATTGAAGTTATCGTACGCCAAATGTTACGTAAAGCAACGGTTATTCATCCGGGTGGCTCACGCCTACTTGAAGGTGAACAACTTGAAGTTTCACGTTTGAAGATTATCAACCGTGAACTTGAAGCGCAAGGTAAAGAACCAATTGTTTATTTACACGATTTACTTGGTATTACTAAAGCATCACTAACGACTGAGTCGTTTATTTCTGCGGCTTCGTTCCAAGAAACAACTCGCGTCTTAACCGAAGCAGCTGTGGCTGGTAAAAATGACGAATTACGTGGTTTAAAAGAAAACGTAATTGTAGGTCGATTAATTCCAGCTGGTACGGGTTATGCTTACCATAAAGAACGCTTACGTAAACGCGCAATGCCATCAACTGATGAGGTTCAAACAACAATTTCAGCGGAAGAAGCAACTGCTAATTTAGCTGAATTACTAAACTCTGCTGAAGAGAATCAATAGTCTCATTAGGTTTAATTTACAAAATAGCACGCATGGCGTGCTATTTTTTTGCTATGCTTAAAACTATAAAAGGAGATTGGTATGTATATTGTAATGAACCGTTTTAAAATTAAACGGGGTCGCGAAGATACATTTATTGAAATATGGCGAAATCGTGATAGCCATCTGAAAGAAATGAAAGGGTTTAACCGTTTTTACTTTTTACAAGGAAAAACAGAAGAAAATTATACACTATTT
Source organism: Gilliamella sp. ESL0250 (assembly GCF_013345045.1). Lineage (NCBI taxonomy): Bacteria > Pseudomonadati > Pseudomonadota > Gammaproteobacteria > Orbales > Orbaceae > Gilliamella > Gilliamella sp. ESL0250. The sequence continues at coordinate 25,080 of NZ_JAAEDV010000012.1, read as the reverse complement.
TCTTCATTTACTGAGTGGCAATCTAAGGCTGATTTTGAAGCTTGGGTTAATTCTGAACACTTTAAGCATACCCACCGTAATACGAATAACCGACCAAATAGCAGTGATATTTACTTAGAACCGGCACAATTAGAGTGTTTCGAAGTCATACTTGAATAAATGCGATATTAAGTATGATGAAAAAGCAATAAAGCTAAATATTCATCACTCAATAATTCATAAGTATTGTGAGCAATAATAAAACGATTTGAACGTAAAGAGCATAATAACAAAAATACAAGATATCTGGAATTTGGCTGAGTTAAAAAAATAATTACCGCATAATGGATTGATTTTGTTTAAAATATAAACATAAGAATTAAATAATATTAATAACCTATCAGAGTGTTTTTTGCAGAAAATAAACAGTTCTTTTTTAACATCCTCAGTTTACCGTTATCATCATTCTCGATATAAACGCAACTATCGTTCATCTCTATGAGTAAAATAAAAGTTAAAGAAATAGGCATTATGCTCTTTGAATAATGGCATCATCTGTAGGAATTACTCGCACTATTTACAGTAATTTGAGGAGTAACGCTAATGAATATACATAAAATACATAACTAACATCTTATCACTAGCAAGAGAGGGCTATGACATCATAAAGAAAATAACCGTCATCAATTTAGTTAAATACTATAACAAAACCTATCGGGGAAAAATGTTATAGGTAGAGACGAAAAATTCACCGTTACTTACAAATGAAAGAAGATAGCATACTATAGAATGTTTATTCGTCGGTATTGATGATTTTTTACGACAGCTGCGAGTATTTATCCAAATAAATCACAATTTAGCTCGGTACAGTTTCTACAAAACGCAGCATTATCCCAATGTCTTTACGCCATTGAATGTGCCTATTGAGATAACGGATACGAATATTAAGGTATAGACAAACATCTATTTGTTAAAGCAGTACAATAAAAATATTATAAATTAATTTTTTAAAAAAATACTTCAAAAAAATGGTAAAACAGAAAAAGTGATGCGCACTTTAATGGATATGCGGCATAATCAGCAAATATTCAAAGATTAAAAATAAATAAAACAAAAGTTTTGGTGATTTATTAACGTTTATTATATGGTTAAACTGCATAAAACACTTTTGTATAAAGCACCTTATGAATTTTTAGAAGTTTATTTTAATTATCAAGTGTCAACAAATTGGCGTTTCCCTACACATCATCTAATTAAGAAATTTATAGCAATAATTTTTATTTAATATATTTATCAGGATCGAATTTTATGATCTAACTCACAAAATTGAATATGGATTATAACTAATACCCCCTTGTATTGATAACCACACTCCCAATTTGTTAATGCGTTTAACTCATTTTATAACAAATTTCCTCTTGCTGATGGAAAAATTCTCTATCCACATTACCTCTTGTTTGATTTACGCTTAAAACATCTAATTCAAAACAATAAGAGATGAGTATTTGCTATGACTCAAATAAAATTTCGAATGATTGAAGATAATCTTGAACCAGAGTTAGTCACAAAACAAACCATTAACCTTATCAATAGCTGGTTAGCACAGCATCAAATTACTCAAAATGATGTTCAAAAAGCGATGCTGTTTTCACATGTAAAAGCAATGGTTGAGCGGGCAAAAACGTTAGAAAAATTACCTGAAGTTGACCCTGCATTATTTGATGAGCTTTCAGAAGAATCTTTAGCGCTCGCACGCAAGACAGTGAATTTATTTGATAATTTACCGATAGAGGAATCGTATTTATTGGCAGTTCATTATGAAGTTGCTAAAGCAAATTAAAAGTTTATTAGACAAGTAAAAAACAATAATTAATAGGAGAAATATTATGGCTGACGTAGTCATTGTTATTGGCGATAGAATGGGAAAAGGGCAAAAAATTGCAGAAGGCATTAATTCTGTAGAGGGGTGTCGTGCAATTGTCATTTCTGGTATGGCAGCAGATATGAAGCTAGGCGATGTAATGAATAGCGAAAATGCCGATTTAGGGCTTTCTTTTTGCGGTAGTGGTGGAGCTGGTGCTATTACGGCACAAAATAAATATGGTTATTCACAACGGCATGGTATGCGATCAATTGAAGAGGGCGAAACAGCCATCAATGATGGGTGTAAAGTTCTCGGTTTTGGCTTTATGGACACAGAAGAGCTAGGGCAACGTGTTGCAAAAGCATTTCTGAAAAAATATCCACGCTCATAAGCGGAAAATCAGCATGAAAAAAAAAGAGCAGATACTTGTAAGAGTTAAAGGTCATGGTGATGCTAAACAGCAAGCATTTTCTATTGCGTTAAGTCAGGTTCAGAAAGAGGTATTTAAAAATACCAATAATATTATGTTGCGAATTGATCCGATTGATATTCAAGTTGTATCAGCAATAGAAAAGACAACCATAGAACGTTTTTTGTTTGTTTTTTTGCCAAGAAAAAAGACTTTTTATGAAATCACACTTGATGTGTCTGTTAATGTAACTTTTGTTGATTTAAGTGATATTAAATTTCTCACTGAATAACATAATGTGAAAGGGAAGTTATGGAAATCTTAATTATTGCATTTAAGTCTATTATCATCGGTGGACTTTGTGGTTTTGGGGTTGGTACAGGGGCTGCTCGAATGTTTCATGCGCCAACGTATCAAGGTATGGGAGCGTTTCGTACATTAGGTGAGCTTAACGCGTGTGAAGGTGATCCTGCGGCGCACTTTTCATTTGGTTTAGGGTTCTTTTTTAATGCATGGGCTTCATCAGTTGCTGCCGGCTCTTTCACCCAAGATGTCGATCATCGAATTATTCCAAACTGGGGGGCTGCTTTATTGATGATAAAAAATCGTCATCTTGCTGAAACTTTGCATGATCCTAAAAAAATGGCATTTGCTTGCGCATTTACCGGCGTGATTGTTGTATTGTTTTTAAATACAACTACGTCAGTGATTCCCGATTCGCTAAAAATTACTGCAACTAAAGTACTTGTTCCAGCGGCAAATTTACTGGTTGCAACTGTGATGCCTGTTATTTTTTGGTTAGCTGCATTAGATGCAGGGCGTCGTAGTGGCTTTTGGGGCACGTTATTTGGTGGGCTTGCGCAGTTGATTATGGGCAATGCGGTGCCTGGATTAGTATTAGGTATATTGATTGGAAAAGGCGTAGATGATAGTGGCTGGAATCGTGTGATGAAAATCATGTTAGCGGCTGTCATTATTCTCTTTGTAATAAGTGGATATTTCCGTGGTTTTGATATGAAGATGATTAACTCATTTAGGGATGGTCTATCTTATTGGTGTAAATAAATAGGGAACACATTATGAATACACAAGCAATAATCAATAAAAGTTTTTGGTATGGTGATTGGTCATTCCCTATTATTTGTGGACTGCTATCTGCCGGTATTTTTGCAGGAACGCATACTTTTTATGTGTATGGTATTGGCGCATTTAACGAAATCGCATTCGTTGCCATGCTTAAATCAGGTATGACGACTGGTGATTATGGTGCTGTTGCGGCCTTTGGTGCTAGCTTTTTATTTGCCCGCGTTATTGAAGGTTCATTAGTTGGTATATTGGATATTGGTGGTGCACTACAAACCGGTATTGGACTAGGTGTACCTGCGTTATTACTCGCCGGTGGCTATACATTACCTGTTGAAAACTTTTTTGTTGCATTAATTACTGGTTTAGTATTGGGAATGCTAATTGGTTTAATGATTATTTTGATCCGTAAATTTACAGTTAATAGCGGTACAGGTTCAACTTTTGGTGCAGACGTTATGATGGGCGCAGGCAATGCTTCAGGAAGATTCCTTGGTCCAATGATTATTTTATCTGCTATGGTTGCTTCAATTCCTATTGGTATCGGTTCGTTATTGGGAGCATTACTTTTTTATGTATGGAAAAAGCCTATCACGGGTGGGGCTGTTTTAGGCGCTATGATTTTTGGTGGTTTGTTCCCAATTCTATAATATTAATTACCCTATATAATTTAATAAATTACATAGGGAGTGGAATAACTTATGTATGATTTAATTATAAAAAATGCCAAACTCATTGATGAATCAGTCACCGATATTGCTATTGAGCAAGGCAAGCTTATTGCGATTGCCAATACTATTACGGGGCAATCTCGACGTGTTTTGGATCTAAAAACTAAACATTATGTTAGTTCAGGATGGATTGATTCTCATACGCATTGTTTTGCTCATTCGCCCATTTATCATGATGAACCAGATTTGATTGGGGTTAAAGCTGGTGTTACCGCTGTTGTGGATGCCGGTAGCGTTGGGGCTATTGATGCTGATGAGTTTTATCAATTAGCTCAGCAAGCTAATACGCATGTTTATTCTTTTTTAAATATTTCTAAAATCGGGCTATTAAGACAAAACGAGCTTGCTGACATACAAAATATTGATATGCCTTTATTTGATGCAACACTAGCTAAGTATCCCGATTTTATTATTGGTATCAAAGTGCGAATGAGTCGTAGTGTGGTGGGTGACAATGGCATCGAACCATTAGTGAAAGCCAAAGAAATACAAAAAAATAGTGGTTTACCTTTGATGATTCATGTTGGTAATAATCCCCCAGAGCTTGATGAAATTGCCAATTTGTTAACTAAAGGTGACATTATTACACATTGTTTTAATGGTAAACCTAATCAGATCTTGGATAAAGAGAATAATCTGCGAGAATCAATCAAACGAGCAATCGAGCGAGGGGTAATTTTGGATATTGGTCATGGCGGTGAAAGTTTCAGTTTTGCCGTGGCAGAACGCGCTAAATGTTTAGGTGTTTATCCTAACACGATCAGTTCTGATATCTATTCTAAAAATCGACTACAAGGTCCCGTTTTTAGTTTGGCCAATGTGATGACAAAGTTTATCTGCCTTGGTTATAGTCGAAAAAGAATTATTGATAGTGTAACACAAAATGCGGCACAGATTTTGCATCTTAAAAATAAAGGCGTTTTATCGGTTGGTTATGATGCGGATTTGACTATTTTTGATATCAAACAGCAGGCTGTTTCGTTATTAGATTCAGAAGGTGGAATTAGGAAAAGTGGTGAGCAGTTTATCCCTTTGGCATCGATTGTGGCTGATGCTGCAAAACATTCAATAAGCATTGAAATAACAGAAGAAGGTAGTAAAAATGAGCTCAGAATCTCAAACTGAAAAAGATGTTTACATTAAATATAACTTAAAAAGGGTAATTAATGCGTCAGGGCGAATGACAATTTTAGGTGTCTCAACGCCAAGACCAGAAGTGATTGACACAGTATTACATGGACTAAATGAATATTTTGAAATTAAAGATCTGGTGGATAAAACGGGGCAATATATTGCTAAATTACTCAAAGTTGAAAATGCAGTAGTAGTATCGTGCGCTTCTGCTGGCATTGTACAAGCGGTTGCAGGTTTAATTATCAAAGATGATCGTGAACTGTTATTTAATTTACATTCATCAGACAAATATGTTCCTCGTGAAATTATTGTTCCTAAAGGTCATAACGTTAATTTTGGTGCACCAATTGGTACAATGGTTGCTTTAGGTGGTGGGACTATGGTTGAAGCTGGATATGCCAATGAGTGTAAACCTGAGCATATTGAATCACTAATTAATCCAGATACTGCCGCAATTTTATATGTTAAGTCACATCATTGTGTACAAAAAAGTATGTTATCAGTCGCACAAACGGCTGTAATTGCTAAAAAATATAATATTCCATTGATTGTTGATGCAGCAGCGGAAGAAGATTTACAAATTTATTATCAACAAGGTGCTGATTTAGTTATTTATAGTGGAGCTAAAGCCATTGAAGGACCAACTAGTGGTTTAGTCATTGGTCGTCATCAAGCGGTGGAGTGGTTAAAACTACAGTCACAAGGTATTGGCCGCCCTATGAAAGTAGGTAAAGAAGGCATTTTAGGATTAACTCAAGCTATTGAGCTTTATGTTCGCAGCCCCAAACCGGAAACAGGACAACAGATGGTGACTAAAATGACACCATTTATTGAAAGTCTAAATACACTTGATGGCATATCGGCCAAAGTCGTTTGGGATGGAGCAGGACGCGATATTGCGCGCGCAGAAATAGTGTTTGATGCAAGCGTGATAGGTAAAACCGCCATTGAAATGATTGACCTGATGAAACAAGGCGAAATTGCAGTGTACTTTAGAGAATATAAAGCCAATGAAGGCAAAGTCGATGCCGATGTGCGTAGTGTGACATCAGCACAACTTGATATTATTTACAATAAAATTAAAAATATTATTCAAGGAGCAAAATAATGCAACTGAGTCCAAATTATTATAATGAGCGTGTTTGTTTAAATGTACTTGCGAATTCAATAGACAATGCAAAAGCAATTTATGAAGCTGCGCAAACCCATGTGGTTGTGGGTATTTTATCTAAAAACTATTCTGATAATAAAGCAGCGATTGCTGATATGAAAAAATATGCAGCAGCTATTGATAATGCTATCTCTGTAGGACTTGGTGCGGGTGATCCTAATCAATCAACAATGGTTTCAGAGATATCAGCCGTGCTTCAGCCACAACATGTTAATCAAGTGTTTACTGGAGTTGCGGCAAGTCGCGCATTATTAGGTCAAAAAGAAACTATCATTAATGGATTAGTTTCGCCAACGGGGGAAGTAGGTTTAGTGAATATTGCAACTGGTTCTATAAGTTCAAAGTTGCCAGCAGCTATCGTTCCTGTTGAAACCGCAATTGCTTTATTGAAAGATATGGGAGGAAGTTCAATAAAATATTTCCCTATGAGCGGTTTAAAGCATAAAGATGAATTTGAGTATGTGGCTAAATGTTGTGCTGAGCATGATTTCTATCTTGAACCAACAGGCGGTATTGACTTAGACAATTATGAGGCAATCTTAAAAATTGCTTTAGATGCAGGTGTGAAGAGAATTATTCCACATATCTATAGTTCTATCATTGATAAAGCAACAGGTGCAACACGTATTAGTGATGTCAAACAACTGTTAGCTATTACACAAAAACTAGTGGATAAATAATGGCATCTAAAGTGCTTTTTTATTATCAGCGATTAGCGTATTTATTTGATACCATAAAAAACGAAACACTACCTCAACGAGAGCTAGCCAATCGTTTTTCGGTTTCTACTCGCACAATTCGTACCGATATTTCAGCACTTAACGATATTTTAGGTGATTATGGCGCCCAAGTTGATTATACCAAAAATATTGGTTACCAACTTGTGGTAACTGATCCTATTCGTTATGCCACATTACCTATCACTCAAGTGATTGAACAAGTTCCACGAACTAGTAAAGAAAGAGTTTCGGCTTTATTGATTGCTTTTTTAACTCAATCTAATTCTGTAAAGTTAGATGATATAGCCGGCGAATGGTTTTTAAGCCGTAGTACATTGCAAAATGATATTATTGAAGTTAAACAATATTTAGATAAATATAATTTATTTCTCGAAAATCGACCTTATTATGGCATGCGGCTAATTGGCGAAGAGTCGTCTATACGTGCATGTTTAACCGATATTTTATGGCAACGCTATATGGCTGAAGATCTCATTACAGTTAATAGATTGCGCAAAACGATTTTAAATAATATTGATTTAGAGTATCTTGAAAAAATTCTTCGAAATCAACTTGAACGTTTTGAATTAAAATTGAGTGCAGAAGGGCGAGGGTATTTACTTTATAGTTGTGCTGTTTCAATTACACGAATTACCCAAGGGCATGAGTTACTTGAGTATCAAGTTGATAAAATTAATACCACTGTTATCAGCGCAGTGACTGAAATATCTGAAGATATTTCCTATTTTTTAGGTGGCGTGCTTTCTGATGCGGAGTTTAATTATTTATGTGCTCAGATTTATTCTCGCACTATTATGGATTCGCCAAATCAGTCAAAAAGCTTGGCATTGATTAATCATATATTATCTTATATTAATAATACTTATCATTATAATTTATGGGAAGATAAAAAGTTACGTCAAGATATATTAATTCATATTTCATCAATGTTGTCGCGAATTAAATATCAAATCCGCACAACGAATCCTTTATTACGGGAGATAAAACAATATTATCCTTTTGCTTATGATATTACGTTATCTGCGCTTACTAACACTGAACAATATACTGAATCCAAAATGACGGAAGACGAAATTAGTTATTTAGCTGTACATATTGGTGTAGCCTTAGAGCGTAATTATAGTGCAGGACATGAAAGATATGCACAAATTTTACTTGTAAGTGAACTTGGTAATGCAGCTTTGCGTATGATTGAATCAAAAATTAAACGGGATTTTCCACATATTAAAATAAATCGAATCCTTTCTTATAGAGAATACGAGCAACTGGCAAACATTAAAGAAGATTTTGTTGTTTCAACCATTCGTTTAACAGAAAAAAATAAGCAAATAGTTAAAATTTCACCATTTCCGACGCCTTATCAGCTTGAACAATTGGGGCGGTTGGCAATGATTGATAGAACAATGCCTTATATTATTGAGCATTTTTTTAATGAAAAGTTTTTTTTCATTATTGAACAATCAATGACACAAAAAGACCTTTTAAAAAATGTTTGTAAAAAACTTAAGCAAGCGGGGTATGTAGATGTAGATTTCTATCCGTCAGTCATTGAACGAGAGTCAATAGTGTCCACACTATTAGGTGAAAATATTGCTATTCCCCACTCTGTCGGGTTGCTGGCTAAAAAAACCATAGTAACGACTATATTAGCTCCACAAGGTATCGTATGGGATAAGAATAAAATCGCTCATGTTATTTTTTTATTGGCAATCAGTAAAGATGAATATGAAAATGCAATGCGCATTTATAATTTATTTGTAAACTTTGTCAAAGAAAGATCAACTAAGCGTTTATTAGATAGTAAAACGTTTGATGATTTTTGTGCAATCGTTAAAGATAGCTTTGGTCGACTGCCATAATTGGTGGATAAGCATATTTATTGTTTTTAGACGTAAATCTTATTTTTACCGAAACTTTTTTACAAAAGTAAAAAAATATTCAGAATGAATATTAGGGTAATAATCAATGAGTAAAACGAATTATCTTGTTTGTGCCCATTGACGAAATCATGATTTAAAGGTAATATGCGCGCCTTACGGCATTGTGTAGTTTTTAGCTACACTACATAAATTTTTAAGGTAGCATGCATATTTTATGCAAAATAAATTGCCATTAACAATTGATCCAATTAAAGCGGCACAAAAAAGGCTTGATTATATTGGATATTATCCAGCTAAAAGTGTAACTAGGGTTGAAAGTCCGCAAAGTGATCTAGAGTGCAGCTTGTCTTTTGAATTTGATGAGCAACGGCTTTGTATTATTACAATTGATGCAAAAATGACGTTAGAGCAAGTTTGTCAACGTTGTTTTAAACCTTTTATCACTGAAGTTCATGTGATGAATAAATTTAGTCCTGTTAAGAGCGATGCTCAAGCAGAGGCGCTACCGGAACATTATGAACCCGTTTTAATCAACGAGTTTGGCGAAGTAGATATATTAGCGTTACTTGAGGACGAAATTATTCTTTCGTTGCCAATTGCGCCGGTACATGATAGTAAACACTGCGAAGTGTCAGAGGCTGATATGGTATTTGGTGACATTCCAAGTGAGAATGAAAAACCGAATCCATTTGCAATTTTAGTTAGTTTAAAGAATAAGGGGTAAATCCATGGCTGTTCAACAGAATCGTAAAACTCGTGCAAAACGTGGTATGCGTCGTTCTCATGATGCATTAACTGTTGCTAATATCTCAGTTGATGAATCAGGTAAAACACATTTACGTCATCATGTAACCGCAGATGGTTATTATCGTGGTCGTAAAGTGATTTCTAAATAATTATTACCTAATTAGAAATCCTCAGGTGACATTTTGGATAATCTAACCATTGCGTTAGATGCTATGAGCGGGGACTTCGGTCCTCGTGTTGTTGTTCCTGCTACAATACAAGCGCTAAATTGTTATCCAAACCTTTCTATTTTTCTGGTGGGCGATCCAGCAGAAATTAGTCTTTTTTTGTCAAAAGAAAATGTAAAACTTGTCTCTCAATATCAGCAAAAGGGGCGGTTAATTTTGACCGAATCGACTACCGTTATAGCTAATGATATGAAGCCTGCTTATGCGATTCGCCATAGTCAAGGATCATCAATGAGAATAGCGCTTGAACTGGTTAAAGATAACAAGGCTCAAGCCTGTGTAAGTGCTGGCAATACTGGCGCATTGATGGGGTTGTCTAAACTTTTATTGCACTCTTTAACCGGCATTGATCGCCCTGCCTTAGTTGCCACTATTCCTGCATTAAATAATCAAAGTACGGTGGTGCTGGATTTAGGTGCTAATGCTGAATGTGATAGTGATATGCTAGTACAATTTGCCATAATGGGTGAAATATTAGCTAAAACAGTACTAAAAATTGAAACTCCTCGGGTTGCCTTACTTAATATAGGTGAAGAAGACATCAAAGGATTGGATAAAATACGTGCAGCTGCTTCTATTTTAAAATCAAATGATCAGATTAATTATATCGGCTATTTAGAAGGTAATGAGCTTCTAACCGGCAAAACAGATGTATTAGTATGTGATGGCTTTGTTGGCAATGTGACGTTAAAAACAGTCGAAGGCTTAGTTAAAATTTTCATGTCTTCATTTAAGTTGTCCCTTGGTAATAATTCATTATTAATGAAACTATTAAGTAAATGGTTACAGAGAAAGTTCTCAAAAAATTTTGGTTATTTGGAACCTGGACGATATAATGGTGCTTGTTTGCTTGGACTTCGAAGTATTGTGATCAAAAGTCATGGTAGTGCCAATCAAAAATCATTTTTTGCAGCAATTGAACAAGCTATTTTGGCTATACAAACAAATATACCTGAGAAGATAGCAATGAGCCTTTCTTCCGCACTACCCAAGAGCGAATAATTAGATGTATACAAAGATATTAGGAACTGGAAGTTATCTTCCAAAACAGATAAGAACTAATGCAGATCTTGAAAAAATGGTCGATACTAGTGATGAATGGATCACAACACGTACTGGTATCAAAGAAAGACGGATTGCAGAGCTAAATGAAACTGTAACGAGTATGGCTTATGAAGCTGCTATAAATGCAATTGAAATGGCCAATATCGCTAAAGAAGAAATTGGTATGATTATTGTTGCAACGGCAACTTCGGCCAATGCATTTCCAAGTTCAGCAACAGAATTACAAGCGAAATTAGGTATTAGTGATGTTGTTGCATTCGATGTATCTGCCGCTTGCTCTGGATTTGTTTATGCGCTTGATATTGCCGATAAATATATTAAAAGTGGTACAATTAAGAATGCCTTAGTTATTGGTTCAGACATGTTAACTCGTGGTGTTGATCCAAATGACCGAGGGACTATTATCATTTTTGGTGATGGTGCAGGAGCGGTTGTTGTTGGTGCATCAGAAGAGCCGGGTATTATTGCTTCACATCTTCATGCTGATGGTCGTTATGGTGACTTATTAAAATATCCATATGTTGATCGCCGTGATATAAATGATCCAGTTTACATGACCATGCATGGCAATGAAGTGTTTAAAGTGGCGGTTAAAGAGCTTTCAAATTTGGTTGATGAACTTTTAACTGAGAATGCGTTTAACAAAGCTGATTTAGATTGGTTAGTACCACATCAAGCTAATTTAAGAATTATTTCAGCAACTGCAAAACGCCTAGATATGGATATGAGTAAGGTCATTGTCACATTGGATAAGCAGGGTAACACCTCTGCTGCTTCTGTGCCTTGTGCTTTAGATGCTGGCGTGCGAGATGGTCGAATTCAACGGGGTCACCTAATTTTATTAGAAGCCTTTGGCGGTGGATTTGTTTGGGGTTCTGCGCTAGTTAGATTTTAGTTTACGATGTATTTTTAATGATCAAGGATTTAAATAATGACCAAATTTGCAATGGTATTTCCAGGACAAGGCTCACAAGCTGTCGGCATGTTAAAAGATTTTGCTGATGATTTCTCGATTGTGAAATCCACATTTGATGAAGCTTCTGAAATGCTTGCTTATGATTTGTGGGATTTAGTACAAAAAGGTCCAACAGAAGAGTTAAATAAAACTTGGCAAACACAACCTGCTCTACTTGCTTCATCTGTTGCAATATTTAGAGTGTGGCAAAGTGTTAATGGTGCTCAACCTGATTTTATGGCAGGTCATAGTTTGGGTGAATATTCGGCATTAGTTTGCGCTGGTGTGATTGATTTCAAAGATGCAATTAAATTGGTTGAATTACGTGGAAAGCTGATGCAAGAAGCAGTACCAAGTGGCACGGGGGCAATGTATGCCATTATTGGATTGGATAACGCATCCATTAGCAAAGCATGTGAACAAGCAGCACAAGATCAAATAGTTGCTCCTGTAAATTTTAATTCTCCGGGGCAAGTTGTTATTGCAGGTAATAAAGAAGCCGTTGAACGTGCTGGCGCATTATGTAAAGAAGCTGGTGCAAAACGTGCATTACCACTTGCTGTCAGTGTGCCATCACACTGCGCATTGATGAAACCAGCTGCTGATAAATTAGCAACGACGTTAAACGAGATAGCATTTAGCACGCCAAAGTTTGCGGTTATTAATAATGTCGATGTTAAAGTTGAAACATCAGCAGAAAAAATCAAAACGGCATTGATTTCTCAGCTTTATAGCCCTGTACGTTGGACAGAAACTGTTGAATATATAGCAAAACAAGATGTAACACTTTTAGTTGAAATGGGGCCAGGTAAAGTGTTAACTGGCTTAACTAAACGTATTGTAGATACACTTTCTGGTTTGGCAGTTAATGATAAAGCATCATTAGAAATGGCATTAGAAAACACAAAGTAAAGGATAAAAGAGGTAGTTATGAATCTATCAGGAAAAATTGCTTTAGTTACCGGTGCAAGTCGAGGAATTGGTAAAGCAATAGCAGAAAAATTAGTTGCATGTGGTGCAACGGTTATAGGTACAGCCACAACAGAAAAAGGTGCTGAAGCGATTGGCCAATACTTAGGAAAAAATGGAAAAGGCCTTACTTTAAATGTAACAGATGAAACATCAATTGAATCTGTGATTAGTGCAATAAAAGCTGAATTTGGTGATATTGACATTCTAGTCAATAACGCAGGTATTACGCGTGATAATTTATTAATGCGAATGAAAGAAGATGAATGGCAAGATATTTTAGATACTAATTTAACATCCGTTTTTCGTTTATCTAAAGCATTAATGCGTGCAATGATGAAAAAACGCCATGGCAGAATTGTTACTATTGGCTCAGTAGTTGGTACAATGGGGAATGCCGGCCAAGCTAACTATGCGGCTGCGAAAGCAGGATTAATTGGTTTTAGTAAATCATTAGCTCGCGAAGTGGCATCTCGTGGTATTACGGTTAATGTTGTTGCACCTGGTTTTATTGCAACTGATATGACTGATGCATTGACTGAGGAACAAAAAGCGTTAACATTAGCGCAAGTTCCTGCAGGGCGTTTAGGTGAGCCAACAGAAATCGCTAATGCGGTTGCCTTTTTGGTTTCAGATGAAGCATCTTACATTACTGGTGAAACTTTACATGTCAATGGTGGCATGTATATGGTGTAATTGGCTAGAATAGTGTAAAATGAGCCAACACTTTGATGTTTTGAATAAGAAATAAGCAATTGGGTTGAAAAATGATTGGCATCTTTTTCAACATTTTATAAACTTACATTCACCGCCACTTTCGGCGATTTTTATAGGAAAAAAAAGAGTATGAGCACTATTGAAGAGCGAGTTAAGAAAATTATTGTTGAGCAACTTGGTGTAAAAGAGGAAGAAGTTAAAAACGAATCTTCTTTCATTGAAGATCTTGGCGCTGACTCTCTTGATACGGTTGAATTAGTTATGGCTTTAGAAGAAGAATTTGATACTGAAATTCCTGATGAAGAAGCTGAAAAAATTACAACTGTTCAATCAGCAATCGATTATATTACTGCAAATCAATAAGGTTAGCAGAGTTTTCATAATAGGCGGTCAAATGATCGCCTAGTTTGTATTTGTGTTTATAATTTTTAAACTAAAGAAAACTTGATATAAATCCTTAGAAAACTCGAAATAAAATTTTCAATGATTCAAATTTCATTTCAATCCTTTCCTGGAGGACAATGTGTCTAAACGCAGAGTTGTTGTTACTGGAATGGGCATGATATCTCCTGTAGGTAATACAGTTGAATCCACTTGGCAAGCTTTATTAGCTGGACAAAGTGGCGTTGAACTCATAGAGCACTTTGATACTGCCCCTTTCGCAACGCGCTTCGCAGCGATGGTTAAAAACTTTAATGGCGAAGATTATAATATTTCACGCAAAGATGCGCGTAAAATGGATTATTTTATCCAATATGGTATCGCTGCGGGTATGCAAGCAATGCAAGATGCTGGCATTGAGATCACGGAAGAAAACGCAAAACGTATTGGCTGTGCTATAGGTTCAGGTATTGGTGGACTTGGATTGATTGAAGAGAACCACAGTGCATTAGTCAATGGTGGACCGCGTAAAATCAGTCCTTTTTTTGTACCATCAACAATTGTTAATATGATTGCTGGTCATTTATCCATTATTTATGGATTAAAAGGGCCAAGTATTACTATAGCAACAGCATGTTCTTCTGGTGTGCACAATATTGGTCATGCTGCACGTATGATTGCTTATGGTGATGCAGATGCGATGTTAGCTGGTGGGGGAGAAAAAGCTAGTACTCCACTTGGTATTGGTGGTTTTGGTGCTGCTCGTGCATTATCGACCAATAATGATGATCCTAAAGGTGCAAGTCGTCCATGGGATAAAGATCGTGATGGTTTTGTGCTTGGTGATGGTGCTGGTATTATGTTCTTAGAAGAATATGAACACGCCAAAAAGCGAGGAGCTAAAATCTATGCTGAACTGGTTGGATTTGGTATGAGTGGTGATGCTTATCATATGACTTCACCTCCAGCTGATGGCAGTGGTGCGGCTTTAGCAATGCAATGTGCACTGCGTGATGCAGGCATTAACCATGAGCAGGTTGGCTATATCAATGCTCATGGTACATCGACACCTGCTGGCGATAAAGCTGAAACTGAAGCCGTAAAAAGTATTTTTAAAGAAAATGCCAACAAAGTTATGGTTAGTTCAACTAAATCAATGATAGGTCATTTATTGGGTGCTGCTGGAGCGGTTGAATCTATTTTCACTGTACTTGCACTGCGTGATCAAGCTGTGCCACCAACAATTAACCTTGATAATCCTGATGAGGGTTGTGATCTTGATTATGTTCCGCATACAGCACGTCAAGTTAAGAATTTAGAATACGCACTTTGTAATTCTTTTGGTTTTGGTGGAACCAATGGTTCAGTATTATTTAAGAAAATCTAATTTCTTGCTATCCGCCGATAATATCTATTGGCGGAATATCTTTAATAAATGATTTTTCACTTATAAATCTTATCATGAAAAGAACCTTTATCTTTTCTCAGTTTGAACTAACAATTAAAGAGAATAAGAATATCCCACTTGCTTGTGTTATAATTTCACAATCACTTTATAGCTTCACTTCTGGTAATTATGGCGGAACCTAAATTTATTCATCTTCATTTGCATAGTGATTTCTCGATGGTTGATGGAATTGCGAAAGTTGGCACATTAGTAAATGAAGTGAGCAAGTTACAGATGCCGGCTTTTGCGATCACAGATTTTACTAATCTTTGTGGATTAGTTAAGTTTTATGGTTCAGCAATGTCAAAAGGTATTAAACCGATCATTGGTGCAGATCTTGCTATTAGAAGTTCTCAAATGCCTGATGATATTTATCGTTTAACTCTTTTAGCAGCTAATAATCAAGGATATCAAAATCTTACTTTGTTGATTTCTAAAGCTTATCAGCGAGGATATGTCGGTGATTTGCCAGTTGTTGATAATGACTGGCTAATTGAGCACCGAGCTGGATTAATTGTATTAGCAGGGCGAGAAAGTGATATTGGGATCGGTATTGTTCGTAATAATCAAATAATCGTTGATAATGCTATTAATTTTTATCTTGAAAATTTTGGTAAGCATTTTTATTTTGAATTAGTACGCACTAAACGAACCAATGAAGAGCTATTTATTCATCGAGCTGTGAATTTGGCTGAACAATATTCGTTACCCGTTGTTGCAACTAATGATGTTCGATTTTTGAAATCTTCTGATTTTGATGCTCACGAGATTCGTGTCGCTATTCATGATGGTAATACGCTAGAAGATCCTTCTAGACCTAAAAACTATTCGGCAGAGCAATATCTACGTTCAGAACAGGAAATGTGCGAACTATTTTCTGATATTCCTGAAGCACTGGAAAATAGTGTTGAAATAGCTAAACGCTGTAATGTTTCTATCCGATTAGGCGAATATTTTCTACCTAAATTTCCAACCGGCGATATGTCTACTGAAGACTTTTTAGTGCATAAATCACGTGAAGGGTTAGAAGAAAGGCTAGCGTTTTTATTTCCTGATCCAGCAATTAGAAAGCAAAGACGACCAGAATATGACGAGCGCTTAGAAACCGAATTAACAGTAATTAACCAAATGGGTTTTCCTGGTTACTTTCTGATTGTCATGGAGTTTATACAATGGTCAAAAGATAATGATATTCCAGTAGGGCCAGGGCGAGGTTCTGGTGCTGGCTCGCTAGTTGCGTATGCTTTGAAAATTACCGATTTGGATCCACTTGAGTTTGATTTACTTTTTGAACGTTTTTTAAATCCAGAACGTGTTTCAATGCCAGACTTTGATGTTGATTTCTGTATGGAAAAACGCGATCTGGTTATTGATCATGTCGCTGATATGTATGGACGAGATGCGGTTTCTCAAATTATAACCTTTGGTACCATGGCAGCTAAAGCAGTAATCCGAGATGTTGGAAGAGTGCTTGGGCATCCTTATGGGTTTGTCGATCGTATTTCAAAATTAATACCTTTAGATCCAGGTATGACACTAACCAAAGCTTTTGAAATTGAGCCTCAGTTACAAGAGTTATATGATAATAATGAAGAAGTCAAATCATTAATCGACATCGCACGGCAATTGGAAGGTGTAACTCGAAATGCTGGTAAGCATGCCGGTGGTGTTGTGATCTCACCAACTAAGATTACTGATTTTTCGCCAATTTATTGTGATCCAGAAGGCCATCATCCTGTTACTCAATTTGATAAAAATGATGTGGAATATGCAGGTCTTGTGAAATTTGACTTTCTAGGCTTACGGACATTAACCATTATTGATTGGGCAATCAAAATGATTAATGAACGTCAGCTGCGAGAGGGTAAAGAAAAAGTCGATATTACTCGAATTCCTTTAGATGATGAAAAATCTTTCGAATTATTATTAAAAGCTGAAACTACAGCGGTGTTCCAACTTGAATCCCGTGGCATGAAAGATTTAATAAGACGTTTAAAGCCTGACTGTTTTGAGGATATGATCGCTTTAGTCGCATTATTCCGTCCAGGTCCCCTACAATCAGGTATGGTCGACAATTTTATTGACCGAAAACACGGACGAGAAGAGGTTTCTTACCCTGATATTAAGTACCAACACGACTCATTAAAACCTATTTTAGAACCCACTTATGGTATTATTTTATATCAAGAACAAGTTATGCAAATCGCACAGACTCTTTCAGGTTATACACTGGGAGGTGCTGATTTATTGCGCCGAGCTATGGGTAAGAAAAAACCTGAAGAGATGGCAAAGCAACGTTCTATTTTTAAAGAAGGTGCTGAAAAACAAGGCGTTGATGGTGAGCTGTCGATGCGAATATTTGATTTGGTTGAAAAATTTGCCGGATATGGTTTTAATAAATCTCACTCGGCAGCTTATGCACTTGTTTCTTATCAAACTTTATGGTTAAAAACTCACTATCCTGCCGAATTTATGGCTGCGGTTATGACTGCCGATATGGATAATACTGATAAAATTGTTGGTTTGGTTGATGAATGTTTACGGATGGGGTTAAAAGTCAATCCTCCTGATATCAATAGTGGCCTGTATCACTTTCATGTAAATGATAAAGGTGAGATTGTTTACGGTATTGGAGCTATAAAAGGTGTCGGTGAAGGGCCTATTGAGGCAATTGTTGAAGCACGTAACAGTGGGGGATATTTCAAAAATATTTTCGAACTTTGTGCTCGAACTGATATGAAGAAGATCAATCGTCGAGTACTTGAAAAACTCACTATGGCAGGAGCTTTTGATAAATTAGGACCGCATCGAGCGGCTATATTGCATAGCATTAATGATGCAATGCAAGCGGCAGATCAATATGCTAAAGCGCAAGATATTGGTCAAGAAGATATGTTTGGTGTTTTGGCGGAAGAGCCTGAACAAGTTGAGCATGCTTATGCTGCAGTTCCCGAATTACCCGATCAAGTTTTGCTTGATGGCGAACGTGAAGCGTTAGGACTTTATTTAACGGGGCATCCAGTAACACAATATTTAAAAGAATTAAACCGTTATACCGGAGGACTGAGAATTAGTGAAGCTTCTCCAACGGGTTGGGGTAAGATGGTTACTTTTGCTGGTATTGTTACTGATGCTCGGGTTCGCATTACTAAAAAAGGTAAAAAAATCGGTTTGTTCACCTTGGACGATCGTTCTGGGCGTATTGACGGTATGCTTTTTGCGGAGTCTTTAGATAATTTCGGGCATTTACTTGTAAAAGATAAGATCTTAATTGTTACCGGTCAAGTTAGTAATGATGATTTTAATGGTGGTTTTAAAATATCAGTGCGCGATATTGTTGATCTAAAAGATGCTCGAGCTAAATATGTAAAAGGATTGTCGATTACTTTAACTGAAAGCGAAACAAATCAAGCAATATTGCAGCGTTTACAACAATTGTTTGAACCTTATCGGCATGGCAGTGTGCCAGTTAACTTATATTATCATCGAGATGATTTAGTTGTTAGGATTCAATTTGGCACGACATGGAGGATCATTCCTGAAGATGCTTTGATAGTTGAGTTAAAGACATTACTTGGTATTGACCGTATTGAATTTGATTTTGAATAATTTAAATAAACTTATGAATAGCAGTTTGATTATTAACATTGGTGAATAAAAAAACTGCTTCTATTAAGTTTATGTAGCTAAATTTTGGAAAAGTTGAAGCCTATTAATATAAATATAGGTGACTTCAATGAGTATTACATAGTAGAATTGGTTTAATTTTATCTTCAGAATTAGTCAGTATACTATTGAATAGTGTATTTTTTAAAGTACCGAATGAATTAAGAGGCAATTACAAACGTTATGAACAATTTTTTGGAATTTGAAAAGCCGATCGCGGAATTAGAAGCAAAAATTAATTCCTTAAAGAATATTGATTCACAACAAGTTGAATTAGATATTAATTTAGATAAAGAGATTAAGCAATTACATAAAAAAAGCCGTGAATTAACAAAAAAAATATTTGCTAATTTAACCCCTTGGGAAATTGCACAACTAGCTAGACATCCAAATCGTCCTTATACATTGGATTATATAAAAGAAATTTTTACTGATTTTGATGAATTAGCCGGTGATAGGGCTTATGCTGATGATAAAGCAATTGTTGGTGGCATTGCACGTATCGATGGACGGACAGTGGTAGTTATTGGTCATCAAAAAGGTCGTGAAACTAAACAGAAGATTTATCGAAACTTTGGTATGCCAGCCCCAGAGGGGTATCGTAAAGCTTTACGGTTAATGCAATTAGCCGAACGTTTTAAATTACCAATTATCACTTTTATTGATACTCCTGGGGCGTATCCTGGTATTGGTGCTGAAGAACGGGGTCAAGCAGAAGCTATTGCACGTAATTTAAGAGAAATGTCACGCCTTAAAGTGCCCACCATTTGTACAGTCATTGGTGAAGGTGGATCTGGGGGAGCACTAGCGATTGGTGTAGCAGATAAAGTAAACATGCTTCAATATAGTACTTATTCTGTGATCTCACCAGAAGGCTGTGCTTCTATTTTGTGGAAAAGTGCTGATAAAGCTCCTGTTGCTGCTGAAGCCATGAATATGACAGCAGATAATTTATTAAAGTTAAATTTGATTGATTCAATCGTGCCTGAGCCACTTGGTGGGGCTCACCGAGATTATACCGCTATATCTGTTTCACTCAAAACCCAGCTACTTAGTGATCTTGATGAACTTGAAAGTATGGATTTATCTGTATTACTAGAAAGAAGATTTCAACGTTTGATGAACTATGGTTATGTAAGATAATTTAAATCAGGGACAGTATAATGAAAAAATCGACAGGATTACTTCGTATCTTTAATGCGACGAAATACTCTTTAAAAGGTTTAAAATCAGCCATTAAACATGAGGCTGCATTTCGTCAAGAGTTAATTGTATTGGGTTTGGCTTATGTCATTGTAATGCTGGTTGATTTTTCTATTTATGAACGCATCTTATTACTTGGTTCGATCGGTGTTGTGATGATCACCGAGTTAATTAATAGTGCAATTGAGTGTGTTGTTGATCGTATCGGCCATGAAAGACATGAGCTATCTGGCCGAGCGAAGGATTATGGTTCAGCAGCTGTATTTTTATCGTTATTATTGACTGTGATCTTATGGATTTATTTATTTTCTTGTCACTTTTTTCCGTGATTTTTTATTGAAACATATACTTTCCTGAAAGTTTTTGACAATAGATAACTAATAAAACTATTCAGAAACGAGTTCTTTAATAATAAAACTTCCAGTCTTTTCACTATCTAACGTTGTTTTTAGCCATGGCATAACTATACTCATTTGTTCATGTAATTTCCATGGTGGGTTAATTACTATCATCCCTGATGCGGTCATGCCTTTTTGGTTATTGTCTGGTTTTATTGCTAGCTCAAACTGTGAAATTCGTTTAATACCTAAATTCACAATGCCATCAATCATTTTTTGCGTTTGACTACGAGATACTACAGGATACCAAATTAAATAGATACCAGTAGCAAAACGCTTATAGGCTTCAAACAGTGCTGTAGGTATTCTTTGATAATCGTCTTTTATTTCATAGGAAGGATCGATCAATATTATCCCACGGCGTGAATTTGGTGGTAACTTCGATTTTAATTGAGAAAAGCCATCTTCACGTAATACTCTTGTTCGTTTATCTTTATTAAATTCTTGTTTTAATAAAGGATAATCGGTTGGATGTAATTCGGTGAGATTGAGCTTGTCTTGCTCACGTAATAATTGCTTAGCAATTAATGGTGAGCCAGGATAATATTTTAATTCATCAAAAGGATTATATCGTCTTAGTACCGATATATAGGTATTGAGCAATTGAGGGATATTTGATTGTTGCCAAATCAAATTAATTCCTAATAAATATTCACCTGTTTTTGCAGCATGTTCACTCTTTAATAGGTATCGGCCAGCGCCTGAATGTGTATCTAAATATAAAAAAGGTTTTTCTTTTTCTTTTAATGATTCAATACAGAATGTTAAAACAATATGTTTTAATACATCCGCATGATTACCAGCATGATAACTATGACGATAGCTTAACATTATAAATTCTCCTTCTTTTGTTCATTTTTTTGCATATAAAAGGTCGTTAAAGCTAAACAAAGAAGGCAGGGAATTTCCATTAATTCTTCTATTAAATCTTTTCGATCCCTTGTTATAACTAATAATTCATGGCCAATGCGGCGGTGTTCTGCAATATCAGCTATACCCAAGAATAAAAAAGCTAAAAATATATGCCAAACT
Organism: Gilliamella sp. ESL0250; assembly: GCF_013345045.1. Lineage (NCBI taxonomy): Bacteria > Pseudomonadati > Pseudomonadota > Gammaproteobacteria > Orbales > Orbaceae > Gilliamella > Gilliamella sp. ESL0250. The sequence goes on along the minus strand of NZ_JAAEDV010000012.1, from coordinate 3,282 downwards.
GGAATTTTTTCGAATTTGTAGCGACGAACAATTTCTCGGCGAATTGTAGGTAAAAATATACTGAGTATTGGAAGTGCTATTAAAAAACTAGCAATAATTTTATAGTAAAAACGCGGTACTTCAGGAAAAAAGTCTCGCCCCCAACTAATTCCCCGACCAAAAAGCATCAACCACCAAAATATTGTCCAAATCCAAAATTTATATCGCTCTGAATGTTCAGCTATTTTTTTTGCATAACAATAGGTATAGCAGCACATAAATAATAAAAAGAGTGATTGAACATGTTCAATAAGAGTAACGGTAAGTCCATTATATAAAGGTATAAAGAAATTACCTATAATATAAAGAATAATACCAAGAATAACAATCGATAAGGAACTTTTGTAAAAATGGAAATCTAATTTACACATATAATATTTTAATATTAATTAGCACGTTTAAGTTTGAGTATAGTACCGCATTTACGACATAAATAACTAGCTTTATTATTTTGAATTTTATTGTGTCTTATAGATGTTAGGTGATGTTGTTGACACTTGCAGTTGTATAAATAAGTATTGCGTTGAACTGTAAAATGATGAGTTGTAGTTGGGATTTTGCCTAATATTTTGGACATAATATATTGCCATTGTTTACCGTGTGGCTTTACTTTTCCAAATTCCTTAAAAACAATTAGATGTGCCAATTCATGAGGTACAACTTCCTCAATAAAATGTGTACCATTTTCTAACAACATTATTGAATTAAGTTGAATTTCCCAACGTATTAAAAAGGCACTACCTGCAATGCTACCTTTGGGCTTATAGACAATTTTAGGTTCTTTATATTGAGTATGTAGAAGTTGATTGGCTTGTATTAAGTGAGTTCTTAAACAAGCCATTACCTGATTATGTAAATAAATTGGGATGCGTTTATAATCCTGCTGCATCTCGAAGTAGTGCTGCTTTATCGGTTTTTTCCCAAGGGAAGATATCTCGCCCAAAATGACCATAACTTGCAGTTTGTTGGTAAATTGGCTGAATGAGGTCAAGCATCTGAATCAATCCATAAGGTCTTAAGTCAAAAAATTCTTTGATAAGTGAAACAATTTTATGGTGCTCGATTTTTTCAGTGCCAAAAGTATTAATATAAATTGATGTAGGATTGGCAATACCAATTGCATAAGATATCTGTAATTCACATCTGTCAGCAAGTCCAGCCGCAACAATATTTTTGGCAACATAGCGTGCAGCATAAGCTGCTGAACGGTCAACTTTTGACGGATCTTTTCCTGAAAAAGCACCACCGCCATGATGTGCGGCTCCGCCATAAGTATCTACAATAATTTTGCGGCCAGTTAACCCACAATCTCCCATTGGACCGCCAATAACGAAGCGTCCAGTTGGATTAATAAAGTATTTTGTCCTTGAAGTTAACCATTCGGTTGGTAATGTAGGTTTAATGATTTCTTCCATAACAGCTTCATGTAATGCTTTTTGTTCAATGGCTTCTGAATGCTGTGTAGATAAAACGATAGTATCAACCCCTTTTATTTGACCGTCTTGGTAAATTAATGTGACTTGGCTTTTTGCATCGGGCCTTAACCAAGGAAGTGTGCCATTTTTTCTGACTTCCGCTTGGCGGCGCATTAAATCATGAGCATAACTTATGGCTGCAGGCATAAAATTTGGCATTTCATTGGTCGCATAACCAAACATAATGCCTTGGTCGCCCGCCCCTTGTTCTAGTGGATCTTTTCTATCGACACCTTGATTGATGTCAGGAGATTGTTTGCCAATAGCATTCAGCACCGCACATGAATTTGCATCAAATCCCATTTCAGAACTGGTATAACCAATATCATTAATGGTTTTTCGAGTTAATTCCTCAATATCTACCCAAGCTGAAGTCGTGATTTCACCACCAACTAAAGCCATACCCGTTTTTACATATGTTTCACAAGCAACACGCGCTTTTGGGTCTTGCTTTAATATTGCATCAAGTACGGCATCAGATATTTGATCGGCAATTTTATCTGGATGACCTTCTGAAACAGATTCTGAAGTAAATAAAAATTCTGACATGGATACTTTCCTTAAATTAATTTTGCATAATGATTGAAATATAAAATTCAACTTTAATGTATTTATTTTAGCAGTTTTACCATCTAGACGTCTAGCTTATAATTTATCGAAAAAAATGCAGCATTGTGGTTTAGCTAAAATTACTTGCTTTAATTTTTAATCAATTTACGATATTGCGCGTTTCTAATTTATTATTTAATAACCTATAGCTAAAAATGAGCATCACAAAACAATTTCCTTCAGTTTTAGTATTTGATTCAGGTATTGGTGGTTTATCTGTTTATAATGAAATCTATAATAAAATACCTAATGTACATTATATTTATGCATTCGATAATGAAATGTTTCCTTATGGAGATAAATCGTCAGAATTGTTAATTAATAGAGTAAATTCGGTCATTGAAGCTGTTACTCAATTTTACTCAATTGATTTAGCGGTCATTGCCTGTAATACTGCTAGCACTATCTGTTTGCCTAGTTTGCGCTCTAAATTTTCGTTTCCTATCATTGGTGTTGTACCTGCGATTAAACCAGCTAGTTTGCTTACTAAAAATAAATGTATAGGGTTATTAGCAACCAAAGCTACAATTAAAAGAACGTATATAATAGATTTAATCCGGCAATTTGCAACGCATTGTACTGTTCAGTTGTTAGGCCTCTCAGAATTAGCACTTATAGCCGAAAATAAATTACAAGGTGGTACTGTAGATATGCAACAACTGAAAGAATTAATGCAACCTTGGCTTGAATTACAAACAATCCCCGATACAATAGTGCTTGGTTGTACGCATTATCCTTTTATTAAAAAAGAATTACAGATGATTTTTCCTCAAGCTACCTTTATAGATTCAGGCAATGCGATTGCAACAAGAGTTTATAATTTGTTAAATGATAAATACGTTCTGAATCAAAAACCTTTATCTGCATCTGAAAATATTGTACTGAGTACCAACTATAATCAGTCTGTAGAAAAATTGATTAAAAAATTATCTGATTATAATCTTAATAAATATCATACTATTAAAGTTTCTGATGTTTGAATATTGCGCTAACGAATAAATATTTAATCTTTTTTGCTTGCTAAAAAAAAAGAAGCCCCTATAATGCGCATCCACTGACACGCAGTCAGCGACAAGCAGGCGGTGAGTGAGTTAAAAATAAGATCGAAAATTTGAAAAAAAGATCTTGACGAATAAAAAAGTGTAGCGTAATATACGCA